>JAQSWO010000019.1 GCA_029266595.1 Gammaproteobacteria bacterium
GGCGAAATAGTGACTGCAGAAGCACTCGGCGGTGCAGATGTGCACTGTAGGGTATCCGGCGTCGCTGATTACTATGCACAAAATGACGCGCATGCACTCAGCCTGGCACGTGAAGCCGTGGGCTCACTCAATCAAAATAAGATCTTCACGCTAAATACTAAAATACCTGAAGAGCCACTCTATCCCACTGAAGAGCTATACGGCGTTATCAACACAGATAGCCGCAAACCTTATGATGTACATGAAGTGATCGCGCGTATTGTAGACGGTTCGGTATTCGACGAATTTAAAGCGCTCTACGGCAAAACCTTAGTTTGTGGTTTTGCGCATATTTATGGCTACCCCGTGGGCATTATCGCCAACAACGGCATACTGTTTTCTGAATCCTCACTCAAAGCAGCGCATTTCATTCAGCTTTGCAATCAACGGAAAATTCCTCTTGTCTTTTTACAGAACATCACTGGTTTTATGGTAGGAGAGAAATATGAAACCCGAGGCATTGCCAAAGATGGCGCGAAATTCGTTAGTGCTGTGGCTTGTAGCACCGTCCCAAAATTTACTGTCATCATTGGCGGAAGTTTTGGTGCAGGCAATTACGCCATGTGCGGTCGAGCCTACGGCCCAAGATTTTTGTGGATGTGGCCAAATGCACGTATTTCTGTGATGGGAGGAGAACAAGCTGCGAATGTTCTTTCTCAAGTGAACCAAGATAAACAGGAAAAAATGGGAAAATCCGTAGATTTAGCAGCAGAAGAAGTATTTAAGGAAAAGATTAGAAAGCAATATGAAACCCAAGGTCACCCATATTACGCCAGTGCAAGACTTTGGGACGACGGCATTATTGACCCCGCCGATACACGGAAAGTACTGGGATTAGGCATCTCCGCCGCATTGAACGCGCCCATTGCAGACACTGCATGGGGGGTGTTTAGGATGTAAACAGTAGCCTAGCTGCCATTAAGCTAAGAGATCTCGCGCACCAAGCGGGGCACAGATTTCACCATGTATGCAGGAATACACAGCACGTTATTTTTAATGCTGAGAGGATCTAAGGAAATTTTCACTCCCAAAGACTGATTTTTTTCTTGCATAAAAACCTGTAATGATTTTAACCGTCCCGTACTACCGGGAAATAACGTAAAGCTGAAATAGCAGGAGGGTGTTCTTGAATTTCATCGAGGAATAGCAAGGTTTGACCGTCTTGGGTGATATGCACACCCAGTGCCAATTCGAGTTGATTAATGATAGTGGCGGGTTCGAATTGTTCGAAACAACTTTTTAGCTGGGGACTGAGTTCAAAATTAATTGTAACTAACTGCTGGAAGTGCGTTTTACCAAACATTTCAATCAGGTAACTTTTACCCACTTGGCGCGGGCCACGCAGAATAAGCGGCATTCGGCGTGGGTTTTCTTTCCATTGGATGAGATCATTCAATAAATATCTATGCATTTTTAGCCATATATTGGTTAAAACAACCCCCATATTAGAGCCAAAAATAGTTTAAAACAAGGCAATATCTATTGAACTAAGCCTGTGTATCTACAGTAGCCTTAAAGCCTGTTAGGGCATTGCTTGAAAATATGCAGCATAAGAGGCGACCTACCTACTTAAAAGACTTTTAAATTCCATCAGCGAGCATTCTAGATAAAATTTGCCAAGCAAATAGATTAGGGAAATCAAAAATACCTCTAAATAGACCAATAAAATTTGCAAATTCATTGGATATAAATCTAGAATCCAAAAAAGTAGATGCAATGATGTGCACCAGAATGAAATAAACTTAAGCAGATAAAAGATACTGATTCTTTTAAAGCTTGGCTGAACAAATAAATAAAATGTCAAATTGAGAGCGATTTATTAAAATTTTCATAAAAATATATCAAAAATAATCCCAAAACATCAAAAATAAGAAAATAAAGAGGAATTAGAAAATGAAAATGGCGCAAGAAATTAGCTTAGATCAGTCTACATTAAAATTGCTAAACCACTGGGCGAAGAATGATAACCCTATTCAAGATAAACACTCAGAGTTTCGAAGAATGTGGAATGACGCGCAGTATTGGAAAACCCTTTGTACCCAGAGGCATAGTATAAGATCGTGGGAGGAAATGCGTCGCATACATTTTGAACCTGTATTCCTCAGTGCTGCTGATGAATGGCATGGAAGTGACGCCGTCATATTTCTCTTAGAGCAGGACATTAATCCTAATATTCAAGATGCATCAGGTCGATCAGCACTACATAAAATTATATCTTACGCCATCTTCGAAGCGCCTAATGCGCTTAATGCTTTAAAGCTCCTTTTACAAAAAGGGGCAAATACCACACTTAAAGATGAAAACGGACAAACTGTATTCGATGAGCTTCAGAAACACACTGATAGCCCTGTCTATCAACAGATTAAATCTCTCTTGGAAGAAAATTCACAGAAAGCAGCAGCTCAGCAACAAGTGGCTCTCCCAAGTCTACTAGCAGGCCCCACAGTAAGCTCATTACTCAAATCACCTTTAAAACAAAATAGCCCTCCGGATGAACGTGAGAAAAAATTCGATTCGGATGACGAGCCAGAAGGCCCTGCAGCAGCATCACCTCTCCGACACAATGTTGCTGCAGCAAAAGAGAATGACCAACCTCCAGAAGTTATTGCTGCTATTAAGACAATAAGAGACCTTTTTGACGAAGTTGCTTTGGGAAATATCCAAATTCTCGAAAACGAAAAAACTAAGATAATGTATTTCATTTTTGAAGAGGCACGAAAGGAAATGGCAGGGCCAGTGGCAGACGCCATAGAAGTGCTGATACCCGGAACCAAGGCTAAAAAGCCTGGAGAAAAAGGGATGCGTGTTATGCCACGTGATTTTAGTCCAAACCAAGATGGAACCGATCTCAAAATAAGCGCTGGCATAACTTCAGAGCAATTTACAACGCTAATGGATAAATGCGGCTCGCAAACCAAACTTAATTTCTTAATTGGTAAACAAAACAGGTATCTCACTGAATTAGGAGAAATAAAAGATCTTAATTCTCTTCAAGCTAAAGAAGTTAGAAGAAAACTTGAAGATATCCAAGAGCAAATGACGGAAGTAGCGGATGAATTGCAAGGAAGAGCGCCAATAGTAGCACGCGAAAATGCCACCCGCATGAGTCAGCATAATCGACCAACCCAAATTGACGAAAATAACAAGATTGTCAGCCAGGATTTACCGAAACCTTACACCATAGAATATGATATAAGATCAGGGTGGGAATTCCGCCTTCCTAAGAACGCTCCTGATTACCATATAAATCCCGAAGAACTTCTAGCAGTATTACCTAAACTAACAGGTATGACGCCCAAACATTGCGGAATGCTCCTTCAAGCAATAAAGGCAGATAACGAGAAAAGAACTGATGCCAATGTTATGAAGTTCTTTAACGATACCATGCAAGCAGATAGTCGTTTCGCCTTCCGCAAGAAATGCCCTGGCGTCGGGGAATACTTAAATGGAAAAGAGTACTGTATCGAATCTGACGAACGTTACCTAGAAAGATCAACAAAATATATCGCCAGCCTAAAAAAATCTATTGAAGGTGGCGCTGATGTTTTGCGGCTAGAAAAACAATTTTATGGGAATGGGCAAGATGAGAAGAGAAAAGAAATTATTCAACAAGCCTTGGAAGCCAATGGCTTGATGAGGGTAATAAGGATGAGAAAGACATTTCTTTCAACCGGGGGCTACAAAACGCCGCAGGAATGGGTATAAACCCATATGATTCAGGCGATATGCTCAAAGCATCAGGCAAGCAAAATGATTCACCCCTAGGATTCAAGCCACACGGATTCTTTCAGCAAGCACCGCTTACCGATGACGACATTCAAGTAATCAATAAGTTCTTTGCTGATATTGGAAGTGAGGTAATTAAATATAAAGAGGTATCAAAGGCTAGAATTTATACCTTTCCTAACGAAGCTGACATGGAAACATTTAAAAATGCTGCAGAAAAGGTACCTGGCATGGCACCCATTCAAACAAATTCTCCTACTGAAATTACACTAAACTGGCAACACATTAAAAAGCTCAGGGCAGCTAATAATGGCTGCGTAGCTCCACAAATACCCAAACAATCAAATCAGCAGCAGATAAAAGATAAGCGCAATTGCGAAGCATTAAGTGACGCTTTTGGCAATGCCAAACCTACAATATCTCGGCAAGGTGATTTCATTATGTATGAAGGAAGTATCGATTACGCAGAAGACGAATGGAAAAGCGTGGTAGAAGCGATACAAGAACTAATTACAGGGAAAGCACGAAATGTGGAAGAAATAAAGCTAGAAAAGGGTCATTCCAAGTGCTCCTTTAAGCTCACTAACCATCAATATCAGGTGTTCGAGGAAACGGTGCGGCAAATTGGTTATGGTGATGCTGAATCCTTAATAAAGCTTTTAAACCCTAATCAACAGCCTAACATAGGATTTCGTCAATAAGGGCTGTATAAACAACAAGTAACGGTCAGCCCCCGTTGAATTTGGTATAAGCGGCCATGTTTTGCCAATCTTGGAGCGAAGAATGTTTTCAAAGTGCTCAATATACTATGTGTATGCTGCGCTTTCTCCTGGACCAAATATGTCTTAAGGCAAACTCTTTACCTGTCGTTGCGAGCGATTTTGCGAAGCAATCTAGAAGTTATATCTTCCCGAAGAGTCCTACGGGGCGTTAGATTTTTTTCTAGACTGCCGCATCGCTATGCTTCTCGCAAAGACGGTCAGACTCTGATCATTTATACCAAACTTAATGGGGGCTGATCTCTTACACGCACTTTAATGAGTCAAGTTTACTTGTACTTTGAGTGCTTTTTCTGTTCCCTGCTGCTTTCCTAAACTTTGGTCAGGCATATTAGAATTAGAAGGAGATAAAAAAGACATAACGCTGGCGAACCATCCAGATGATGAAGCAGCTGCAGGCGGCGGATTTGAATTTAAACTACCTATTGAATCTACTACGCCACCTCTTTGAGCTTGGGATTCTTGGTAAGACCTTTCTTCTTTTTTCTGAGGGCCAGAAGCGGGTTGTACTGCTTGCAAGAGGTCAATAGGTCTGACTCCCCTCGCTGCAAGAGAAGGCTTAGGCTTAACCTCAATTCCGGCTTCTTTTGCAATTCCTATCAGTATCTGAAGTGCCTGTGCATCAGCCTGATAAGTATCGCACATCGTTTTTATGTCTGAAATTACCGATAACATGGACTTATCTCCAAACAAAGACAATATGATCTCTTTTTTCGCCTCCTCCAGGGTATTCAAGAGCATGTCTCGAAGCGCGAGAGCCTGTGATGGATCATCTTCACGCTTTTCTTCTTCATCAAATTTATCAGTAACCTGACTGAATAGATAATTGAAAGTAAGTTTGACAGTGGTGTTTTCACCCAGCAATTGCAGTACTTTTGGGTAACGACTCAATACTTCTGGATTAGCACCATGGGCTAAGAGAAATTTGAGCTTTTCTGTCCAAGACTTCTTAAGCTGATCAGTTATCTGAGCGTTCGGATCTTTTAAAGTAATATCTATCTCATGGATCAGACTTACCAATAGTGTACCCCGCTTGTGTGCTACCTGGTTGATGTCCACTCCTTCCGCTAAAAGGTCTCCCGCAACAATAAAACGGCCATAACATATTGCGGCAGATAAGGCCATTTGCTTATGCTCAGGATGTTTAAGATACGAAAAAATTTCTATCAACTTTTGATCACTGAAGCTGGCTACTATAATACCCAATGTTTTTACTGTTGGCGCCACATGCTTCAAAAGAGATATGACTAACACCAAATCCCGGCGCTTTGCTGCAACTACTAATGCATCATCAAGCTCACTCATTCTTCCCTTTTGTTTGACTATCTCCACAAGAAACTCCGCAACACCCGGCGCCGCATCCTGTGAAACTGCTATCTGAAATGCTTTGCCTATCTTCGCTCCACTCTCCAAAAGAAAAGCCATCATTTTTCTATGGTTATTTTTAGTTGCATATTCTAATGCACTAAGAGAGGACACGAAATTTTGTGCGGCTGCAGCGGCACTAGCACTCGGCCCCATAGGCTGCATCTCTTTGTCGTTTTCTGAAGATTTAGCAGGGACCTGAACATCCAACATATCTTCCGCCACTCTACATAGGGCTTGAAGCGCCAATGCGTCATTTTTGTATGTCTGGCTTGCTTCTCTTATCAAACGGATTGTGGCTTTTCGCTCATCACTTATACCCCAAAATTTATCTACTTTACCGAGCGCATCAGATAGTATTTCCCAAAGCTCATGCTGTAATTTTTTGTCAAATGCCTCTAACTTTTCATCACCTTTCTCTGCATTTTCTGCTTGTTGCTCGAGATACTTCTTAGCCCTCATAAAACAGTGATTAAATATTAACTGCGGTGCAGTCTCACCTAGCTCTGTTAGTAAAAGAGGGTGATCAAGTACAGTTTCTGGGCTAGTACCTTTATTTAAAAAAGATTGCAGTATTGGTTTGGTACTTCTTTTTTTCCATGCTGCCTCATCATTATCCTCGTCGAAATGTTCTAGAAAAAAAGATAGCGCTTTATCTCTGATTTCCTCATTTTTTTCGTGTTCCACAATGAAAGAGACAACGGATACAAATATATAGCAATTGGCTTTTGCATCATCCAATAACGCGAGGGAATCGGTGGTGTTTAGATCTGCCCCTTGCTCCATAAGAAAATCTATAATCTTTGACTTTTGTTTCCAATCTGGACTCAAGATCGCGTACTGTAATGCAGTTTTACCATTATATGTATTATTGATAAGACCTGAATTTTCTAGCACAAGTTTTTGCACTTTATCTAAGTAACCAAGTTGCGCACATATACATAAAATCTTACCTTTCCAGGGTGTTAATACTTCTAAAAGAAATGCTACATCGCCCTTCTTCTCTTGTTGCTCGATCATATAATCAAATAACACTACAAGAGCGAGATCTTTGCTTTGAGATAAAAGATGTTGCGCAATCTCCATCTGGCGATTTTTCTCTGCTAAAATGAATGCTTTAATTTGCATGCTTGGAAATTGCTCTATAAAAGACACAAAACCTTGTAGATTACCTTGTTGAATGAGGGCTTCCAAATGGCGATTTTCGTCATCTATAGAACCGCGGTTATTATCTTCTTTTAATTGCACTGATTGTTGCATGTCACTAACTCCTGATATTTTTCTTTTTTTTATTTTTATGCCATGAATATGGATCATCTACAATTTGCCAAGGTAAGATGTTGGACGAGATAATCAATATTCTGGCCACTAAAACACAACTGAATAAATTTTGATCCAAATCGGATATTATCATGACTATAAACAAATACAAGAGCGAAAAAATATTAGAAGTTCTGCATTCTCCACGGAAGGCCATGGGGAGGAGAAGCAAAAATCACCACATAGCTGACATATGAGCAACCTAATATTTGAATTTAGTTTAGGCTTCTACCCGAACCCACTACAGACATTCCTCTTGCGTGTTGTAAGGCTCCATCTTCTTGAACTACTGTCAACACAGCAGCAGCGGAAGAATTAGGCTTAACTTTAATTCCCTCTTTTTCTGCAATTCCTATAAGTATCTCCAATGCTTGCACGTCTTCGCCATGGATCTCGCACATTTGCCTTATATCTGCAATCACTTCTGGTGTAGGAAGTTTATCTTTAAAGAAAGGGAACCGACTCGCTGGCTTTTCCGCAGATCGCTGTGCATTATCCAAACTACTCAATAGCCTGTTTTGGAGCGCTTGAATTTGTTGAAATGAATCATCCTCATGCCTTTCATTTTGATCAAATGTATCAATAGCCTGACCAAAGAGATAATTGAAAGTGAGTTTGACGGTGGTTTTTTCGCCCAACAGCTCCAATACTTTTGGAAAATTATTAAGTACTTCCGGATTAGCACTATGGCTTAGAAAAAACGCTAATTTTGTCTTCCACACTGCTTTCAGTTCTTCTCCAGCTTGACCATGCTGCTTTAAAGAAGCTTCTATCTTTTGAGCTAGATTTTCTAATAAAGTCTTACCCTCACTTGCCAAATAATCGATCTTCACCCCTGTTAATAACAAATACTTTGCTGTATCAAAATGGCCATAATCTATTGCAGCACGTAATGCTCCTTCCCTATGCCTAGAATGTTTAAGACAGGAAAAAATATCTAGAGCCCTTTGGTCATCAAAATTGGCTGCTATTGTATTTAATATTTCTCGTGTTAGCGGCACATCTTGGTCGAAAAGAAGCTTGATCGTATCTAACTGCCCAATTTTAGCTGCATGTAATAATGCGCTTCTAAGCTCATCTGCGCTTCCTTCTTGTTGCTTAGCTGTCTCTACAAAAAACTTTGCAAGATTCAGCCCTGGGTCCTTTGAAACGGCTATTTGCAGTGCATTACCTATTTTCGCTCCAGTACTTAGGAGAAAGGCTATAACATCCTTATGGTTATTTGCAGTTGCATATTCCAGTGCACTGACAGGAAGTAGTGGTCTATTATCATTTTTAATCTCTGTATCAGCTTCTATGTGGGGCTTTACATCCTCTACACCATACCCCATAAGAAGTTTGATAACATTCAAATGTCCATTCGCAGCTGCAATATTTAAGGAAGCTTGAAGATTGCTTACAGCTGTCCCACCATGATTTCGAACCCTAGCATTCATTGCTTCCTCAGTTAATCCGCCATCTATTAAAAATGTGCGGACGATTTCTGCATGTCCCTGCGAAGCAGCTTGGTATAGTGCGCTTAGCTTATTGTCTTGCGATAATCTTTCACCCCATAACACTAAAAAACGCGCTACAGTTTCTTTTGCACCACGACTGGCTGCTGCCACAAATAAGGGAGAATAATCTGATGGTGATGCGACCGCAGTGGCATTAGCACTCATAGGCATCATCTCTTGCTCATCTTCTCGGCATTTCACTTGGTCAATGCGAATGCCTAGCATCTCTTCAGCGACTCTACAAAGGGCTTGAAGTTTCGAGGAATCATTAACCAGGCTGTATTTGGGAATGCCTAAGATTTTTTCCACAATCTTACGGGGGGGTTCACGTCGCAAAGAATCATTGCTGCATTCTCGGCTTTTTTCTCTTATTAATTTAACGATGGCTGTTAATAATTCATTTTGGCGAGAGAAAAATGGCTCTATTTCCTTTAATGCTTTTTCCAGCTTTCCCTTAAGTATATTTGATGACTCTTCATCAAAAAATTCTGACTTTTCATCACTCTTATTTGCACCTTCTTGTAGCTGCGCTAAGTCTATCTGAGCCCTATAAAAATGGTAATCAAATATTAATTCTGGCATAGTTTTGCCAAGTTCTTTTAATATATAAGGATCATTAATTCCCGCATCCTCTGGATTCGCACCATTGTCTAAAAGAAACTGTATGACTCGCTTTGCTGTCTGTTTTTCCTGCTCCTCAGCATTTTTTGGAAGAGAAACGTATTTTTTCACCATACGGGCCAACAAGGTCCCGCTAAAACCCTCTTGATCTATCCAGGCATAATCAATCTCTGTGCCACCCTTCAAAAGAAACTCTATAGTCTTCCCAAGGTCATTTATTCTTTTTCTTGGGTCTTCTATCATCCTCCAAAGTAAGACACCATCTATACCTCCTATTACTAAAACTGTGTTCAACACCGACAGTCCATACTCTATTATTTTCTCTTGCATTTGAATTACATAATCTAATATGTCAAAAAGCTGCTCATTTGTTGGCCCATCAAGCTTTACCTTTAAACGTCTCTCGGAGTCAGAAGCGAGCCTACCTTGCATAAAAAAAGCTAGAAGATCTAAACGATTACTAAAAGCTAATATACGTAACACTCGATTCTGTTCATCTTTGGCCCCTAAATTAAGCAAGTGTACTAACAGAGCATCACAGTTATCGGCAGCTGCAATGTATAAATATCTGTTTAGCGCAGCTTGATCAACAACTTCTTCAAGTGGTGAACTACGATCATATATATCCCAATTTCTGTCGATTGCTGTATTTGCTGAGTGAAGCAAATTATGCTGAAAAGAAATTTGGTTGGCACGATGCAATATAGGCATTAGATCTAAATTGATTGAACCAATACTTGAACTGATTGAATCAATATATGTTTTATCTCCATTCGGTTTAACGACTGCATCTGCTGCTTCGAACAACGAAGATTGTTGGAAATTTAGGATAAAGCGAATAAGGAATGATCTTTTTTCTACAAGTTCGAGCTTGATAAACGCTTGATAATACTCTTTGCCAAGCAGTTTATTTTCCATCTCTTCTGCAAGATTCCCACCTTCAAAGAAACGTCTTCCATCATCTTCACCACGAAGGAACTGATCAATAGCTTCAAGAAACACAAGTGAAGGCGTTTCTTGTAATACAATTTCGGGTGCCTGCTGCATATATTTAACTCCTGATATTTTTTACTTGTTAATTGTCATGGACTAACAATTAAGACCGAGTATTTTTTAATAGAGCTCATACGAAACGCCGGAATGAAAAAAAGATGATTATTTCTATTTAGGAGTTAGCCTGCTACTGTATTTTTTCTTTGAAATAACCTAAAGCTGAAATAGTAATCATGTTTTTGAATTTGGCCGGGGTAGATTTTTTATCAAATAATCTGCGAGATAATGGGGGATTCTCTATGAAAGACCTGTATTTAAGCTACCTTTTGCACCCACTACGTTAGTCTGTGTTGGTAACGATGTTTCCTCAGGCGTTTCCAGAGGAAGACGTGGTCGCAGAAGAGATACATAATGAAAATATCGACCGGAATTTTCAAGTTTGGCAGGTTGCTTAACTTCAATCCCCACTTTTTCTGCAAGCTTTATCAGTACTTGAAGCGCTTGTGCGTCGTTGCTGTAATTCTCATCCTCACATATTTTCTTCATGGCCTCAATTACTGCTGGCGCAGGGCGTTTATCTTCAAATAGGGAAAATCGAGATGGCGATTTTTTCGCATTATCCAAACTACTCAAGAGTATGTTTCTAAGCTCTTGAGCCTTAAACATCTGACTATTTTCTTCCTGAAGCACCTGATGGTCTTGCTCATTCTTTTCTTCTTGGTCAAGTTCTGCAGCAGCAACTTGCCCAAGTAGATAATCGTAAGTGAGTTGAACAGCAACACGTGCGTCCAATAGCTGTAATACCTTTGGGGAAAAATAAAGTGCTTTTGGATGAGCACCATTCTTCAACAGAAACATCAGTTTTACTTTCCAGGATGTTTCAATTGCTTCATTTGATTGATAATGCGAATTTTCCAAATGAGTGCTTATCTGTTGAATCAGGTTTTCCAGTAAAGTCTTGCCACCTGATGCCAAATAATCAATGTTTACACCCTCTGTTCCTGAGATAAGATACCCTGCTGTTAAAAAACGGCCATACTGTATTGCAGCACGTAACGCTCCTTCTTTATGCCTAGGACATTTAAAATACAAAAAAATATTTGGCAGATCTTGGTCATCGAAATTGGCTGCTATTGCGTTTAATATCTCTCGCGTTAGTTCAACCTGCTCCAGGAGAAGCATAACCGCGTTCAAGCGCTGAGACGCATCCAGCTCCTTATTTTTAACAATACCTAGCAATGTACTACCCAGCTCATCCATTCGCTTTCGTTTGGCCATTTCTTCTATGAGAAACTGCGACAGGTCTCTTCGCGAAGGATCCATAAGTGCTATCTGCAGCGCATCACCTATCTGGGCGCCACTATCTAAAAGAAAAACTATAATTTCTCTACGATCCTGTTCAATTGCACGTTGCAATGGACTAAAAGAAAATACTGATTCATTATCGTCTTTAGACTCTAGGTTATCTTCTTCTACCCTAAGGTTTATATCTGCGCCGTACTTCACAAGAAGCTTTACAATATCCAAATGCCCTTTAGCAACGGCAACATCCAAAGCAATCCTACGATTACTCGCACCTTGAGCTATACCATTGATTTCTGCCTTTGTTAGATGGCCTTTATCGAGCAGCATGCGTACGATTTTTGTATGCCCCTGTGAAGCTGCCTCATATAGCGCATTGATGATACTCAAACGCGATAATCTTTCCCCTTGCAACAAAAAGAATCGTGCTATGGTCTCTTTTTTCCCATCATGAGCTGCCTCCACAAACTCCGGTTTAGCTTCAACAACGCCATGGCTCATAGGCCTCATCTCTTGTCCTTCTTCTGATGCACTGCTATAGCCAATAACTCGGATACCTAATATTTCTTCTGCAACTTTATGCAAGAGGTATAATACTTTGGTTTGCTCAAAACTACGGGAATCTGGAATAACAGCACCCTCTTCTTTCCTAGCCAACTTCAATACCATTATCAAAAAAATTATTTGAGACGTCGCATCATTTCCAGATCCACTAAACACTCCCATCTTCTCTTTAAGAATACGTAATAGATTGTCCCAATCTAGCAAAGAAATAACTTCATCTGGTGGCTGTTGATAAGATTTAGCAGCCTTAATGTAGTAGTAATTAAATAATAAGTTCGCCATCGTCCGATCAAGCTTGATTAATATGTCGGAATTATTAAGCCCAACATTTTCTGGATTAGCGCCATTTCCTAAAAGGAATAATATCACCTCTTTTATTGCTTTCTGTTTTGAGCCAAGACTATTCGTATTTTCAAGAAAAGATAGTTGTTTTACCATACGAGCCAACAAAGTCCCTCTAAAACCCTGCTGATCTGTCCAAACATAGTCAATATCTGCACCACAACTCAAAAGAATTTCGGCAATATCAAGTCGTTGTTTCAAGACAGCATGAAATAAGAGGGTATTACCATCAGCATCCGCATCTATGCCACTTAGCATATTTTTGTCTTGGGGTACTAAGCATTCAATATCCTCTCTTTTGATGTCCACTAGTTCTTTTACTGGTTTGTAAACCTCAATGTTTGTTCCTCCTTGGATCATCCTATGCTGATAATGAGACTTACTGTAGATCACCTCTCTTAATGCAACACGAAGCTGCTCATCCGTCAGCGGAACCATATCCACCTTTAAGCATCCCTGCTCAAGGTCAGAAGGGAGTGTCCCTTTTGCAAAAAGGGCTACAAGATCCCAATGGCACTTAGCAATCGCTTCACGCAATGCAGCGTTTTGCGGATCTTTTGCCCCCGCGTTAAGGAGCATCACTACAATGGCTTTATAGCCTTTTTTAGCTGCAATGCGCAGGCATTCATTTAGCTCGCCTTGATATCTTTCATCCATTGATCTGCCAATAGCTACCTTTAAGCATTCCTCAAATCCAGGAGGAGGAGTACCTTGAAGAAAAAGCGCTACAAGATCTGGATGATTATTAAAGGTAGCTACCCATAACGCAGAATTTTGCCTATTCTCTGGATCGTCCTTTGCTCCAAGATTAAGTAGTAGCACCACAAGAGCGTTCAATCCCTTTGCAATCGCAAGGTATAAACACTCGTTTAGAGTAGCTTGAGCTTGACCGGAATAATGCGCTACAAGTGTTTTAAATATGGAATCATTCTCATATGCGTTCCAATTCGCTGCAATTGCTTTATTTACCGTTTCAAACAGCAAATCAAACGAGGGATTTAACTTAAAATGTAAAATAGAGAAGATGAGAAACCATCTTTTTTGTTTATCGTTAAAACGCTCGAATACTTCCTTATTTACCTCACATAGAAGTTCGCCTAATAATTCTTCAACAATTTCAGGCCTAGATGAAAAATACTCTCTATAATCTTTACCCTTCAAAAACCAATAAATACTCATAATAAGCCCATGCGATACCAGCCTGACCTTAACACTCTCGTTGGGCCCAATAAATTCTTGTTTCAGCTCTTTACTTTCTACTTTTTGTTTTTGTTCCACGTTATGTACTCCTAATATTTTCATCTGGTTAATGGTCTTAGACTAAGACCTGCACCTATCATGTATTAAATGTGACAAAAACCGTGCAAGTTATAAAAAAACTGATCACTCATTATTCGTAAGAATTAACCCAATTTCACCTGCGATTCGGCTGGTTGCATCACTGGCTGCTCTTTCTGTTTCTGCTTCGAGCTTTGGGTAGATCTCTTCGAATTACCAAGTAAGGTTGAGAGCAACCCGTGGCTTATTGACCAAGCATTTGAAGACGGTGGACCTGCGTTTAGGCTACCTGCTGCGCCCACCACGCTGACAGCTGCCACTGATTGAAGAGAAATATTCGGTTTCACTTCGATCCCAGCTTTTTCCGCCAATACTTTGAGTATCTGAAGTGCTTGTAAGTCGTCTCGGCAAGCTTGGCTTTCACATAGTTCTCTTATAGCTTGGACTACCTCTAGCGCAGGACCTTCACCCTTAAAGAGCGTGAATTTAAGTGATGGTTTTTCTACATTGCGCAAACTACTCAAAAGCATGCTTCGAAGCTCTTGAGCTTGAGATGCCTGATTATCTTCTTCATGCTTCTCTTCTTGATCAAGTTTGACAGCAGCTTGTCTATAGAGATAATTAAAATTGAGTTTGACAAGCGTCTTTTCGCCCAATAGCGCTAATACGCTTGGGAAACAATTCAATATTTCAGGATTAGCGCCATGCTCTAAAAGAAATTGCAGTTTTGTCTTCCACGATGCTTCAAGCGATTCTTCTTTCGTTTGCATATACTTCACTAAGCTAGCTTCTATCTCTTGAGCTAGATTTTCCAACAAGGTCTTACCTCCTGACCCCAGGTAATCAATATTCACCCCTTCTGACAAAAGATACCCTGCTGTTAGAAAACGGCCAGAATGTATGGCAGCACGTAACGCTCCTTCCTTATGCCTAGGATGTTTCAGGCGCGAAAAAATATTTGGCAGATTTTGATCATCAAAATTGTCTGCTATTGCATTTAATATGCCACGCGTTGGCGGCACATCTTGGTCTAAAAGAAACATAACTATGTCTAAGCGTTCACTTTTAGCTGCATCTAGTAATGCACTGCTGAATTCACCTATTCTTCCTTTTTGTTTAGCTGTCTTTAGAAGGAACCTAGCAAGATTTGGCCGCGAGTTGTCAATCGCTATCTGCAGTGCTTTTCCTATTTTCCCCCCGTTGCCTAAGAGAAAAGCCATCATTTCTCTATGATTATTTACCGTTGCATTTTCCAATAGATTCAGATTAATAGAACCTGGTGGTTCATTATCATCATTGACTTCTAGATTATCTTCTTCGCCAAAATTTACATCTGCACCATACTTCACGAGGAGCACGACAACCTCAAAATGCTGACGCGCAGCCGCAATACTCAAAGCCGTTTGACCTTTACCCAAGGCTGAACCATCGTCATGCTGGATTTGGGCTATGGAATTGATTTCTTCCTTTGATAATCCACCCTGAGTGAGTAAAAGATGCACGATTTCTGCATGCCCCTGCGAAGCAGCTTGGTATAGCGCATATAATTTGTTATTTTGCGATAATCTTTTCCCCTGCAGCGCCAAAAAGCGCGCTACAGTTTCTTTTGCGCCACAATAAGCTGCCGTCACAAATGAGATAAAATTTGGTGTAGTAGCACTCGTTCTTATGGGCATCATCTCCAGACCCATGTCTAAAAATTCACTATAATTGATTTGGATACCTAGCATTTCTTCCGTAACCTTACATAACACTTGGAGTTCCGAATAATCATAACGACTCTGGGATATCTGGCTTGCTTCTTTTATCAAAGAAATGGTGGCCCGCAATGTCTCATTTCGACCCAAGAACGGTTTCGCTTGATTTAAAGCGGAGGATAGTATTTCCCAAAGTGCCTGCGAAGATTTTTCAGAGACTCTATCTAACTTTTTATTTTGTAAGAAATATTTACTGATCTTAATCACATGATAATTAAATACTAATTTCAGCATGGTTGTGCCTAACTCTTTCAAGATATCAGGTTCATTAAGCCCCGTATCCTCTGGATTAGCGCCATTCTTTAAAAGAAACTCCACAACTGCTATTACTGCCTGTATGCTTTTTTCATCACGAGATTTTTCCTGATAAAAGAAAGAAAAATCCATCATCACTCCTGGAATACCACTCTCTAAAAAAAACATCGCTCTTTCTGGGTCTTCTGCCATCTGTATTTCATTTTCATTATGTAGGCTTTCCAAAAGAAGAGAGGATAGCCTTTTCACCATATGCGCCAATAAGGTCTTTGCATCAGAATGTGGTTGGAACATCCAGGCACGATCAATATCCGCATCAGCAGCTAAAAGATAGTCTGCTGCCCTCTGAAGATAGGAGAGTGCAGGAGGAGGCTGGCCTCGGACATCCTGTATTTTTGCAAATGCTTCAACTTTCAACACAATCCAATATAACGCTTCGGTCTTGACCGATGGCCTTCCAATTTCCGCCATTTTCTTTGCGATATACTCAATTCCATTAAGATTCTGTGTATTTTTCAAAAGCTTCAGGAGTTGGGTAGCATTTAGGTCTGCTCCATTTATTAAAAGAAAGTCAGCAATCTCAAAATGTTCCGAGGAAATCGCATAAAATAAAGCAGTTTTGCCACTATCATCCACATAATTAATAATGCTTTTGTCCTGGGTTACAAGAGCCTGTACGGCATCCATCCTACCTTCTTTTGCCGCTAGGTGTATCACTTCGCCATTTAGTTCTTGCATACCCTAAAGCTCCTAATGCTTTTATTCTGTTGTTAACTATATCCTGGTTAAAATAACCCTAATTTAAGCCACGCACTGAACTCACTTGAGAAACTGGCGTACCACTAACAGGGGAATCAGAAAAAGGAAAAGAGCTTCTCCCACTTTTTGTCCCAAATATAGGCTTCGATTTAGGTACAACTTTAATCCCTACTTCTCTTGCCATTGTTATAAGTACTTCGATTTCCTGCACACTTTGGCAGGTGTTGCATATCTCTCTTATTTCGTGAATCATTTGTGATTTAGTACCGTCATTTCTAAATGGAAAGAAGGACAAATGTGGTTTTTGAACATTATCCAAACTATTCAGCAGCATTTCTTTCATCTCTTTAAATTGATCTTTTTCTGGTCGCTCTCTCTTTTCTTCTAGAGATCTTCCGCCAGACTGCACTAAAGCTAAATTAAATTTCTGGCTCATAAGAGACTGGAAATGTTCTTTTAGAAGATAATTAAAAGTAAGCCTAATGAGACTAGCGCCTTCATCTAATAGACCTAACACTTTTGGGTAACGTGCAAGTATTCGTGGATCGGTATTATGCTTTAAGAAAAATTCTAATTTTTTTTTCCAGGCTAATTTATTTTCTTCAATTAACTGATTGTGCTCATTTTTTAAAGCGTTTCCTATTTCCTGAACTAGATTTATCCATAAAGTTCCTCGACTTTCTGGCACTTTGTGATGGATCTCTACTCCTTTTAACAAAAGAGATTCTGCAACTTCAAAATGGCTATGCTTTATTGCAGCACGAAATGCTGCCTCTCGATATTCGTGCGATCTAAAATTCTCCATCATACTCATTTCTTGACTATTAAAATTAGCCTCCATTGCATCCAATACTTCTCCCATACCTTTGTCGTCAAAATTAGCTGCTATTGCCTCTAATGCTTCTATTGTCGGTTCTATGGAGTTCAGAAGAAGCATAACTGTATTCAAGTGCTGGTTCTTAGCTGCGGACACTAGTACCAACCTCTTATTTTCAGGGCTAAGATGTGAAAAAATATCTTTCACATCTTGGTCATCAAAATTGGCTGCTATGGCGTCTAGTGCTTCCTTTGTCGGTTCGACAGATTTCAGGAGAAACATGACAGTATTCAAATGACGATTCTTAGCTGCAGATACTAATGCCGCTCCTTTATATCCACCACCTTTAAGGTGCGAAAAAATATCTTTCACATCTTGGTCATCAAAATTGGCTGCTATGGCGTCTAATGCTTCTTCTGTTGGTCCTACATAATTCAAAAGAAACATAACAGTATTCAAATGGCAGTGCTTAGCTGCACGCTTCAATGTCTGGTTAAGTTCATTTATTTTTCCATATTGTTTGGCAGTTACTACGAATAACTCTGCAAGATCTGGTTGAGAATGATTTGAAATTGCTATCTGTAGCGCATTGCCTATTTGCGCTCCATTCTTTAGAAGAAAAACTATAATATCTCTATGATTATTTGCAGCCGCGTATTCCAACGCACTAAAAGGAAGTGGTGATGTATCATCGTCTTTAAACTGTAGATCATTATCTGTATAGGGCTTTATCTCTGCGCCATACGCTACAAGTAGCCCTACGACATCTAAATGCCCATTTGCAGCTGCGATATCCAAAGCAGTTTGATGGTTACTTGAGGCTGTCCAATCATCCTCTTGAGCTGTGTCATTGATCTCCTCTCTCGTTAACCCACCTTGTATTATCAGCATGAGCACAATTTCTTTATGGCCCTGTGAAGCCGCTTGATATAACGCACTTAATTTATGTCTCTGCGGCAACCTGATTCCTTGCAGCGCAAGATAGTGCGCTACCGTCTCTTTTTTACCATCACGAGCCGCTATCACAAATGGTGGGACATCTACTGCTGCTGATGCAGGCGCAGCAACGATAGGCATCATTTCTCGATCACGCTCTAAAGATTTAACATAGTCAATAGATTTAACAGGCTCAATACGAATATTTAGAACATCTTCTGTAACTCTATATAATACTAATAATGTTGAAGGGTCATGGGCGTAGTAAGCTGCCCTTATAATTAAATTAATGACACCACTGAGCACCTCATTCTGAGCAAACGGAACTGGTTCCGCCTTACGCAAGGCACCAAATAGTGATTCCCGAAGTTCATGCAGTGATTTTTTTACAGGAATTTCTAACTTTTCATCGCCTTTATCTATACTTTCTTTTTCCTGCCCAAGATACTTCTGGGCTCTCAGAAAATGGTAATTAAATATTAGTTCCGGCACAGTTTTATCTAATTCTGCAAATACAGAAGGATTACTAAATATATCTTCTGGGTTAGCACCGTGTTTCAAAAGAAACTGCAGCACTATTTTTATTGGCTGTATCTTAGTTTCATTACGGGGATCTTCTTTTAGAAGAGGAGATAGTTCTTGCACTGCATCGGCTAATGAAGCATCTATATCAACCACCCCCAACTTTAAAATTTCATCTATGCTTTTCGAGTTTTGATCGACCTGACGATCACAATCTTCTTGGCCCCAGTCCCTACGGTTTTTCTTCATATTTCTTAGTAAATAAATGGTTGTTGCTATGCTTTTGACATGGTCAATTGCATTTGAATGATAAACTGATGAAACCATGGGCATCGGAGACGCTTCCTTATTTTCTGCTACTGTTGCTGGTTGTTGCATATCATGAACTCCTATGTTTTTTATCACTGCTTGAAATTGTGGGACTCAAGTCCACATAGCTAGATAAGATATCTAACCTTACTGCTCGGAATAACAATTGCTTCGCAAAAGACGCTCGCAAAGACGAAGGACTGTATCAACTATGTTGTAGTCTTATGAATAATGAGGTTAACCATCGAAGCTCAGTCCTAAATTTTGGCTTTTAGTATTATTCCCCTGCATCTGCTGCTGAGACTGCAACGGCTCATTTTTTTTCAAACTTTTAGCGGAACTTGGCGGATTTTTAGGAGTAGGAGAAAATACAGAAGTCCAGGATGTTATCGCCCAGCTCTTCGGGAACCACCCACTACTTGAAGAGACCGGAGCGCTGAAAAATGATGCATCTGAGTTTAAACTGGCTCTTGAATTTAATAAGTCCTCCTCTTTCTGTTCTTCTTTACCTATTCCCTCCTCTAATACAAGGCTCAGTCCAGCAGGTCTTCTTGTGTTCTCTCCTACTACTTGGTTAAGCGAGAGAGAATAACTAGTTTTAACCTCAACTCCTGCTTCTCTTGCAATTTTTATGAGTATTTCAAGTGCTTGAGTGCTCCATTCTTCCTGTTCACATATTGCTCTTATATCCTCAATTACTGCTGCTGGCACAGAACGACTTTTGCCTGTAAAGAAAGAGAATTGAGATTGAGGCAGCTCCGCATTACACAAACTACCCAAGAGCCTGTTTCGAAGCTCTTGAACTTGGAATGCTTGATCGTCTTCCTCATACTTCTCTTCTTGGTCAGGTTTGGCAGCAGATTGCATATAGAAATAATTAAACTTGAGTTTGACGGGAGTCTTTTCCCCCAATAACGCTAATACGCTTGGGGAACAATTCAATACTTCAGGGTTAGCACCGTGCTCCAAGAGAAATCGCAGTTTTATCTTCCATGATGCTTCCAGTGATTCTGCTTTCACTTGTACATCTTGTTTTAAACTAGCTTCTATCTCTTGAACTAGACTTCCCAACAAAGTCTTACCCCTTGATGCAAGGTAATCAATATTCACGCCTTCTGACAAAAGGTATCCTGCTGTTAGAAAACGACCAGAATGTATTGCAGCACGTAACGCCCCTTCTTTATACCTGGGATGTTTAAGGTGCGAAAAAATATTTAGCAAATCTTGGTCATTAAAATTGGCTGCTATTGCATCCAATATGCCCCGTGTTGGCGGTACACCTTGGCCCAGAAATAACATAACTATATCTAAGCGCTGACTTTTGGCTGCATCTAGCAATGCACTACCACACTCAGCTATTCTGCCTTTTTGTTTAGCTATTTTTACAAAAAATTCTGCAAGATCTGGCCCTGAGCTATCAATTGCTATCTGGAGTGCATTACCTATTAGCGCCCCATTACTCAAAAGGAAATCTATTATTTCTCGACGATTATTTGCAGTTGCATATTCCAAAGCGCTGGAAAGAAGCGGCCTATTATCCTTTTCTTCAGCTGTTGGAGCGTTTTCTGCCTCAAAATTTACTTCTGCACCATGGTTTACAAGAAGCTGCACAATTTCTAGATGTCCATTTTTAGCTGCAGCACTCAGTATACTTGTATGATTATCTAGGGCTTCTTCTGAAGGATCTAAGATTACTTGATTGATGTCCTGCTTTGTTAATCTGCCTTGTGTTAGCAGTATATGCACAATTTCTGTATGACCTTGCAGAGCTGCTTGATATAAGGCTCTAACTTTGTGGTCTCGTGGCAATCTTTCTCCTTGCAGCGCTAAGAAACGCTCTATAATTTTTGTTGCACCACGATTGGCAGCTGCCACAAATGAAATAGAACTTGACGGAGCAGTAACGGCATTAGCGCTCATAGGCACCATTTCATGGTCGCCTTGCGAGCATTTATCATAGCCGATGCTAACACCCAGCATCTCTTCTGCAACTCTGCATAGTGCTAATAGGCGTAAAGAATCGTGCTTATACCTTTGGCCCATTTCTCTTATCAAACGGATAGTGGTCCCCAATACCTCATTCGTACTCCAAAATGGCGCTGCTTTATCTAATAACCTATCTAGTATTTCCCAAAGCACTTGTGGAGACTTTTCATGAACTTTTTCTGCCTGTTCTTCTGATGATTTAAAGTATTTTTGAGCCTTAATGAAATGGTAATCAAATATTAATGCCGGCATGGTTTTGCCTAATTCGATTAATATACGAGGATTATCCAATCCTATTTCACAAGGAGAGAAGATAGCTTTTGCACCATATGAGCTAATAAGGTCTCTTTACCAAAAGGGCGATATGCTTCTGCTGAGACTGGCCGAACATGGTCAATATCCGCACCAGCAATTAAGAGGGATTTAATAGCATCTTGAAAATCGGCAAACGCGAGCCTCTGTTCTTGCATATCCTTCTTTTTTCCAAATTCTTCAATTTTCAATATGATGCAATACAATCCTTGATCTTTGGCATCTTTTGTTCCAAATTCCGCAATTTTCAGAGCAATATAATGAATTTCACTAGATTTTTGCGCGTTTTTCAAAAGTTTAAGAAGATAGACAATATCGAGATGCGCGCCATTTTTTAGAAGGAAGTCCGCAATTTTAAATTTTTGATGAGTAATCGCATAAAATAATGAGCTATTTCCATGATAGTCTGGACTATTAACAATCCCTTTATCTTCAGACACAAGATGTTGCACAACAGCCATCCGACCCTCTCGTACTGCCAAATGAAATGCTTTCACTTTCATCTCCGGAATTAATTCCAACAAAGATGCTATTGCTTCTGGGCGATCTGTTCCGATGATAGGGCTCAGTATGATCTCAAGTTGCTCATATGAAGGCTTATCTATTCTTCTCTTTAAGAACCCATCGAGATCAAGAGGGGGAATACCTTGCACAAAAAAAGCCACAAGGTCGAAGCGGCCATTAGTAGCTGCTTTATACAATGCAGAGCTTGTCGGATCTTGTGCGCCTAAGTTAACAAGGTGCGCCACCAAAAAATTAAAACCTTCCTTAGCAGCAAGGGGTAAACATTTATTCAGCGCATTTTGATCTATAGTAAAATAGGAGTTTCTGAATGCTTGAAGCGCATCACTACTATCATACATATTCCAATTTCTTTCGATTGTGGCATTTATTGCATCAAATAAAAGAAAATACTGAGTAGATAAAATAAAAGGAATAAGAACCAGTTTTTTTTCTTCAAGTATTAAACGAATAAATGCCGCGTGATTTTCTTCGCCACCGAGTAACGAAACTAGCTCTTGATCAAAATCGTTCGATTGGAGGAAATACCCATCATCAATCCCACCTCTAAGGAGCTGTCCAATGGCTGTAACAAGCCTATTTGAAAGCGTTCTTTGTGCTAAATGATGCTCTTGTATGGTACTAGAAGACCCCTCACGCTTTTCTTCATCTAAATGATCTACTACCTTTTGTTGCATACTCAACTCCTTATTTTTTTTATTTTATGATTGCCACATGCGCCTGGATGCCTCTATATAGACATATTGCTATGCTGCGATGAATATTCGTGAAATTTCACAAAATATAACCATATATATCTATTTCAATTCAAGATTTTTCGTTTTTTCAAATTATTTAAGTGAGGCAAACTTGACGGGAATCAAGAAGGGGGGAAATACACAGTTCTCCTACGTAGTTGCGTAGTCAAAGAGTTTTTTGACTATATTATTAAAATTAAAAGCGAGTGCTTCGTTAAGAGAGGCCATCACTTACTCAAGGTGGCTCCCGCTGAATTCTCTACCTCAAGCAGTACTGGCGAACGATGAATACTAGGCTTCACCTCAATTCCTGCTTCCTTTGCAATATCTATAAGTATCCGAAGTGCACGTACGCCTATATACTTTTGATTACCTATTGCACTTATATCTTGGATCACTGCCATCGCAGGGGGGCTACTTTTAAAGAAAGAGGGTTGAGATTGAGATAGTTTTTCCGCATTACGTAAACTTTCCAATAGCATTTCTCGAAGCTCCTGAGCTTGTGATAAGTAATCATGTTCTAAATACTTTTCTTTTTCAGGAACAACCTGATTTTTGCCAGTTCGCTTAAATAAGAGATGATAATTAAAAGTGATTTTAACATTGGTTTTTTCGCCCAATAGCTGCAATATTGCTGGGTAACGGTTCAATACTTGTGGATTTGCGCCCTGTGCTAAAAGAAACTGCAGCTTTTCTGTCCATAAAGCCTTAAGCGTATTGCTTAGCTGAATATTCGGATTTTTCAAAATAGAATCTATTTGATGAACAAAAATTACCAATGGAGCACCCTGTCCTGATACATTATGATCAATATCTACTCCTTTTTGTATAAGATCCTCTGCGGCGCTAAAACGACCATAATATATTGCAGCACATAATGCTAATTCCTTGTGCTCAGAACGTTTGAGGCGTGAAAAAATATCTTTCACATCTGAGTCATTGAAACTCTCTGCTATCGCATTTAATAGTTCCTTTGTTGGTTCAATATAGTCTAGGAGCAGTATTACCGCAGTTAAGTGCTGATCTATGGCCGCCTTTAATAGAGCGAGATGAAATGCATCTATTCTTCCTTTTTCTTTGGCTGTTATTATAAGAAATTCTGCAAGATCTGATTGAGGGTGATCTGAAATCGCTATCTGTAACGCATTGCCTATCCGTGCCCCACTGCCCAAAAGAAAAGCCATCATTCCTCTGCGATTATTTGCAGTTGCATCTTCCAATGCACTAAGAGAGTAGCCCTGCGCTCTTGCAGCCGCATTACTATCACTCATGAGAGATGCCTCTGCAGCATCTTCTAAGAATTCACAATAGTTAATGCTAACACCTAACATTTCTTCGGCAACCTTGCATAGAGCCAGAAGTTCTAATGGGGCGTTCTTATATTTTTGACCTGCTTTTTTTATTAAATGGATTGTGATCATTAGCTCTTCATTTCCATCAAGAGGGGGTGCTGCTTCACTCAATGCACGAGATAGTATGTCCCACAGCCTTCGAGGTAGCTTTTTACGGATTTTATTTATGACCTCTTTTTGCTGCTCAATATATTTTTGAGCCTTGATGAAATGGTAATTAACGATTAATTCCGGAATGGTTTTGCGTAGTTTTTTTAGGATGCCAGGCCCTACCTGCTCTGGATGAGCGCCATTTTGTAAAAGGAAGCCCACCATTGCCATGGTATGTTCTTCAATGATCGGGTGAAGCTCTTTCGAGAGAGATAGTTTCCTTATTGCGCAAGCTAGTAGAGTCTCTTCATTAGAAGGGAAACAAGTTAGCTGGACGTGGTCGATATCTGCTCCCGACGCTAATAAGAGTTTTGTGGGATACTGAAGACGATGATACACAGTCTGACACAATGCTTTGTTTTTCAACTCTATTGTCCCAAACTGCGCAATTTTTTCCGCGAGGTACTCGACTGCACTTGGATATATTGCTTTATTCAACAGATTATCAGGTTTGCTGGCATTTAGGTCTGCCCCATTCTTCAGAAGAAAATCAGCAACTTCAAATCTTGCAGGAGAGTGCTCATCCAATGCTTCGTCATCAAAGCTACCATTAAGACTAGCTTCAAAGCTTGAAAGGGAGTGCCTTACATATCCAAACCGATCTCGGTCTTTAATGCCAAAATCAATCGCATAAAACAACATAGTATTGCCCAAAGAATCTCTGTATGTGACGAGGTCTGGGTCTTGCAATATAAGGTATTTGACGATCTCTAACTGGCCTTCTTTCACAGCAAATAGCGCCGCAAATATTGTCATTTCTGGCACTTGCTCTAAAAGAAGTTGTACAACTGGCAGATGACTTTCTTGGATTGCATCTTCTAGCGCATTATAAAGCTTCTCCTCTTCCTCTGTAAGCTTACCAACATCCATTATGATAGGTTCTGCTACAGGATGATCTGCTGGGGCGGTCGTTTCCAAAATCTCGTGCTTCGCTTCTGCTGCTGGTTGTTGCATATTGTTATCTCCTAGTATCCTTTATTCTTTTTATTCTGTTGGTGGAGGAATTTTTTTATCTAGTCTCAAATATGAATATTGTAAGAGTCGCATAAAATAAAATCATATTTCAATAAAAAAAACATATTGGTATAAAATAATGATTTTAAATAGATCAACATCTACTCTCAAAGGAGGAAATGTCTGACTGAATGCTTGCCAACTTAATATGAGCCACGCAGAATATACTGTGATTATTTATGCCTATCTTGGCAGGGAGGTGATCTATTACCTACACTGTAAATTAAGGCATATTTGAGTCATGCTCTCACTCAGTTAATGAGCAAAATCTCTTAGCTTAATGGCAGTGGGGTTGATCTATTACATGAAATCACTGAGGAAACACTTTTGACCGTCATCCAGACCATATTGATCTACGCCATTCCCATTTTATTCGCTATCACTGTACATGAAGTCGCCCATGGCTGGGTGGCAAATCGATTAGGAGATCCCACTGCTCGTATGCTAGGTCGGCTAACGCTTAACCCTATCAAACACATAGACCCAGTGGGAACGATTTTTGTGCCCTTCGTTGTCTTTTATTTATCAGGCTTTATATTTGGATGGGCTAAACCTGTACCCATCACCTGGCAGAATCTACGCCACCCCCGTCGCGATATGGCCATAGTTGCACTAGCTGGGCCTATGAGTAATTTACTAATGGCCTTTCTATGGGCGTTGTTGGCAAAATCGGGAGAAACATTAGCACAAGCTTATGACGGATGGGGTCCGGCTGTTGCGCTAATTACCATGGGAGAGGCGGGTATTTTCATCAATCTTATCCTTATGGTACTAAATCTCATCCCTATACCTCCGCTGGATGGCAGCAAAGTGCTTTCTAGCTTTCTACCTCCTAAAGCCAGTTACTGGCTTGGTAGATACGAGTGGATAGGGCTTATTCTCTTACTAATATTGATATGGGCCGGATTGTTAGGCGGGGTTTTGTTGCCCATTGTGTCTCGCATAGGATCTTTTATTCTGAAAATTTTTGGATTGTGATAAATATATAAATCAATTCACTTTCCATACTATCGATATTACATAGCTTTTGATTGATAGGATGATGCCTATTCGTAACAGGTCAAACCCCTACTGCCACCTTTTGCCGCGATCTTGGCAGGGAGGAGATCTATTATTTGGGGCGGGATTTTCTCAATACTTCCCACTCTGCATTCCCACGGAGGACCATGGGAATGAGAAATCACTACATAGTTATTACGATTATTATATTAGCCAAAACCGAAACCACCAGTATTAGAAGTCTGAACGGCAGCGGTAGTAGTCTGTTGATCATCCAAAAGAGGCTTAGCTTCTGGAACTGGAACGACAGGAGCTCTTTCTTGAGGAATATTAAATAATTTCGGTGAATATCCACTTGAGGCTAGAGATGAACCAACTTCTCCAGAAGCAAACCCGTCAGGAACAGCGATCATAGGTACAAATCTCAATCTCTGTTGATTTTGCATGCGCTGTATGAGTTCTTTAAGTAGCGTTCTTCTATCCTCTGGCTCAACAAAAAGATTAACCTGGTTGGATAGATCAGATAAGTAAGCAGGAGAAAATGTGTTGTGATTATATAAAATAGACAATACATGCTCAGCATGTGCTATGTCACCACTTTCACCAAAGTACTTAAAAACACGACACTGTATATCGCTAGCATACGCAATTAAGGAAATCCCACTGTCTAGGCTGATGGGATTTTCTTTAATCTTAGCTTCCATTTCTCTGGGATCATAAGGGAAAACACCATCGTCTAGAGATTTCAAATAATCTCTCATTACTTTATTTTGTCTGGCTGCTCGCTCCGGTATATCCCCGGGGGTTGCTAACGGATGATGTAATTCACGCATATAATCTAAGGAAAATAGGCTTAATTGGCCCAATGAGCGTCCTATAGTTTCTTCTATGAAGACTGGCAGTGGGCGGCAAAGGCCAATAGGTGTAAGACCCATAGGGTCTTTATTATTTAAGTTACCTGTTAATAAATTTTCAATAGCTAAGGCGTTCGATACGAATCCAAGGTGTGCTAAATCGGCGTCACCGCGAATATAATAGTCAACGACCCAATGAAACAGGGATCGCCCTAAATGGGTAGATGCTGCAACTAGGCGGGATTGACTCAGCGCTGATTCTATTTTTCTCATGTCATAAACTCGACTCGAGATAACTTCTCTAACATTTTGCGCCTGAGCGCTTAATATCTCTAGCTGTTTTATTTCACCTAGGAATAAGTGCCTAATACAATCTGGGTTAGGAAAATATTCGCGCAGCGTTTCGATCAATTGTTCTCTTTCGATTTTTTCTTTAGCACGATCTACTTGTTTCTCTTCATCAGGCGGATTATCGGATAAAATTGAGCTTGGTTCTTTCATTACTAGGACCTCCTAATTATTTATTGAATAAATTCAAACAAGGACGGTAATCGCAGGTTTAGCGATGAGAACCCAGCACTATAGACCATAAAACGCTTTATTGCTCAGATGACTTAAACCTCGTTTTCCCCTCAACTAACTGCTTGCCTCGCGCCTGAAGAAAAGCATTAACGGGCAAAGGTTTTCCGCCAGGAAGTTGAACGCAGAGTAATCTCAACAAACTGCCATCACCGCAAGCAATGTCTAAAGCATCTTTTTGCACACTCACTAATGTCCCTGATGGCAGTTGCGTTGTGCCTTGCAAAGGTTGTGCCTTCCAAATACGCAGGACTTTTCCTTCCCATAAGGTGTAAGCAACGGGCCAGCTATTATAGGCTCTCACTTTGTTTGCAAGATGGGTTGAATCTTCTTCCCAATCTAAATTGCCCTCCAATTTGTCCAATTTTGCCGCGTAAATGGCTTTGGTGTGATCTTGAGGAATGGAGGTGATGCGATGTGCTTCTAAGAGCTGAATCGCTTCAAGCAATTGCGGCGCACTTTTCTGAGCAAGGGTGTCGTGCAACGTTTGACTGGTATCATCGGGAGAGATGGGGTGTGTCGTTTGCGTGAGTATATCGCCAGTATCCCAACCTTCATCTAATTGCATAATGGTGACGCCAGTTTCGGTGTCACCCGCTTCAATAGCACGCTGTATAGGCGCCGCGCCTCGCCAACGAGGCAGAAGAGAGGGGTGTATATTGATACAACCAAACTTAGGTATTTCTAAAACAGTTTTTGGAATCAGCAGGCCGTAAACCACTACGACTATTAAATCCGGCTGAAGTGATGCTAAAGTCTGCTGCGCCTCTGGATCTTTTAAGGAGGCAGGTTGATAAACGGGGACATTGTGACTAAGCGCCGTTTCTTTGACAGGACTCATGGTCAATTTAAGACCACGGCCTGCAGGCCTATCAGGTTGTGTGTAAACGGCGAGTATATTGTGTTGGGATTGAATAAGGGCTTCTAAGGAACCAACAGCAAAAGTTGAGGTACCTGCAAAAATGATGTTTAGGGACATAGTAGATCTCAAGTACTGCGAGCAGATTGGCGAAGCATCTTAGTAATCCTCTTATCAATTCGTCCACGTTTCAGCGCAGATAAATGATCAAGAAAAACCTTGCCGTCTAAATGATCTAACTCATGCTGAACACATTTGGCCATGAATCCATCAGCCTCAAATGTGAATGGCTTACCGTGCTTATCCATAGCAGAAACGGTAATTTTCTCTGCACGCTTAACCTTCTCATAAGCGCCTGCAATGGACATACAACCCTCTTCCAGCTCATACTCACCTGCAGAAGCAATAATCTCACCGTTGACTAAGCATAAGGGAGAATTTTTTTGATCGGAAAAGTCAATGACGGTAATGTGAGGAGGATCTGGCATATCTAACTGAGTTGCCGCCAAAGCAGCACAGTTTTTAGTGCTGTAGTGTGTTTCAAACATATCATCGATAATCTTTGAAATTCGAGCATCGATTTCAGTCACATGATGACCTTTGCGCCGTAGCTTGGGGTCAGGGTATTGTAGTATTTTAAAGGTAGCCATGGGTCCTCCTGTTTTTAAAAACCGACGCAATTGTAGCAGGTTTATGTCTAAGTGGTGTACTGTAATAATATTCGCCTCTGTCTCCCCCCCTAGCAACTTTTCTCGCCTTAAACTATTATGGTTATATAGTACTTGAACCATTTAAGAGGAATGATACGAATGTTAAGTAAAATGATAAAACCAGACGCTAGAGGAAGGGTTCTCTTAGGGCGCTTGACTGAAGGAGTTAGTAGTTTCTCTGTGACAGTAGATGCGGATAATAGAATTATTTTAGAACCTTATACTGAAATTCCTGTTCGGGAGAAATGGTTATTTGACAACAAAAATGCCTTGAAAAAAGTAAAAAACGGCATAAAAGACTCTGCTTTGGGTCGTGTTTCTGAAAGAGGCAGCTTCATAAAATATATTGATGACGATACAGAGTAATGCCCTTCAAATTACTCTTCACTCAGCAAGCTAGCGATGACCTGACTAAATTGGAAAGTAGCCCCGCCTTATTAAAGCGCCTTAAAGCGGTAAGGAAGGCTCTTGGTTATCTGCAAATCAACCCCAGACATCCCAGCCTAAATACGCATAAATACAACTCATTAAATGGTCCGCAGGGAGAAGAAGTTTTTGAAGCTTATGCTGAAAACAATACGCCAGGAGCCTGTCGTATTTTTTGGCATTATGGCTCTAACAGACACGAAATAATTATCTTGGCTATTACCCGGCATCCTTGAATAAAGAACTGCGCTATAAATTACTCAAAATCATGCAAACAAAAATACTATCTCCAACAAGCAAATTAGCTAACCTCAAAAAGCGTGCACAAATCATTGCGGATATTCGCGCGTTCTTCGCGGAACGAGAGGTGCTTGAAGTAGAGACACCTTTACTGGGTCGCTCTACGGCAACTGATCCGCATATCGCCAGCTTTGCTGTACCTTGGTTAGGCACATCTGGTGCACAGAATGTCCGATACCTGCAAACTTCTCCCGAATTTCCGATGAAACGCTTGTTATCAGCAGGCATCGGTTCTATTTATCAAATCACTAAGGTATTTCGTTCAGATGAGCAAGGGCGCTGGCATCATCCTGAATTCACCATGCTAGAGTGGTACCGCGTGGGATTTAATCATTATGATTTAATGCGTGAAGTCGACTTACTATTACAAAGGATACTCAAGACGCCACAGGCAGAACGTGCCACTTATGCCGAACTATTTGAGCGATATTTAAGCATTAACCCGCATTTAAGCAGCATACAAGCATTGCAGGCATGCGCGAAGAAGAACAAATTGACTCTTTCATCAGATAAGCATGAAAACAGGGATTTTTGGCTGAATTTATTGATGTCGCACTGTATCGAACCACACCTTGGAGAAACACGGCCTATTTTAGTGATGGATTTTCCTGCCTCTCAAGCCGCTTTGGCCAAGGTTAGAGATGATCTTCCACCTGTAGCAGAGCGCTTTGAGGCTTATTACAAAGGAATTGAGCTGTTGAATGGCTATCATGAACTAACAGACGCAGAAGAACATAAGCGCCGCTTTCTGGGCGATAATCAAAAGCGTAAAAAAATGGGATTACCAGAAATTCCATTAGATGAGGCCTTTTTGCAGACGATTGAAAATATGCCTGATTGTGCGGGTGTGGCACTAGGCGTTGATCGATTAGTTATGCTGGCGTTGGGAGCAAATTTGCTGGCGGATGTGATGAGCTTCGCAGATGTTTAATCACCCACGACGTTCAACTGCCAACTCTGACAACTCTAATAATGCTTCCTTATAGGGGCTCTGCGGGAGAATATGAAGCGCTGCCTGTGCTTTCTGAATCTCCTGATGTGCTAAGGTATTAATCTCATCAAACACAGGCGTGTTTTGAATCATACTCAGGATTGTCGAAAAATCATCTCGCCCGCCCTGCTGAATCGCTGTCTTGATGATCTGAGCATCTGCCTTTGATACATATTTCATTGCATAGATTAGTGGCAACGTTGCCTTGCCTTCAAAAAGGTCGTCTCCTACGTTCTTGCCCATTTCCTTAGAAGAAACAACGTAGTCCAACACATCATCTACCATCTGAAAAGCCATTCCCAAATGCAGGCCGTAGTCGTACAGCACTTTCTGGATATCAGCAGGAGCACCCGAAGCTACTCCTCCCAATTGTGCTGCAGCCGCAAAAAGGACCGCGGTTTTGCAACGTATCACTTCAAAATAATAAGCATCCGTCACATCAGGATTGTTGCGATGGGTCAGCTGTAAAGCCTCTCCTTCTGCGATAATGCTGGTGGTATTGGCGAAAATGTCACTGATTTGCCAATTACGTAGGTTGTTGATCATTTGGAAGGCGCGAGAATAAAGAAAATCCCCCACCAAAATTCCTGCAGAATTTCCCCAAATCACATTGGCAGTAGGCTTACCACGTCGCATATCAGAAGTGTCGACCACATCATCATGCAACAAAGTGGCAGTGTGGATAAATTCAACGATGGCTGCGAGTATAATGTGCTGCTGACTATCAATAGCCAACGCTTTCGCACAAAGGATGGTCAGCATGGGACGAAGCCGTTTACCCCCACTATCCACAATATGACGAATCACTTTAGGAATGAGATCAACACCTGCTTGAATGTTTGCCTCTATCTGAGATTCAAGCTGTGCCAAATCGTCTTTTATAAGCGTGTAGACTTTCTCAAGAGAGATTTGTCTCTTTTGTTTTTCTATCATTTGAATGGGAATTTGCATGATTAACAGCCATTAGGAGATTACTGACAAAACGTTACTATAGGGATGTGTGGATTACAAGCGTTTGCCAACCTGAGCACAAGGTTGACACAAAAGCATCTCAGGGGCATGCTTTCAACTTTGACAATGAGCACTCTATGAAAGAACTCCTTCAGCAACCTAACTTGAGAATCCTACTGAGCCGAACTGATAATATCGGCGATGTTATTCTCACGCTGCCCATGGCGTACTTGTTGAAACAACACTTCCCAGATTGCGAAATATTTTTTCTCGCTCGCGATTATGTCAAGCCCATCGTTGAAGCTTGTAAAGCGATCGATACTTTTATCAGTTGGGATGAACTTCAAAAACAAA
>JAQSWO010000116.1 GCA_029266595.1 Gammaproteobacteria bacterium
CATGCTATCTAAACGTTGCAAAAATAACTTCTTTAACTCTTCTCCTTCACGCGCACGCGCTGCTACTAACTCTTGTAAAGCTTTTTCAAGCAAGTCTATTACGTGATCTTGTATCGTTTCCAAATCTATTTCGGCTAATTTCAAAACACCTGGCCACGCTAAAATAGCCATCGTATTGACAGGCGCTGGCTGTTTCAACCGCGCGGCAATCACTTCATTGGCTTTACATAACTGCTCTACCAGGGAGTCATTAATTGTCATTTGTGTCCCCACCCTATCGCTGGGTTGATAACGCAAATGACATTCAATTTTTCCGCGTTTAATAGAATGTCTAATACATTCGCGCAGAGGTGTTTCTAATTCATGGAGTGCTTCAGGCAACCGGATCACACATTCAAGATAACGATGATTAATGGATCTGACTTCACATACAGCGCTGCCCCATGCGCCTTGCCCTTGAGTTCTTGCAAAGGCGGTCATGCTTTGTATCATTTGAGTTACCTATGCTATCAATAATTTAGATTTAGTATGTTACTATATATCATTATTACCTTTATCATTATACAAAATATTAATAGGATGCTATGCGCCCAAGCCAAAGAGGAAATAATCAACTGCGTGATATTCGCTTTACACGGCATTACACTAAGCACGCGGAAGGTTCGGTATTAGTAGAGTTTGGAGATACCAAAGTGATATGTACTGCTACCATGACCTCCGGCGTTCCCTTCTTTTTGAAAGATTCAGGCAAAGGGGGGTGGGTCACGGCAGAATACGGTATGCTACCTCGCTCAACTCATGAACGTATGGTACGTGAAGCAGCAAAAGGCAAACAAGCAGGCCGGACGCAAGAAATTCAACGCTTGATTGCACGTGCTTTGCGCGCTGCTATCAATCTGAAAGCCTTGGGGGAAAATACGATTACGATTGACTGTGATGTCATTCAAGCAGACGGTGGCACGCGCACCGCGTCTATCACTGGGGGTTGTGTCGCTTTATTTGATGCTATCCAACATTTAAAAACCAAACAAAAATTGAAAGCTGATCCTTTTAAACAATTCGTTGCTTCTGTTTCTGTGGGGATTGTTCAAGGCATTCCTGTATTGGATTTGGATTATGCCGAGGATTCCACTGCAGATACAGATATGAATGTCGTCATGACTGATCAGGGTGGTTTCATTGAAATCCAAGGCACTGCGGAAAAAGATACGTTCCAACAAGAAGAGTTAGAGCAACTTTTAAGATTAGCAAGAGGGGGTATTGAGGAGTTAGTGCAGAAACAGAAATTTGTTTTGGGGCTTTAGCCAAGTTATTTTTTACTATCATTCAAGGAGAATGAAGATGAAAACAAGGACGATCTTTGACGGATTAGGATTCACATATAACTTTGGCGCTGGCGTTGGTAGTACCTTACCAGCAGTACTCAATGCATTCCATGAAGCTGATTTAGCGGATTTATCTATGCCCTTATTAGGTGATTCCCATGAAATACTCGGTTTAGTTCCTCTCTTAGGCATGTTTTTAGCTATTATGAAAATAATTAACGCTGCTAGAAGTGGGTATAGGTGGTATAACGGTGACTATTTACGAAACGAAGTCTTGATTAACCTGGTGTCTGAACTTATTTCAGGCGGCATCTTAATGGGCTTTTGTTCTGAGGCTTATAAAACATCAGCGCTGCAAGGCACCGCTATCTTACTACCTTCTATTGCATTTGCTTATATAGGCTTTGCTGGCAGTGCACTCATTGATTTAATACATAGCGCACAGAGAATCTATCATACTTATACACGAAAAGATATTAATACCCATGCTTCTTACACAGAAAATATTTCTCATAATTTTAATGAGACAGAAAATATTTCTCATGATTTTAATGAGAAGGAGGAGAATATAGACGAGTATTATAAAAACAACCCTACCACTATACATGCAGATAATTACCATACAGCGTTGATTAATTTTACCATTAGCCTTTTTAAATTTATTGGCTGGAGCATGTTAGCCCTTGGCTCAACCCTAGGTCTAGGTTCTATGGTAATGACCATAGGCTGGGCATTAATAGGAGCAACGGCTGGTTTTCAACTTTGCAAATCAGTATACACTTGCTGTGGGCTATTTTCTCCAAGCTCTTCTACAACACCAGAAGAACTAATATTAAGACAACAAATAAACGCATGCCAGCATTTTGTATAGGCACTATAACTGATAATCAATAATCAAAGGCGCATGATCAGAAAAACGCTGGTCTTTAAAAATAGCGGCTGATTGAATAGTCGTTTCCAAGCCTGCTATGACTACTTGATAGTCAATACGCCATCCCACATTTTTCGTCCACGCCTGTCCTCGATGCGACCACCATGTGTATTGCTCAGGGGCTTGATTCACGCAACGAAAAGCATCGTGGAAACCTAATGGACCAAACAACTTGTCTAACCATGCGCGTTCTTCTGGCAAAAACCCCGAATTTTTTTGATTACCGCGCCAATTTTTTAAATCAATAGGACGATGGGCAATATTCAAATCTCCGCAAATAATAAACTTTCGAGTACTCTCTGACAATTTTTTTAAATAATCTGTATAGCGTTTCAGAAAATCAAATTTTACGGCTTGACGTTGTTCACCACTTGTACCGGATGGAAGATAGATAGAGGCAATGCTGATCTCCCCAAACCGTGCTTCTATGTATCGGCCTTCTTGATCTGCTTCTGGCCAACCCAATCCTGTAATAATAGTCTCTGGTTTTTGTTTGGTATAAATACCTACACCACTATACCCTTTTTTTTCTGCGCAATGAAAAAATCCATAATAACCTGCAGGCTTGAAAAGTAACTGTTCTAAATCTCCGTGCTGCGCTTTTAATTCTTGGAGACAAATCACATCTGCGTTTTGTTGTAGCATCCATTCAAAAAAACCTTTTTTAGCAGCTGAACGAATGCCATTAAGATTTAAGGTAATCACACGAAACATGTTGAATTTCTGCCCTCACCCTAACCCTCTCCCCTCACTGCGTTTCGGGGGGATGGCCTTAAGTAGCTCTCAAAAAAAAGGGCAAGCTGCATAACACAACTTGCCCGTTTTCATTTCTATCATTTATGCAAAGTGATACAACAAGCCTAGCATAAATTGGTTATCGGAAGGTGACCACTTCACGTTAGCGCCTGAACCTGATGAGCTAAAGGAGTTATTGTTCGTGTGTGTGTATTCACCTCTTAAGCTAAAGTTTTCGTAAATAGCTGTCTCGATACCTACGCCATAAACAAAACCGCCACTAGATTGGGATTTGCTGGTTAAAGGAGTTGTACCCTTTAAGCTAGCCCGTGTATAACCGAGTGGTACATAGAATAACGCACTGTTATTTAACTTAATACCAGGTAAGAAGCGTGCTCCGTAACTGGTGTTAGCACTAAATTTCGAGTGAAATGTATTCGATGCGTAGCTGAGGTTATTTGTTTGGTTAGCATTGCTCGTATTTACCAAAATTTCGGCTGCTAAATAATAAGCATCTTGAAAGTATTGGCCATACCCTGCAAATAAACCGCCTGCAAAGCCGGTGGCATTCGTCACGTGGCTGGTATTTAATTCAGTAGAGGCTACGGTCGAATTCTGTGCTGCTCTATAAGAGTCGTAACCCACTTGAGCGCCCACATAGAACCCGTCTTTCAATGGTTTTTCAACTGGGCAAGGTGCAGGTGCCATTGCTTCACCCTTGTAACTTTCACCTTTGTAATTACCAGCAGCAAAACCTGTTGTAGAAGCAAGTAGCAATGCAGCTACTGAAACTCCAGCAGACAACAAAGATAATTGTGAATGTTTTTTCATAAATATGTCTCCATACTGTTAATAATAATCAGGTGAAAAATTCCACCTCGTGTAGCATCAAAAACCCGTCTTCGGATCGGATCAAAGAGTTCAAGCAAGTTACTTTATATGAATTATAATAATAAGAGCAAGCTTTTTTTTCAAATTTCTACTCATAAAAAATGTATGTGTTCACACGGTCCTTGAATAGGCAAAAAAATTTCAGATTTGAGCCAGGGCCGTGGATACTTACTAAAAAATTTATTGCTTTTACTCGGCATACAAGGTAAAAATACCGTTTAATAAAATAAAATAGACACAATAATGAACAATACAAACCGACCCAATCATCCCATTTCAAATTGGAGAGCCGTGCTTCTGTACTGCATTGTGTCGTTTTTTTTATTTTTTGAAATGGCAGTACAAGTATCGCCAGCCGTGATGTCCTCTCAATTAATGCATGATTTAAACATAGGGGCATTTGGTTTAGGTCTTATGTCTAGCATGTATTTTTATACTTACACTGCAATGCAAATGCCTTCAGGTCTATTATTTGATAAATATAATCCTAGAATGGTCATTGTAATTTCTATCTTGGTATGCACTGTCGGCACTTTGCTTTTTTCTATGGCTCATACTATTTACTCAGGATCAATTGCCCGCTTGCTGATGGGATTAGGTTCAGCATTTGCTTTTGTGGCTGTGTTGGTCGTTACTGCTGATTTATTCAAGTCTAAATATTTTGCAACCATGACGGGTATTACTCAAATGCTAGCAGCATTCGGAGCAATGGCTGGCCAAATGCCCATTAGCGCTTTACTGATGCGAATTGGCTGGCGTCATACTTTATTGGTTTTAGTCGCCATCGGTTTCATATTAGCCATCACCGTTTGGAAAT
>JAQSWO010000117.1 GCA_029266595.1 Gammaproteobacteria bacterium
TTGCAGCGGCTGGATTATTCTTCAAAAAATCAAACACGACACTGCTATCTGGAATTCCAGCAAGACGGTACCCTGTTCCTATACCGTCCAAATAAGCGCAAAATCCGTCACCACTAACTTGGTTGGCTCCCGCCCCACTTTTAGAATTGGGGTTAATTCCCGCAATATTAGAGGAAGATATAATGGATTCTGATTGTTCTAACTCATTTAAGAGCGAAGGGTTATCTTTTTGTAACAGCTCTAGCTGTTCTCTCAACTGTGCGGGGTGGTGACTGGGGCCGCTGAGGAAAATATAAAGTCTGTTTTCATCAGAGGCCTTAGCTTCTGCATCTACGAGTGGTTGGTATTTGCTCGAGCCTAGTATGACATATTCACTGTTTTTAAGAGTAGCCGACATAACTATTCCTCCTTCAAGTAGGTTAAGTGGATTTTTGGCTTTACGGTGGCTGACGTCAAAAACACCAGCACTTGGGTCAAGAAGAGATTCGACTTTAAGATGTCAGACAGAATCTTAAAGTGAAGTAAGTAGGTGAAAGATCGAGCAGAAAGAAATTCGAAAAATTTTAGGAAAAAGAGTGAGTGGGCCATCAAATTTAGATGGTTTAAAGGGACAACTTGGGTGGCTCTTTGTCTTATCATGCGGCCCTCCTCGAAATTTAGTTTCTCGTAAACCACGCCGGTTTAGGAGTGGCGTCTTTTAAGTGACTTTAAAACTAACTTTGCTTTTTAAGGCGATGGGGCATTTTAATATAGATTACCTTAAGAAAATCTTAAGGGAAATATGAGAGGGTCACATAAAAAAATAAAACAGCGATATAAAAATATTATTTTTCATTAAAAATATACAAAAAACATGTTTTTAATGAAAAAAAACTTCAACCGCTCCTAATATCTAGACAAACTCGCATAACATCGCATAAGCTTCGGTTTTCCCTTAGTTCGTACCTACACATATGACAATCACTACTTCACTCTAAGCTCCCACGCAGAGCACAAAAACCAGAAAAAGAGCACGTAATATGCCAACATCCACTGAACAAAACCAACCTGGATTAGGACAGAACGCAACTGACTCAATGAGAAGTTTCTTTTCAAAATTACGAGGGACGTTCTGGTTTTTAACTGTACTGAAAAGCAAAGCGTAGATTGCCACATTCCAGCAGAGCTACAGATTGTAGGCATAATTGCACTTTGCAGTCTTAGGAGCAGTTGGTTGCTCATGTGCTATATCTATGATGCGTGGTGAATGCGAAAAGCGGGAGCAGAAACAAGCGGAAGAACTAGAGCAGCAGCCTCAACCAGATTCGTCGCCCCCTTAGCGGCGTTTGAGATAATTTGGATATTTCCCCAGTTTGTTTTTTTATTAGCAAAAGGGATTGATGGTTTCTCCCCTTGCTCCTCCATCGAGACATATAGAAAACCAGCAAATTAGAACCAGCATAGTAGAATTGTCAAGAGTCCCTAGGTATAATCCCGGCCTCTTTCGTCCAGTACATGTAGTTTGTGTCCTTGGGTGCGATGCTCAATCAGCAATTATCAAACTTGATATACATAAAGGAACAAGAACTTATGGTCGTTATTAGATTAACTCGTACAGGCGCTAAAAAGCGCCCTTTTTACCACCTGGTTGTCGTTGACAGCCGCGCTGCCCGCGATAGCGGAAGCTACATTGAACGCCTAGGATACTTTAATCCTATCGCTAGAGGCGCAGAAGCCAGACTGAATATTGATCAAGAACGTATTACTCACTGGATTAGCAAAGGCGCACAGCCTTCTGAACGTGCCGCTGCATTGATTAAAGAAGCTAAAGCAGGTGCTGCATTTGTTGAGAAAAAACAGCTGAAGCGAGAAGCGCAGAAAACCAATAAAGCAAAAGCTGCTGCCCAAAAACTTGAAGCTGATGCTAAAGCAGAAGCCGATGCTGCTGCTGAGGCTGAAACTAAGGCGGAAGCTGAATAAATAGTCCTCTAGAGCGCTATTTTGCCCGGATAACTATGCCCTACTAGCCTTTAAATAACTACATCATCCTGGGCGTAGCGGAGAATCTCTCCTTTGGCGTCAACCAAAGGAGATTTTTCACTACGTTCAGAATGACTCAGGTCCTTCGCAAGCTCAGAATGACAAGCCCTTAGATTGTTTGGTCACAAGCTGTTCGCAATGGCAGTTTCGAGCACAAGGAGACCCTTAGCCTTTAGCGCTTGGAGTGGCAAGAATTGCAAGCTCCTTCGCTTTCTTGGAGATGGCGAGTAGTCGTTCAGGATATAAGAAATATGTCAGACACTCCGCAAATTATCACACTAGGATCTATTGGCCGCCCCTATGGCTTGAAGGGTTGGATGCGGTTGAATTCTTACACAGATCCCTCTGAAAATATCCTGCATTATCCTAATCTCTTCATTCAAAAAAATGGCCACTGGTTACCTTTTCAAATATCTGCACATGATATACGCCATTCAAGCATTCATATTCAAATTGATGGCTGCGATAATATAGACGAAGCAAAACTTTATACCGGATGCGCCATTGGAACGATGAGGGGGCAGTTTCCCAAGCTAGGTGAAGATGAACACTATTGGGCAGACCTTGAAGGACTAACCGTTGTTAATAAAGAAGGGGTCGTACTTGGACAAATTAGTCATCTCTTTGGAACTGGCGCCAACGATATTATTGTTGTGAAGGGAGACCAAGAACATTTATTGCCTTATATAAGAGACATTGTTCTTGGAGTAGATCTCAACAAAAAGGAAATGCTAGTAGATTGGGATCCAGATTTTTAGTTTCTCTTTACCAAATATACTGGCTATATAATAGCGAGCGTTTTTTGGGGAACAGTCTAGTCTTTCGTCTTTGCGAGCGGTTTTGCGAAGCAATCCAGGAAATATATGTCCTCGAAGGGCCATTAGACTTTTTTCTAGATTGGCGCGTCGCTATCGCTCCTCGCAAAGACGAAGGACCGGACAATTGCTTCGCAAAATCGCTCGCAACGATGGGTAAAGAATTTGCCTTAAGACATAGTTGATCCCGGAAAAACTCCCATAATGGCTAATCGTATGATCACATCACCATTCAAACCCGCGCTTTTCTTCCTTTGCTTAATCATCGCTGGCTGCGCCTCTGTTCCCCCAAAATCAATAACGACTTCCCAAAAAGCTGTGCCCTGGGAAACGCGCAAAGCTCAATTGGAAGATATACAAACTTGGAATGTCAAAGGATCTGTCAGTATCCAATACCAGCAAAAAACAGATATTGCCTCTTTATCTTGGCAACAGCGCGGACAACAGCATTACAACATTGTATTATCCGGGCCTTTAAATATAGGACGTGTTGAAATCACGGGCACACCAGAAACTGTTACATTTAAGCAAGGTGATAAATTTGCCTCAGCCAATACCCCTGAAACTTTAATGACAGAGCAGCTAGGTTGGCAGATTCCCGTTTCTAACCTCTACTACTGGCTGCGTGGCCTGCCAGCACAAGGGTCTGAACCAATTATTCAATTTGATACAACTGGAGATATTTCACAGCTGGCACAACAAGGCTGGCTAGTTGAATATGCAGAGTATATGAACGTTGGTGAAGTAAGCTTGCCTAGAAAAGTTTATCTCAGCCATCCAACTTTAAAAGTACGTTTAGTCATTCGGCAATGGATTTTGGGACGATGAAACTTACCCTTCCCTCTCCTGCCAAATTAAACTTATTTCTACATATTGTAGGAAGAAAGCCCAATGGATACCATGAGTTACAGACAGTTTTTCAACTATTAGATTATTTTGATACTCTGACATTTCAAATTCATCCTCTGCCAGAAATCATCTGCTCACAAATGGTCAATATTCCCCTGCAGCAAAACTTAATCTACAAAGCTGCGCTGTGTCTACAAGCCCATACTGGAATAAATCAAGGCGCTGTCATAAGCATCCAAAAACGTCTTCCTATTGGTGGTGGTTTGGGCGGCGGTAGCTCTAATGCAGCAACCACGCTATTGGCACTAAATCAACTATGGGGCACCGCACTCTCGATAAACGAGCTGGCTGAATTAGGAACAACATTAGGCGCAGACGTTCCAGCATTCGTGAGAGGCTATTCTGCGTGGGGGGAAGGGATAGGCGAACATCTAACAGCTGTGGCGCTACCAGAATATTGGTATCTTGTGATAACTCCACCCTGCCATGCTTCTACACCACATATTTTTGCACAAGAAGAATTGACAAGAAACACGCAGCGCATCACAATGCGCGACTTCTTATCTGGTGACACGCACAATGATCTCCAACCAGTTGCGTGTAAGCTCTACCCTGAGATAGCTGATGCGATTCACTGGCTCTCTCAATTTTCAGCAGCCAAGATGACGGGTTCAGGTGCGAGTGTGTTTGCATCTTTCCCAGACGAAGCAGCCGCACAGGCTATATTGGCACGGCTTCCGCCGTCGTATAGTGGGTTTGTTGCAAAAGGTGTAAATCGCTCGCCTTTACATGCTTCATTAGATAAGATACCAACCGTTTCCGTCTAGCAGCGCAATTGGCTAGACTGATTAAAGTGAGTAAAGTTCCGAATGACAGGAGCAACGGAATGCATCGAAGTGGATACACACTCAGCATAGTAGTGTCAGCCACTTCTATTGAAAGTCTAATAGTTATCAATGTTATTGGGGTGTCGCCAAGTGGTAAGGCACGGGGTTTTGATCTCCGCATTCCCAGG
>JAQSWO010000020.1 GCA_029266595.1 Gammaproteobacteria bacterium
TAGCACGTGTAGCATCAAGGGCAACGAGAGGTGTATATAACCAACCTAACTCTCTCATTTGTTTCAATCGATTCTGCCTATTACCATCACCAGTGTCAGTAAAGCGTGTTCGAATAGGATCAAAAATGGTTGCAAATGCAATGACAGAATCTCCCATCCCCTTCGCACTCTCTTTCATAATGGCGTTTAGGACACCTTTTTTATCCTCATGTTGTAATGCTCTTATATCCGCAGCAGCAATATTTCTTGCCACAGGTCTTACCTGCAAAATTGTCTCTAGCGCTGCTAACCGTTGATAAGTAGTTAACTCCTTAAACAAGGCCTCAATTTGGCCCATTGTAAGCTGAGTTTTATAGTCATCACCGGAACCTGCTAAAGCAATATGCAAGTCTTTGTATTTACTATCACCGGTCTGGTTGACCAGCGCAATAAGGTCAATGACAGTACTTGAACTCTTGTCTTGCCTCCTCATTTCTTCAAGAACCTTCATCAGCTCGGGAAAGTTTTGATATGCAAAGGTGTCAAGCTGTATCCTTCCACATTCGCTGTTATATTGAGGATCTGAGCTACCCTTTCGTCTCGTACCAAAAGTAATAGTGTTATCACTATTAACACCATAGCCTACATGTTCCATAGGATTTGTCGGCCTGTTATTTGCAGCGGCAACATCAGAAAACTCACTTAATTGATTCGATACTTCGTTATCCAACCGAGATGTATGCCCCAAAAGGTCCTGAAGCTTATACATACAAGTCGTTGCTTGGAGAATTGCGAGACTCATAGGCATTATTTCCTCTAACTCTTCAGATTTAAGAGGCTTAGTTTGTACAACAGAACCTGAAACTTTAATAAAGTCATTAAATCGCTCATAAACCCTACTTCCCATACCCACACCTTGGACAGCCACCCACATTGTAGCCGTCTGTGCAAGTGAATAGCCCGTCGTAGCACTAGGAACAACAAGGGAAAAACCTACCACAATCCGAATAATATGAAAGACGGTCTTCTTACCTTTACCAGCCATCATTTCACCACTACCTGCGGCGGCAACAACAGAGCTAAATACTATCCAGAAAACACCCAAACCAATGGCAACTACCCAAGCTGCATTAAAAATACCGATAAGCGACCCTAGTATTTGGTTACCACCACCTGGCAGCACATTCCCAACTACACCAAATACCCTTCCTAACAGAACAATTGATAAATCACCTGGATTAGGTGTGAAAAATCCTCTGTCACTATATATTTCCCTGACCCACTCACTTCTACGCTCATCGAAAGTTTCCACCGCTCTGCGTGTATGATTATGCGCCTTCTCTAAAAGGGCCTTTCTAGCTTGAGCCTCAGCAAGCGCATTCCTATCACAGAGCGCGCCATTACCGTCGGGTGCAAGTCTGATAACTCGCTTGTATACATAACGGGTCTGCTTTACCCTTGTATCACTTTGTACTTTGAATGGTTTGCTGGTATCACCGATGATCTCTAGAGGCGTAGCCAATGCTCCCTGGTGTTTCCTTCTCTCCTCATCTAACCACTTCAATAAGCCATCACGTTTGTCCCAGAGATCGCAAATAGCCTTAGCATCATTATACACTTTTGTTGTGTCTGCTAATTCTTTGGAGATAGCTGCGTGGTACGCTGCTAACTGGTCCTTATCCTTGATGCTATTCAAATACCTCTCAAGGTCAGCTCCTCCTCGCCCATCTAAATCAGTAATGCCTCTTTCTGCCATTATTCTATCTAACGCTGAACCGCCGGCGCTTGGGTTCGATGAAAACTGAGCAAAAGCAGCAGATAGCGGTAAAACAAGTAACAAGATGGAGAAGGCTAATGCCTTTAGTTTAAATGTTTTTTTCATTATTTATTTCCTCGACTAAAGGTGTAATTTCTCCAATCTTTGAATGTCAGTCCTAAGGTACGTTGAGACATCTGGACGTACCAAAAATGTTCTCTATATGCAAAAGCCAATGCGACGAATACCAAAACAGCCGCAACAAACACACCCAAAAATACCCCAGTAAAAAGCAAATAAATCAAGTAGATGAATAGACCCACTGCCATAACTAAATAAAACACACTCATTTTCAAAAACTCTTTCCGTTTATTTATTAAGTCTTGCTCAGAGAGACCTAATCTGGCTTTTGCCTCTTCAAAGCTTTCCTGGACAGCTGCTTCTTTTTGGACAGGTGTGATAGCAGCCTTTGTCATGCCGGATAAATTTTGATAGCTACTTTTCAGCTCTTTCCATCCTAAAAAAGTAGGGATGTTGACGAAAGGCTTAAAAGGACGACCTAGTGCTCTAAATATTTTTTTCACAATCTAACCTCGAAAGATGAATGGTTGCATTCCTCTATGCGTAATGTTGGCATTATACAGTGCTTAAATTAAGAAAATATTAAGCAACACCGCAGAAAGGAGGTAGCGCTCTTTAATTACTCTATTATAGATCAATTAGATAAAAAATAAGCACTTATTCAAGGAATAATAAGATAATTTGAGGGAAAGGAGGGCTGCTGGCAGTTCACTAGTCGTACATAAGTTCATCTAGAGAAACAGCGCTTTTAGATGGCGCAAGCTTAATAATTTCGAATAAAACATCCATAATACACATTAACCTTAGGACACGCGGCGTTGTTTCATCAAAGTTAACCGTGATGCCCAACAAAGTTTTTTCAGTTTCAGTAAATGTTGCACCAATACCGTATCCTAGACATAAAGATGCCAACTGATCAGCACGACGCGCCAAACCTGGCAAAAGACCTGTCACCGAGAATACCTCTTTTTCAGCAATCATATTGCCGTTAAACGTATATTTAACTCCCTGAGACTCAGAAAATGCGATTAATTGTTTAGCGATATCCATATAAATTCCTCTTAACTTTTAAAAGATTTCACTCATACTAACTATTAAGCAAGTCATAGGAAACATGGATAGATATTCCACGAGCTTGTTTATAATATAGCGACCTTTTTTGAATTTTTGCCGTACTCACTTTGCCTTTTCGAGAGCCTTAAGCGGAAAATGCCTACATCCACCAAGGGATGGCAGCTTTCCTTTTCCCAGCTAGCATTGAGCGAAACCACCGTGAAAATACCGCAATGGTGAAACCATAGTAATCCAAAATAGCAAAAAATATTGTCACCGATAAGGCAATGGCAATCGTCCAAAGCCTGAGGTGTAGCAAACAAAAAATGACGGGGAATACAGCACGCGCGTCTACAAAGAACAACTTAGGATAACGCGCAGAATCACGCCAACTGGCATCTGGTGAAGGAGGATGAATCATATTGGAACCTCAAAGTAGTAAAGGATCAGCCTAAAGCCTCTGACAAGGATTCTAGCAGCTGAAAAGAATCCCCGCCATTTATGCAGATTTTTTCTGGCTATCTTTCTTATTCATTTTTTTTCAACAAAGGTGTACCCTAAGCAGCGCAAAGGGAAGCACATGAGCCTACCTGCCCTTACATTAACCCAAAGGACACGCATGAAAAGACAATATGTGACGCTATTGGCGTTCATAACTGCTGCCATAACCCTACTTTCAGGATGTTCAAACAGACCACCATCAACGAACATTTACTATCCGACTGATAGCGCCTCAGAAAACGCACAAAACAAACTCGCCGAAGCTGCTGTATCCACTAGCAGCTCCTTGACTAGACTCGCCGCGATTGAAAAAGCCACTCACCCCAGCGGAAAACTTTCTCCACCGATGAGTGTTGATCAAATGAACCGAGTTGGCCTGGGCGCATTAACCTCTATTGATTGGACAGGCCCAATAGAACCCTTGGTCAAAGAATTAGCGCGCATTAGCCATTACAAATTCCGTGTGCTCGGAAAACGTCCTGCTATACCCGTGTTAGTTGCGACATACGCTGTAAACATGCCAGTTGGCGACATCTTAAGAGATGCTGACTATCAAGCAGGTAATAAGGCAGACGTCATTATTTATACTAACCATAGGACCATAGAATTACGCTACCGCCATGGCGATATGGGTTCCCGCGGCCACGTAAGGTGGAAATAGAAACACAAAAATTTGAGATAATAAAAGAGATTGCACAAGCCTTCTTCATAGGGAAAACTCATGCGTAAAAGCCATCACATACTTACTATTATGATGCTATGCCTCGTCATGCTGCTTACCGCCTGCTCCAGCAAAAGACCCAAAGGCCCGATGAGCGAACTCAATGGCTACCCTTCTTCCAAAGAAAGTAGTACCGGAATCTCCCAAATCCGCATGGGAGCTCTACAGGAAACCGCAACCACAACTGGTGCTCAAAGTGCTTTAAGTTGGGAGTCACAACGTATCAACAAATTTCTCGAGCAAGATGCCCATCGTTTGAGCAAAGCTTTTAATTTCCAAGCACTGGTTTTGGAGAACAACGTACTGCCCCCTGTTCTTTCAGAGGGCAGAAATGCACTTAACCTCGATGATTCAGAAACCGTTCGATTAGCAGATCAAGTCTATAAAATAGAAAGCCCGCCTAGATTTGTGACAGCTGCTCCCAGTTGGCGTGAGTATTTGTGGATGAACTACGAAAAGCCTGAAAAACCTAATTCCAGCTTACTACCTAGAGATGATGAAGAGCGGAAAGTATGGAATATCGCTGTTATGAAGGGTTGGGAAGAGGGTATCAAACAAGCTAATCAAATTTTCTCTGCCAATATGGGCCGCATGAAACGCGACTATAATGGCATGGTTCTCTATCGTGTATTGCTTGCACAAAAAATGGTGACAGCGCCCTATGTGGCCAAAACAGAGATGGGCGTAACAGGTGACGCCAAAGAATTACGCATTAACGACCAAGTGTTACGCATCACAGCAACTTCCAGGCTTGTACCTGACAGCAAGCAGTGGAGATCCGTGGCAGTTCCCGGCGTAGAAGGTGTATGGCGCACGCAAGGAACACAAGGAACAAAAACACTACAATGAGCAATGAATACCAATACCCCAATGAACCTTTACGTTTCACGCCTCGTGATATAGATGAGCTGCTGACTTTCTGTGCTGAACAACAAGCCTCGGATATTACTTTCCAAACGTCGGAACCCGTCGTAGTAGAAATATATGGCCGCTTACATAAAATCACAAAAAGAAAACTCACTCATGGTGAAGTGAGCAACATCTTAAATGCTATCTACGGTCCTAACGGTACGACTCAAATTCTTAGTGGAGAAGATGTAGACACACATTATGAATTTACCCCCACTCGTGGCCTTCGCTACCGCTTCCGTGTGAACGGTACTGGCTGCCAAGTAGAAGGTCATGCTGGGATACAACTCACTTTACGTACCATTCCCACACTACCTCCTGACCTCGCCACATTAAATTTGCCACCCAATATACTGGCAGCACTGACACCCGAAGACGGTGTTGTCTATATCACTGGCGCAACAGGATCAGGCAAAAGCACTCTACTTGCCTCCATCATCAAAGATATTGCTCAAGACCCTGATAGTCATAGAAAAATATTAACCTATGAGTCACCGATTGAATTTGTGTTTGATGACATCGAAAAGCCCTCCACTGTTATTAGCCAATCGGAAATTCCAAGGCACCTTCCCTCTTTTGCTGCAGGCGTCCGTAATGCACTGAGACGAAAACCAAGACTCATCCTTGTGGGAGAATCACGAGATGCTGAAGCACTTACGGGACATCCTGTCTATACGACCTTACACAGCAACGGTGTAGCGGAAACTATTCGTAGATTGGTCGGAAGCTTTCCAAGCGATGAGAGAGTTGGCAGAACTATTGACATCATCGAAACAATTCGACTCATTATCTGGCAAAAATTAGTGCCCACTGTAGATGGCAAGCGCGTTGCCTTAAGAGAATATTTAATTTTTGATGAAGGCGTGCGAGATAAACTACTTTCCATTGACCCCACAGCTGTCACAGCTAAAACTAGAGAACTAGTTAGGGAATATGGACAAACCATGCTGACAGACGTGGAGAAAAAATTCAGCGAAGGCGTCATCTCAGAACAAACCTACACGATGCTCAGCAAAGGGTTGAAGCTGATTGGCTAATCAGCAAGCTTCTTCCACATATTTCCCCTATACAAGTACGACGGCAAAGCATCTTTTAGGGCAGTAAAGCGGCCATACTCAAAATCCACCTTTGCAATTCTAGCAATCTCCTTAGCATGGGGGAGGCAGTCGCTATATAACTGAGCCCTCACAGGTATCTGATCTTTCAAAACATCAGCGTAGACACTCCAGCCATCTCCTGCAGCAGCACATACCTTTAAAGCATCTCCCGCGAAAGAAAGCTCAGATGGTAGACAACGCCTTTCGTCTGAAACAATCTGCACAATCGGTTGCACTGTCTTTTGGTAAGTCCCCGTATAAATATCTCCAGCGTAAGCATTCAATGCAACACATATTAATTCTGCATCGAAGTCTATGTATATTTTCTGGGCGAGTGCTTGCAGAGTAGAAACTGGGAAAATGGGCAGGTCTTTTGAAAATGCGATAGCCTGAGCGACGCTAGCAGATAGACGCACACCCGTGAAACTGCCCGGACCACGGCCAAATGCAACGCCATCTAATTGAGAAAAAGAGATACCCGCATCAGCAAGGAGGTGTTTGATCATGGAGAGAACATGCCGAGACTGTTGACGCAACGCAGGCTCAGATATACTGAATACAAGGTCATCCTGCATCAAGGCGACGGAACATGCCTGCATAGACATGTCGAAGGATAATAAATTTAACATTGTAACAGCAGCCCATGATGGCTATAGAGAGTTCCCCAGTATTAGATTTTCTGGATCATCACCCTAAACGCGGTTCGAAAAATTCTTCGCTTCGTTCAGGGCGATGGATAAAACTGACTATTCTTCCTCATCAGTCGAAGGAGAAAGCTCCTTAATAGAAATATTAACACCCGTTAAACGCGCCAAGCCTGTGGTATTCACACTCGGATAAGTAAATCCGCGCTTCCACATAGGCATAAATCTCAGCAAAACGGTGCCATAGGCTTTATCAACATCATAGGGGCTGGCGTCCAAATATAAAACATGCTCCGAGTAGCATGTCGTCACCTTTGTTTTCTGCCGTGGATTGAGGTCAGAAATGATAGAAATTTCCCGGTGACATTCTCCTTCCCTTATACGGAAATCAACCGGTTGATATGCCTGCAAGTCTGGAGATGGCGGAATTAAGGCACGCCCACCATGAATATTAACTTGTATAACGGAATTACCTGCCTTTACATACTGCCCCCTCTTAGTATGTTGTGCTCGAGCATAGTTAGCAGATAATTCGGCACGCTGCTCCGGCGTATATGACTTCCATTCAGCGTCAGAAATACCCAGCCTACTGGGCCCAACCACTGACGCACAACCAGCAAGAAAGGCAGGCATCACGATAAAAAACAAGAATACATATTTTTGCAACCGTCTCATATAACATTCCTAAAGCATTTTAAAGCTAGCATAAAAAAGCCGCCACCCACGTATGTATCTGTGAATAACGGCTTATAAACTGAAAGTCACAAAACGACTTGGATAACACTAAATATGCCGTCATCCAAACCTTTCGTTAATAGATGATTAGTACCCTTCATCACTAGGAGCAGAATTCTGACCCTCTGTTACTGGAGAAGTCGTAGTATGATCCAAGCTCAGATTTTGATTATCTGTACCACCATTGGTGTCAGTTGTTGGGCTCACTGGCTCTGCAGGTGCAACTGGCTCTACGGGGGCAACTGGTGCTGCTGGCTCAACTGGTTCTACAGGTGCAACTGGCGCGACTGGTTCTACTGGTGCTGGCGCAATTGGTTCCACTGGCGCGACTGGCTCTACAGGTGTCACTGGCTCTACGGGGGCAACCGGTGCTACTGGTTCCACTGGCTCTGCAGGCGCAACTGGCTCAACATGTATGTCACTGCCTTGATCGTTGGCATCATCTGGGACAGTCACAACATCTTGATCTTCCGTCGTTGTGGTAACTTCAGATGATTTATTTTGATCGCAGCCCACTAAAGCAATTCCTGCAGCAGCAAACACAAGAGGTAGTATAATACGCATTACGTCGTCTCCTTGAATTTTGATTAAACCACTCATTGGCCAAATTAAATCGCTTATCCTTATAGGACAAAGTCGAGCGTTATTCAAGCATGAGCGTTACTGATTGGAAAGAACAAGATCGGGAAGGGACAACCTCTCGACCTAACTACCGTCCCGAATCTATATACAATTACGGTTTGGCAAACGCGCGCATAGTAACAGATAAAATAAATAACGCAAAAAAATATTCACGCAGTCCAGTGTAGTGGCCATCGGGTATACATTATAAAAAATCCTCGATAGAATCCGCCCGCTGACACAGCGGCTTACTGCTGTTTAACCACTCTAGGGGGAATAACACCGTGGGATTTCTAACTGGGAAACGAGCATTGATTACTGGCATTTTAAACAACCGCTCCATTGCATATGGTATTGCTGAATCTATGCATCGCGAAGGCGCTGAACTGGCATTTACTTATGTAAATGATAACTTAAAAAGCCGTGTTGAGGCTGTTGCTGACACATTTGGCTCAAAGATTCTTATCCCCTGCGATGTCAGTGATGATCAGCAAATCATGGATGCTTTTAAGCTATTGAAGGCCCATTGGGATGGTTTTGATATCTTGGTCCACTCTATCGCCTACGCACCTGCTGACCAGCTAGAAGGTGACTATATCGACCGTGTAAATAGGGAAGGTTTTAAGATTGCGCATGATATTAGCAGCTATAGCTTTGCCGCCCTTGCTCAAGCCGCCTATCCTATGATGGAAGGGCGAAAGGCCGCTATGGTTACCATGACCTATCAAGGCTCTACACGCGTTGTACCAAGCTATAACGTTATGGGTGTTGCCAAAGCAAGTCTCGAAGCCAATATGCGCTACATGGCCAGCAGCCTCGGGCCCAAAGGTATCCGAGTGAACGCAATTTCTGCTGGACCCATCAAGACACTTGCCTCATCAGGCGTTAAAGGGCTGAAGAAAATGCTGGACTATCATGAAAAGGTAGCGCCACTTCGAAGGAATATTACTCAACAAGAAGTGGGAGATGCTTCTGCGTTTATTTGTTCAGACCTGGCAGGCGGCATTACCGGAGAAGTGATACATGTGGACTCCGGCTTCCACTCTATAGCAATGGGAGGCTTAGGAGAGTAAGAAAAAGCTCTCTTATTAAAAAGTGCTGACTTTTAGGAAGCACCAAGGCTGTCGATGTACCAGAAGTAATCGTCTACCCCTTGCCACAAGATCGGCAAGAGGTGACTGTTTCTACTAGGGACTGACCTGTTACAAATATTATGGGTTCTATATCATCAGCAAACCTTCGATCGCACCAATGCGACCGCAGAGCCTACATGGATGTACTCGCAGCGTGCTTGCCTTGATATAAATCCATAAGATTTATAATGATAGAGCTTACCTTGCCCTCTCCCCACCTTGCATTCCCACGGAGGACCCTGAGAACGAGAAATCAGATATTACCAACACTGAACAAGCCCTAATCCCAGCTCAATATCACCTTACCTGCTTCACCCTTACGCATCACCTCAAAGCCCTTCTCAAAATCATCTACATGGAAACGGTGGGTTATCACAGGACTGATATCCAAGCCACTACGCAGCATGCTGGCCATTTTATACCACGTCTCATACATCTCTCTGCCATAAATTCCCTTCAGCACCAACCCTTTAAAAATCACCCGGCTCCAATCAACAGCCACGCGCTCAGGCGGAATACCCAGCAATGCAACCTTCCCACCATTACTCATCACGCTCAGCAAATCATTCAATGCTTGACCATTGCCGGACATCTCCATACCGACATCAAACCCTTCTTTCATGCCAAGCTGTGACATAACATCTCGCAATGAAGTCTTGCTAACATCTACCGCAAGCGTCACACCCATCTTCTCAGCTAGCGCCAAGCGATAAGGATTAATATCGGAAATCACTACAAAGCGCGCACCTGCATGCTTCGCAATAGCTGCAGCCATGATCCCAATCGGCCCCGCGCCGGTGATTAACACATCTTCACCCAGTACATTAAATGAAAGCGCCGTATGCGTCGCATTGCCCATTGGATCTAAGCAAGCAGCAACATCATCCGAAATATAATCCGGCAATAAAAACACATTAGAAGCCGGGAAGGCCAAATATTCAGCAAAAGCACCCGTACAGTCATACCCTATCCCTCGTGTGTTAGGACATAGATGACGCGAGCCTGCTCGACATTGACGACAATATCCACAGACCAGATGCCCTTCTCCAGAAACTCTATCCCCTATTTTCAAATGCTTAACTTCACAGCCTACATCAGCAATTTCACCTACAAATTCGTGACCAATGATCAGCGGAACAGGTACCGTTGCCTGAGCCCAAGCATCCCAATTATAGATATGCACATCTGTACCACAGATGGCTGTTTTTTTAATCTTGATGAGTACTTCGTTGTGGCCAATTTCGGGAATAGGTGCATCGACCATCCAAACGCCAACTTCTGCTTTTTGTTTGCTGATTGTTTTCAAGAGCGGCTCACTGAAAGAGATAGAATTGAAAAAAATGGAGGAGAGGGTGGGATTCGAACCCACGTGGGCTTGCGCCCCATCCGATTTCGAGTCGGTGCCGTTATGGCCACTTCGGTACCCCTCCCTTAAAAGGTCCCAAAATATACGGAATTTATAGAACCTTGACAATATGGGTCGCACTCATACTATCAAAAATGTTAAATTTCCATGCCACATTCAAGACTTAGAATTTGTGACAACTCGCTAGGCCGAGGGAATATGGTTAACCCAAATCCAAAGCGGCTCATTACACCTAGCATAATAGTAATTATAAAAGGCCTCCAAGGAACTTTTATTCATGGAAGTACCCAACATCATACAAAAACCTATCTGTTTTAACTCTATCCGTATCGATCTTACCCGGCGCTACATGCTGGACCACTATGGAATGGCCTCATCTGATATTAATATTAATCCCAGTATGATTGTATTGCATTGGACAAACATCCCAACGCTGGAAGCCAGTTTTGATTGTTTATACCCACCTTTACTCTCCAACAGGCCAGAGCTTGAATCACAAGTCATGGCGCTAAATGTATCCGCACATTTTCTAGTGGACAGAGATGGCAGTATCTACCAACTCATGCCGATCAACTGGATGGGCAGGCACGTTATAGGACTGAATCACGCAGCGATAGGCGTAGAGAATGTTGCTGAAGCGGGCTTTATGGAAAAGCATGCATGCTCACTGACAGATAAGCAAGTTGACGCAAACATCGCGTTAGTCAGATATGTATGTGAGAAACTGAAAACCATCACCTACTTAATTGGACACCATGAATATCATCTTTTCCGTGGCTCTCATCTCTGGCTTGAAAAAAATCCACACTACTTCACAGAAAAACAAGATCCTGGAGATGCATTTATGGAAGCCGTTCGCATGAAAACCAAAGACCTGAGTTTAGCAAGGCTGCCTCTTCCAAAATAATAGGTCAGCCTCTACCAAAACTGACACAAATGGCCAGATTTTAGATGAAGGCAGAACAACTGCTATATAGCTCTACACCCCAGCTCTTTATGCATTTCCATTCCCACACAAGAGCGTAGGAACGAGTAGAAAGGTCTATCATAACCCTAGGCGCCAAGGCTACATGAAAATTGCCCAATCTATCCAAACTCCCTAATAAAATTCTCCTTATAATGTCGCAACTCCGCAATCGAATCATGGATATCTTGAAGCGCCATATGCTGTGATTCTCTCTTAGTTGTAGAGAGAATTTCCGGAGCCCAATGGTAAGCAAGAATCTTAACTGTGCTTACATCCAAATTTCGATAATGAAAGTATTGTTCCAGTTTAGGCATCCAACGATAGAGAAACCGGCGGTCTTGGCAAATACTACTACCACACATGGGAGATTTTCCAGGAGGGGTATAACGCATGAGAAACTCTATCATCTCAGCCTGCGCCTCTTCATTTGTGATGGTGCTATTCTTGACACGCTCAATTAAACCAGACTTTCCATGCTGCTTAGTATTCCATTCATCCATGGCATCTAACACGCTATCAGGTTGATGAATAGCAAATACAGGGGATTCCGCCAACACTTCCAATTGTGGATTTGTGATCACTGCAGCCATTTCAATAATACGGTCTTGGTCAGGATTAAGACCTGTCATTTCAAGATCAATCCAAATGAGGTTGTTTCGGTGAGGGTTCATGCAGTTTTCCTGTTTTGTAAGGGGGATAATAACAGCGGGTTTAAAACGCTGTAAAAGCGATACCCCTTCAAGAGTATATTTTTGCAAGAACCTGGGTTCCAACAACGATAACCATGTATTTTCACATTTGCAAGGTAACTACTTTATTCACCAGGACCCTATCTATGGGTTTTGAGTAAAAAGAAAGCCCTGGTTTTAAAAGGCGTATTATAGTTGCAAATAGAAGCCTGTAAACAAAACATCAGCACAGGTCGACAAAGTTATATTTTGCATTTAACTAAAGAATAATTATGATGAAAAAATCAATACCGTATTAATAATTTTTAAAAGCCTGTTAACTACGCGTCAATTCATACACCACTTTAACTTCCTTAAAAATCGCACCTAATGACGACAACAAAGCCTCACTCGGCACGACTCTCCACATATCTCCCAATGCCACCGTAGCCTTTGCATCAGATCGATGGTAGGAGATCAACACAGGACACTGTCCACCCAGAAATGGTTGAAGTATCTCTTTAAGCTGATCAACAAAGGCTTTATCAACTTTAGACTGTTCAACTGTAACTAGAATATGATTTGCGTACTTCTCCCTGGCAGCAGTAAGTTGATATAGCTGATTCGCAAGAAGCTTGTTCCCTTCCGTAAAATCATCTACAACCACTTCTCCCTCCACTACCAGCAGTTGGTCCTTCACTAATAACTCACGGCAGGTTTCGTATAACCTGGGAAAAACCGTTAAATCAATACGCGACATTCTATCCTCTAAGGTTAGAAGCGCCATTTGTCCACCTGTTTTGGTACGCATGATTTTTAGTGCCGTAACATAACCAGCTGTCGTAATACTCTTTCCTTTTTCTGGTCTGAGCGTGGTAATAGGCGCGGTAATAAAAGCAGCAAGCTCTGCTTCATATCGCATGATAGGATGCCCGGAAACATACCAACCTAATGTTTCTTTCTCCCCCAATAGGCGTTCTTCATCGGGCCACTTAGGTGCGTCAACGTAGTTAATGGCATGATCGAAAAATTCATCTCCAAAGCATCCACCGAATAAATCATCTTGTTTGACTGCCTGTGTTTTTACATGTTGGTCAGCTGTTTGAAGCGCCGCATCAATTGAAGCAAACAGTACAGCCCTATCCTTACCAAAACCGTCCAGAGTTCCAGAACGAATCAATGCATCTAATACTTTTCGGTTAATCTTGCGAGTTTCAACACTCGCACACAGCGTAAATAAATCTTTGAAAACGCCCTTTTCCTTCCTTGCCGCCAAGATACCATCCACTACCGCCTGACCAACACCCTTAATGGCACCTAGACCGTAAATGATATCGCCCGCATCACTCACAGTAAATTTGTACTCACTTATATTGATGTCAGGTGGGCGAACCACTATTCCTAGTTTCTGGATGTCATCGATAAAGCGAACCACTTTATCCGTGTTATCCATGTCTGACGATAAAACCGCTGCCATAAACTCAGCAGGGTAATGCGCTTTGAGCCAAGCTGTTTGATATGCCAACAAAGCATAAGCTGCTGAGTGCGACTTGTTAAAACCGTAGTCCGCAAACTTTTCCATAATGTCGAAAATTTCTGTCGCTGTTTTTTCATCCACTCCATTGGCTTTGGCACCTTTGGTAAAAATCTCCCGCTGCTTAGCCATTTCTTCAGGCTTTTTCTTACCCATAGCACGACGCAAAATATCTGCACCACCTAGCGTATAACCCGCCAACACTTGTGCAATCTGCATCACCTGATCTTGATAGACGATAACGCCATAAGATGGTCTAAGAATAGATTCTAGAGAGGGATGCGGATAGGAAACCTTAGCCAAACCATGTTTACGATTAACAAAATCGTCCGCCATGCCCGATTGTAGTGGACCAGGTCTATACAAGGCCACCAAGGACATGACATCATCAAAACAATCAGGCTGCAGCCTATGGATCAGCTCTTTAATACCTCTAGATTCTAATTGAAATACGGCTGTGGTTTGGCAGGATTTTAAAAGATTAAATACTTTTTCGTCATTTAGCGGGAGCTTATCTAAGAAAATCGGCGATTCACGATTTTTTTCTCGGCGGGCATTAATGGCTTGTAATGCCCAATCCATGATGGTTAGTGTCCGCAATCCTAAAAAGTCGAACTTCACCAAACCCACTGCTTCTATATCATCTTTATCGAATTGTGTGACCCTATGCTCACCCCCCTCTTCGCAAAAAAGCGGCGTAAAATCGGTTAACACAGATGGCGCGATAACAACACCGCCAGCGTGCTTACCCGCATTACGTGGCACACCTTCTAGTTTCATCGCTAAATCTATGAGGGTTTTTACATCTTCTTCAGCGTCATACCGCTGTTGTAACTGTGGCTCAATATTCAGCGCTTTAGATAAGGTTATACCTAATTCAAATGGAATGAGTTTGGCGATTTTGTCGACAAAACCGTAAGGATAACCCAAGGTCCGCCCCACGTCTCGGACCACTGCTTTAGCTGCCATAGTGCCATAAGTGATGATTTGCGCGACGCTATCTCTACCGTATTTGTCCGCAACATATTCAATGACACGATCACGACCCTCCATACAAAAGTCGATATCAAAGTCAGCGACAGAAACACGTTCTGGATTGAGAAATCGCTCAAAGAGGAGATCATAATAGAGGGAGTCTACGTCAGTGATTTCCAATGCATACGCAACTAATGAACCCGCACCTGACCCTCTTCCTGGTCCCACAAAAATCTTGTGCCGCTTAGCCCAACGTATAAAATCTGCGACAATCAAAAAATATCCAGGAAATCCCATCTTTTGAATCACACTGATTTCTTGTTGCAAGCGCTCATCATAGGGTTTTCGTTTTTCTGCAAAGTCTGGCGCATTAACATCAAAGATTGCGGCTAATCTCTTCTCTAAACCTTGCTCCGCATCTTGTTTGAAATATTCATCTACACTAATCCCTTCAGGTACCGGAAAATTCGGTAGATAATTCTGGCCTAAATTCAAGGTTAAAGTACAACGCTTAGCAATCTCTACTGTATTGGCTAGCGCGCTAGGAATATCAGCGAATAACTCAAGCATTTCTGCTTCGGTACGGAGATATTGCTCTTCACTATAACGCTTCACTCGACGACTATCATCTAGCACCCACCCGTCATGAATACATACCCGTGCCTCGTGCGCTTCAAAATCTTCTCGATTTAAAAACCTCACGTCATTGGTTGCAACCACAGGAATGCCTTTGTCTACAGCTAACTTTACGGCCTGTTGAATATATTGGTTTTCCTGCGGACGACCTGTTCGTTGTAACTCTATGTAAAACCGATCTGGGAAAAGCGTTTGCCATTCCACTAATAAAGCTTCTGCTAAACTTTGTTGTTCGGCCAATAGCGCTATACCGATCTCTCCTTCCCTCCCTCCGGAAAGTGCAATCAAACCGTCCGTTGCGCCTACAAGCCAAGACTTATTGATCAATGGCACGCCCGCATACTGCCCTTCTAAATAAGCTTTTGAGATCAAACGCGTTAGATTTTTGTAGCCCACATCATTTTGACAGAGTAATACGACCCTGGAGGTTTTCTGTTTATCATCCTCTTTATGGATCAGTAACTCCGCACCAATAATAGGCTTGACGCCCGCAGCGAGCGCTGCACGATAGAATTTCACCATGGCAAATAAATTGCATTGATCGGTGATAGCAATAGCAGGCATACGATTGGCTTGCATCGCGCGCACCAATGGCTTGATGCCAACAATGCCATCGACAAGGGAGTATTCGCTATGGAGGTGGAGGTGTACGAAGCGTGGTATGGACATATACAACTTTAAGAAATTGAGAACAAGGCGCGAATAATAGCAGAAAGCCTAAGAGCCTGTCTAAAATCTTACTATGCTAGATATTTGTGCGTGTTTTCTAATTCAGCCCACCAGATTTTAAACAGGCTCTAAGAAAGTACATATAACGAGGGAATTATCTAACAGGGACAAAATTGCCTTGTATTTTGTCTTACCTGAAGACAAAATTGCCCCGTATTTTATTCTTCGCCTCTAAAGGCCTCCTCACTATGGACTTTAATAGAACAGAATTAGACAATTTAAAAACATGGGCAACCTCAAAAAAGCATAAACCCATCATCATTATATGGATAAATGAATTTTAAGATAAAAATCTGCTTATCCCTAATTCACGTTAATTAAATATCCTTTTCCAGCACCTGTCTTACAGGCGCAAAAGAGCGTCTATGCTGAGGACAAGGTCCTAGCTTATTAAGTGCGACCATATGCTTCTCTGTCCCATATCCCTTATGCTGCGCAAAACCATAACCGGGATAAAGCATGTCTAGAGCCAACATTTCGCGGTCACGCAGCACTTTAGCTAAGATAGATGCTGCACTAATGGCAGGTATTTTCTGGTCGCCCTTTATAATCGCTTCAACACTATGCGGAAGGCCAGGGCAATGCTTACCATCTATCAATACACGATTGGGTTGCAGCGGCAATGCCAATACTGCCCTTTGCATAGCGAGGAGACTGGCCTGAAAAATATTGATACGATCAATTTCTTCCACCTCGGCACGTCCTACGGCCCAAGCCAACACACTAGACTGAATTAGAGGAAACAAGGCCTCACGTTTCTTTTCCGAAAGCACCTTAGAATCTGCCAGCCCATCAATAGGAGACGCTGGATTAAGTATGACTGCAGCAGCCAAAACTGGACCTGCAAGAGGCCCTCTTCCTACTTCGTCTACACCAGCAACCAGTAATTCCGTTGGTTTGAACATAGCAATGTCCTTAAAGAGGAGATGACATGCTAGGCTGTCATCTTGACGACTAATTGATTCCACCCACAAAAAATGAGACCATCCCGGCTCTTTTATTCAAGATATTAAGGTAACTGAAGTCCCATGAGAAAGAAAATCAAATGTGGCGTTGTGGGCGTTGGGTATTTGGGTCAATTTCACGCTGAAAAATACGCTAACCTACCCAATGCTGATTTAATCAGCGTTTGTGACATTGATGCAGAACGTGTCAAAGAAATCGCAAGCAAATATAACACTAGCAGTACCACAGACTACCATGCACTAGTAGGGGCCGTAGATGCTGTCAGTATTGCCACCCCAACACAGTTCCACCACAAGATTGCCAAATTCTTTCTTGAAAATAATATCCACGTTCTTCTAGAAAAACCCATTACCTCCACGGTTAAAGAAGCTGATGAGCTCATCACTCTGGCTGAAAAAAACGGGCTTATCCTGCAAGTGGGCCATTTGGAAAGATTCAACACCGTTGTCAACGCATTAGAAAAATATCTAGACAAACCCCGCTTCATCGAATGCATCCGTTTAGCGCCATTCAAGCCCAGAGGAATCGATGTTAACGTCGTTCTAGACTTAATGATTCATGACATAGACCTCATCCAATATATCGTCGGCTCTCCTATCAAAAGCTTACAAGCCACTGGTGCGCGTGTACTATCTGATGGTATTGATCTCGCAAATGCGCACATCCACTTTGAAAATCACTGCGTAGCTAATGTCACAGCAAGTCGCGTCAGCTTAAAGCAAGAAAGAAAAATTCGCGTGTTTCAACAGGAAGCGCACATCGCCATTGATCTTCAACATAAACAACTTTCAGTGAATCGCAAAGGCTCTAACGAAATGTTCCCCGGCATACCTGAAATCATCAGAGAAGAACAAGCTTTTGACAAAGGCGACGCCCTAAAAGATGAGATTATCTCCTTCCTAGACGCTATCACACATAACCGACCTCCTGTCGTTTCTGGCCATGACGGTAAAATGGCATTAGCGACTGCCATTGAGATTACGAATATCGTGCATAAGCAAATGAGCCTCTTCCAAACACATGCTTAAGCGCGTTCTCATCCTGTCTGGTGAAGCGTCTGGCGACCATCATGCTGCCGAACTGGTTAAAGCTACGTTCGCCATAAATCCTGACATTTACTTCTTTGGCATGGGCGGAGAGAACATGCGAGCAGCAGGTGTAGACATCGTCGTTGATGCCAAAGACATGGCTGTCGTGGGTGCAATTGGGCGTGGAAACGCAAACGCGTCCATACCATCCGAGAACGCGTCAACAAAATGTTAGTGATTTTTCCATTCGAAGAGGTTTTCTACCAAGAAGCTGGCGTGCCTGTTGAATTCGTTGGACATCCTTTGGCGGGTAAGGTAAAGCCCGACCAAGATAAACAAACTATGCGAGCACGTCTTAATATTGATGACAACAAACGTGTGGTTGGTTTGTTGCCAGGAAGCCGAAAAGGTGAAATTAAACGTCTATTACCTGTCATGCTGCAATCTGCCGAGACTCTTCAAAACAGCCATCCTAACTTGGTTTTTTTGATCCCCCTCGCCTCTTCCCTATCACCAAAAGACTTAGCACCTTATCTTGCATCCACAACATTGGATATCCGGCTCGTAGAAAACAATTTTTATAACGCAGTACAGCTTTGCGAAGCGGCCATCGTGACATCAGGCACAGCTACACTAGAAACCGCATTACTAACCATTCCTATGATGATTATCTACAAGGCCTCATGGTCTACTTATCAGATTGTGAAGCGGATTATCCACATTCCCTATATAGGCTTATGCAATATTGTGGCAGGAAAATCGATAGTAAAAGAGTTTATTCAAGATGCGGCCAATGTTGAAAATCTTAGTCAAGAAGTGGAACGTATTTTGAATGATGAGGCATACAGAACAACGATGGTGAGCGAGTTACAGCAGGTCAAAGGAAAACTAGGGCTGCCTGGCGGCAGCGAAAAAGCTGCTAAAGCTTTAATCGCATTGTTATAAAAAAGCAAACGCCAATTTAGAACAGCCTCTTCATCTGACCTACTGCGCCAATTATCCAGATACAAGCCGGATGCTTGATACCCATTTATGATTCTTAGTTTAAGTTGGTGAGTTGACTACCGGTGGTCGTTGAATATTCGACTGAGCTTGGGCTGCTTCTTCGCTATCAAGAGATACTGATCTAGATCTAGAAGCACGAGGACCAAGCAAGTTTGAAGACGGATCGTAACTTATTGCGCTAATTTCTCTATGTGCTGAGGCGCCGCCTTCAAGCTCATTTTGTTGATCTGATTTAAGCGATTTTTGCTCATCAGGTCCTTCACCCTGCAATGGACTGTTATCAAAGAGGTCTCCAACTTCCAATTGAGACCACACAATTTTTGTGCCAGCTTTACTAGCGTCATTTAGCATTTCCTGGAACTGTTTTCCTGTAAACCATCCAAGAAGTACATCAAGTCCAACTTCTTTAATAAGATATTGAATAAGATTTTTTGATGGTTCAAGTTGATTTTGAAGTCCAAAGGTGTCAAGCCATTCGGAAAACTTGTCCTCTGCTCTTACTACACTCATCTGCCTGAAAAACTCCTTAAAGTATTGTTCATTTATTTTTTCAATCATTGTTTCGAGGTCAAGCTGCTTAAGCCGCCCTTGTACGTCTTGGATTAAGCGATCAACTGAATTTACATAGTCAAAATACCCTTTACCAATTAAATAAGGAGTAAAGATCTTCCATACCGCCTCAGAAACTTCTTGAGGTAAATGACGGCCTTGAGCATCTTTAAAGTAATCAGGATCATCAGCATGAGCCAATTTTTCTCTATTTAGTAAATTTAAAGCTTCTTGGCATTGGGCTTTTGCTTCTTCGATATATGCTGCCGCGAATTTTCTGATAGCTACAGCATCATAAGGTTGCTTATGTTGTAATATTGAATTTAAAACCCCTTCCGCGTTTTGTTGCATATTTTCATCCTCATAGAGTTAGTGAAAAACCCACTTTAGCACTATGATCTTAAGGAAATATTAAGCAAGAATTAACGCAAAATCAGAAAATTTTGATTTATAATAAATAAATTAGGTTTATAGAATTCTTCTCTAATGTTTAGCTGATACCCATGATATTTGAACCTTGGTTATCTTCTCATCTATATATGAGTGATTACCACTAGGCACCGCTTGAAAGAGTAAAATTTCGCGACATTCAAACGAAATTTACAGGACAAATTTCATTTTCACATGTAAAATTCGCGCGAATCGGACGAAATTTACAGGTGAAATATGCATAGAAACATTACATCCAAAATAATTAATCTACTAAAAATGTTTCCCGTAGTAGCCATTATTGGCGCAAGGCAGTCTGGAAAAACCATGTTAGCGCGCACGGTATGCCCAGATTGGCTGTATATAGATTTAGAGAAAACATCTGACTTTAATCGGATTGAGCTTGATCCAGAGTTCTTTTTATCTGAACATTCAGAGCATGTTATTTTTGATGAAGCACAACTACTCCCAAAACTATTTGAGTTACTACGCAGCAGCATTGACGAGCAACGCGGGAAAAAAGGACGCTTTCTCCTCACTGGCTCAAGCAGTTTTAGTTTGCTCGATCAAATTTCCGAAACCTTAGCTGGTCGCATCGCCATTGTGGAATTAGGCACGTGTAAAGCCAACGAACTAGCGGATCAACCAATAAATAGCTTTTATTCATTGCTCCAAAATGAATTATCTCCCCAATATTTTAAATCTCTAGAAGCTCCTTCTATCAGCCTGCAAGATATACAGAAAGCTTGGTATTTAGGCGGCTATCCAGAACCTATTTTAGAAAATGATGAAACTTTTTATTTGCATTGGATGGAAAATTACGAAGACGCCTACATTTATCGCGACATTGCAAGACAATATCCCAAACTAAACAAGGTTTCTTTTCAAAGATTTATCTCCATGCTCAGCAAATTGTCTGGCACCATTCTTAATAAATCAGATATTGCACGCGCGCTTGAAGTAAGTGAAAGTTCTATTCGCGAGTATTTAAGTTTAGCTGAAGGGACTTTTTTGTGGCGGGCATTGCCCAGCTATGAAAAATCTGGGCTCAAAAACACAGTTAAAATGCCTAAAGGCCATATCCGCGATAGTGGTCTGCTACATAGCCTATTGGGGATCACCCATCTCGAAAAACTCTATCATGATCCCATTGTGGGCCGTTCCTTTGAAGGCTTTATCATTGAAGAAATTCTTAAAGGACTTACCGCAACCATGCTAACCCATTGGTCGCCCTACTATTACCGCACACGTGGCGGTGCAGAAATAGACCTCATCTTGGAAGGGCCCTTCGGCTGTCTACCCATAGAAATCAAATACGGCATCAATGTAACCAAGCGCCAATTAACATCCCTAGAGCAGTTTGTGATAGACCGGAAATTACCCTTTGGTTTGCTGATCAATCAGGCGAGCGAACCTTGCTGGTTGACGCGGCATGTGTTTCAGCTGCCAGCTAATTATCTTTAAGACCCATTATCACTTCTAATGCTTGCTTTTTTGCAACACCAAAATCTGTTTTTCCGCTACCTAATTTCGGAACAGCTTCAACGAAATGAACAACGGAGGGAATCATCAGTGGATTACAATTTATCTCCAACAGCTTTTTACGCAAATCATTCATGTCTATTACTAAGGTACTCAGCAAAACAATTTGCTCTCCTTTTTTATCATCAGGCACACTAACCGCGACAATATCTATCTCTGAAGCAGTGATTACTTTCTTTATTTCCTGCTCAACAGCACCCAAGCTGATCATTTCACCACCAATTTTGGCAAAGCGTGAATAACGGTCGACAATGGTTAAAAAGCCATCACTATCAAGATGACCTTTATCACCAGTTTTGTACCAACGACGATCCTCTAGCTCTACAATAGCTGCATGAGTTTTTTCTGGTTCATTGAGATAGCCTAACATGACTTGGGTACCAGAAATCAAAATCAATCCATCTTCTCCGATAGGAAGTGACTGCAACGTATGTGGATCAACAATACGAAATGCGCAGCCAGGCACAGGCATACCCACTGTTCCTACTTTATGCCCAACTTGCAGTGACCAGTCAGAGATATCTAGCTGATTTGAAACATTTACACTGGCAACAGGTGTTGTTTCAGTGGCGCCATAACCTTCATAAACTTCTTTATTGAATTTGGCTTTAAATTCATTACGTACATCGGCCGATAATTTTTCTGCGCCAGAAACCACCATTCGCAATGAATCAAGCATGAGAGGATTTACCCTATGGTTTTTTGTATACAATCGTAGAAAGGTGGCTGTAGCACACATAAGCGTGACTGCATGGCGACAAATAGCTTTAGCAACATTTAATACATCCGTTGGATCTGGATAACAAACTACCGGAATTCCTTCTATTAATGGCATTAAAGTTGTCACAGTGAGACCAAAAGAATGAAAAGGCGGCAGACATCCCATGATCACATCATCCTCGCGTGTTTTTAACACATCGCTGATCTGCTTAATGTTGGACATAAAGTTGCGATGACTTAATACGATTCCTTTGGGCAGGCCTTCGCTGCCACTGGAAAATAGAATAGCTGCTGGATCATTGACTAAAACTTTTCGGCCAAATAATGCATAGTACCAACTGGCAGGTAATACATAGAGGGCTACAAAGGAGACCGCCAAAAATGCTTTCGATACATCTTGTTGTAGTTGTTCCATAGTAACAACACGGAGACCTTGTAGCATGCTATCAACATCAATACCGCGCTGCTTTATTTTCTCCAGAAATTTTTCCGAGGTATACACTGTCTTCAATCCAGCATTTCGTATACCTGCCTGAACAGCTAAGACACTGGCTGTATAGTTTAAATTAACCGTTGCCTGACCATTCAGCATAACGGCCATATTGGCAATAATTGACGCACTGCTAGCGGGCAATAAAACAGCGATATTTTTTTCACGATCTATATTTCTCATACAGCGCGCAAAGGCTGCTGTAGCCGCTATCATTTTTGCGTGACTCAACATCATGCCTTGCCCCTCAATCACACAGGTTCTGCTTAGCTTTTCTTTGGCAGAGCATATCCACGCCAATGGCAATGGATCGAAATTACTCGAATAGCATTCCCACGCCTCAAAAGACAGTTCGAATATTTTTTGCTTCAACTGATCAGCTTTAATATCCACTGGTAATGATTTTCCAAACGTAATGATCACATCACGACGGTACCCTCTGGCCGTATTTTTTCTCAGCTTTTCACTATCTGCACGCGATAAACGACTTCCCCACATACCATGCAAATAAAACGGCACAATTACCCCGTTCACTCCTTCAATAGCACGCTCATAACCTGCATGAAATAAACCTAATGATCCCGTACGACTGATAGCACCTTCTGGAAATAAACAAACTACTTCACCAGATTTTAATTTTTCATTTATCAGATTGATTGATTCACGACTTTGACCCGCACTAATTGGGATAACGCCAAAAAGCTGGAAAAATGGTTTTAAATACCAGCGATTATAAATACTGCGTAACATCACAAAACGTACAGGACGTGGACAAGCAATTTGTATGATTGCCCAATCTATCCAGCTAATGTGATTACCTAATAGAAGAACGCCACCAGTTTTGGGAAGTCTATCGAAACCGATAATATTGATTTTGTATTTTTGTCTAATTAATACGGCTACCAGAATACGCGTTAAGGAATGTGGCAATTCATAGACAGTGTAAAAAGCGCCTGCAAATCCCACTGCCACCAAAATATAAAATAATTTTGCGCCAGTTATGCCCCATGATGCGAATACAATAGTAAGTAATAAAAACAATAACATGGCAATATTTTGTATCCAATTACTTCCAGCAAGCACTGTGCCAAGTTCATCTTCTTTCGCGTGGTACTGAATTAATGCATTCAATGGAATAATAAAAATACCACCTAAAAATCCCAACATCATAAAAAGCATTGCCATACCCACGCGTGTCTCTATCACGGGTATAAAACCCAACACTATGGCAAAACCCAATGCACTGACGGGGATCAATCCTAATTCAATGTAATTTTTAGATACTCTTCCTGCCAGCAACGAACCAAAAATAATTCCAAAACCCGTACAAGCTAAAATTCCCTGAATCACTAATGTATTTGTTTCTAATAAAACTTCTTTGGCATAAGCAGGAAACGAGGCTAATACAACCTGTGAAATTGCCCAGAACATGGACAACCCTACTATCGATAACCAGATTACCTTTTTTGAAGTAATTGCTTTTAAATTATGTTTAAGATAAATACCCTGAAAATATTTTGTTGTAGAAAATTTTTTGGATGTGTCAGTTTCCTTTTTACCAGGCAACCGATAGGCAAGCCACACCTCGATCAAAGTTAACCCCAGCAACAACCATCCGATAGGTGCAATTAAACGTACAATGGTGGAAGGGTGATCCACCGCCATGCCCTGCAACATAAATTCAAATAATCCAGAAAAAATAAACGTACCACCTAAAATGGCAACAATAGTGACTGCCTGCACAATGCCATTACTTTGTGCCAAATGAGCATCACCTACCAATTCGCGGATAAAGCCATATTTGGCCGGAGAGTAAATGGCCGACTGTATGCCCAGTGCAAAAGTCATAGCAAATGCACACCAAAACCAACCTTGGTAGTAAGAAATGATAATCAGCAGCACTGCGACGACAGCGGCCCACGCGCTATAGCGCATAACCAGATGTTTCGGGTACTTATCAGAGATAAAGCCGGCAGGAGAAAAGAGAAATATAAATGGAAGCAGAATTAGCGCATTCACAATGGCTGTTAAGATAACCTGTGTCTGGCCATCGTAAGATTTGAAAATGGTGTTCTGGATAACAATCTTATGCCCCAAATCCACAAAGGCATTGAGAAATAACATCAGAATATAGGATGAAAATCCATTAATTTTAAATAGCTTGTTCATTTTTCGCGGCTCTTCATATTTTAGGAATAAGGGTGGACATTCGATTATATAAAGATGATATTTTTTTACCTAGGGGTTGATCTGTTGCTCATAAAATAAGTTAGTGTCCATCAACTGAAACCAAATTCGATATTTCTACAAAGGCTTCCACCGATAGCTCCTCCGGACGCACTGCAGGATCTAAGCCCGCCAAGGCAATCTGCTCCTCTCCCACTATCTCTTTTAAAGCATTTCGCAATGTTTTTCGCCTGTAGTTAAAGGCTTGTTTAACAATCTGGCTAAATTGCTGGTAGTCCTTTGCAGGAGCATTTATTTTCTTGGGAATTAAACGTACGACTGCCGAAGTGACTTTAGGCATTGGGTGAAATGCTTCACGCCCTACAATGAATAACGACTCCACATGAAAATGATATTGTGTCATCACACTCAACCGGCCATAAGCCTTAGTACCCACTTCTGCTGCCATTCTATCAACCACCTCTTTTTGCAACATAAAATGCGCATCAGAGATGATGTCAGCATATTGAATTAAGTGAAATAAGAGTGGAGTGGAGATCTGGTAGGGTAAGTTGCCAACCACGCGAAGGGGCTGGTCATTTTGATATAGAGAAGAAAAATTAAACTGCAAAGCATCATCGAGATGGAGATGCAGTGTACCTAGCAATTGACAAGCTTGAGTGAGTTTGGGGAATACGTCTTTATCGAACTCTACAGCATCCATCTCGTCCACTAGCGGTAAGAGTCGTTTTGTCAGGGCGCCTAAACCTGGGCCAATCTCAACGAGGTGTTGCGCTTTATTAGGAGAAATTGCATGGACGATACGCTGAATGACAGCTTCATCCGTCAAAAAGTGCTGTCCTAAATGTTTTTTAGGACGATGAGTTGATGAGGCTGTCATTTTTCTAGTCAGTTTAGAGAATCATTCCATGATCTTCACATAAGCCGATTCACGCGCCTGTCGGACCCACTCAGCTAATTTCTTTTCTATCTTGCTTTGATAAACCATATTTTTGGCTTGTTCGATTGAAATCTGCGCAGCACCACCTTGTTTTTCTACCAATTTTAATATGTGGAAACCATTCCCTGCTTTAATAGGACCAGCCAAACCTCCCACTTGCAAAGTCGATACCTTATCCGCAAAAAGCGCCGGTAATTGAGAAGTATTCCTCCAACCCAAATCATTCTGCTCAAGACTACTATCTGCAGCGACTAATTGACTGAAGCTTTCTCCCTTTTGCGCCTTGGCCAACAAAGCAACTGCTTTTTGCTTGACTGCTTCTATATCAGCTTCAGAAGCAGACTCAGACACAGGAACCAATAAATCGTCTAGTTTATAGACTGAATTAGGATTGGCTGGTATGGGATGAGCCTTAATATAGTCTTTGGCTTCTTGGTCAGTAACAGTGACTTTGCCACCAAATAGTCCACGCTGAAGCTCTCTCACAACAATTTGGTTATGAATTTGTGTACGGAACTTATTATAGTTTACCCCTTCTTTTGCCAGTGCTTGCTTCAACTGTTCAGTAGAAATACCATTTTGAGCAGCGATACTATCAATAGTTCGAGTCACATCAGCATCTGAGGCAGTAATATTGTTACGTGCAGCAACCTGAAATTGCAGGCTTTCTCCTATAAGCTGGTCAAGCGCTTTTTTTCTAAGCTCTGGGTTGCTTGGCACTGGCGCTCCTGAAGCCTTCAGCATTCTACGCATGTTAAACATCATCGCATTGATTTGGCTTTGTGTAATCACCGAGTCATTCACAATGGCTACCACACTATCTAGCTGCTGTGCCGCAGATACAGGTACTGAAATGATGCATACAATGAATCCAGTAAATAAATATTTTTTTAATGTTTTAAGCATGCTTTTACAACCTCTCATGATGACATTTGATTTTGTGTACGTCTGAGAGTTAACCCAACCGTATCGGCGCGAATTCTACTTGAGCTTTATGGCAAAAACAAACGCCCACCATCACCTAAAAATATCCATATATCCTGGAAATGCATTTAAGATCAAATCACCTGCAGCCTCGGTTCCAACCGTGCCCAAACCTTTCAACAAAAACTGCACGTAGATACTATTACGGTAATTTCTTTGATTATTTATTTCTGATAAAAAGGCATGATTGGCGACCAAACGAACCGCGACACAACAGCTATTGTACTCCACACCGTACAAATAGCTCTGCGCGTGCCTATGACTCAAGTTGTAATTCCAATCCGCAATTAGGCTCCAATTTTTTCTAACCTGCCAAGCTGCACCTATATCAATGCGTTGCAGATTGTTTGAACTACTCCCCTCAGGCATTCCCGAAGTCACGTCTCCCCCTTGCACGTAGTTGTAAGCAAATTTGAATACATGCTGCGGCAAAGGTCTATAGAACAAGGTGGTACCAGCATTATCCCAACGCGTTTGATTGACATCCCACGCCGCTGTACCTCTAACACTCCACTTATCATTTGGATGAATATCTACTTGTCCCGTAATAGGAGAAATGGATTGTCCGGCTGTGGGATCATCACTGCAATCAGGATAGAGACATTGTGTATGTGGCCGAAAATAATAAATACCACCTAAGCTTAAATCGATCTTATCCTCGTTGGTATAGCCATCCAAAAATCGTGTCGTTACCCCTACAGAAACCTGATTCGCATCACCAATGCGGTCATAACCTATAAAACGATTGGTTCTGAACAACTGGTTATAATCGAATGCTGGCAGAGTGGTATCAAAGATAGGAATATTATTTTGGTCTGTTGGCGGAACATATAGATAAAATACGCGAGGTTCTAATGTCTGTTTATAAGCCTTCCCCATAAAATTAAAGGTTCGATCAAAATATAATCCGCTATCTAAACTAAATATAGGCAGCACACGTGTGGTATTTAGGTTTGGGTCTGGATTCGGAATAATGATAGGCGGGATAAAAAGCGTGTTAACAATGGCATTGTTGGAAACAGCGTACGAAGTCACATCCAGACTCATGGTAGGGATTAAAAATCCTGAAATACCCGTATAAGGCCGACTAACCTGAGGACTAGCATGAAATCTTATGCCCGTGGGGTAAGGCTGGTCAGTAAAAAAATCATCCGCATGCTGAAAATTTACCCATTCCGTACTAATTTCATAATCCAAACCATAAGCTTGGTCTGGAAAACTACCGTCCAAACTTAGCTGAGGCAAACGCTTATACTGATCAGCTACAAAATTATTATTAATGGCATGTAAGGTTTGGAATCCCTGGAATCTAGCTAAAAATTGCCAATGTTCATTTTGATAATTGATCATCGCCTGATTTAATAGCTGATCGGTATTTAAACTGGCAGGGCCTGTTCCAAGATCTTGGAAATAATAATCATCCGATACCCAATTTAGATCTAGACTGCCCGACCAATTGGGATTCCAGATTGTGTTGTTATGGAATGCAAAAGAGCTTCTAGTTGTACTATCATCCGCCAAACGATCCAGGAAAGGATCATTATATGGGTTAGAAGGATAGTCTATAGGCGCTGATTCTTTGAAATTTCTAAAAACACGGTCATCAGGCAAGACATTAGTTTGCAGAAATCCTTCACTGGTCTCTGTCAGATAACGGAACAACCCTCCCAGCTGTAACCCACGACTCGTCATGGGAGTGAGGTTAATCGTAGCATCGTAATTGGGCGCCAAATTCAAATAATAGGGAATATCTACGATAAAACCGGAATCAGGGTTATAAGCGAAGGAAGGATAAAGAAAGCCAGTCTGGCGCCTTTTATCAATAGGAAAATTAGCATACGGGGTATAAAACACCGGCATATTACCTGCATATAACCAGCTATTTCTTGCAACACCTCTACCTGTTTCTTGGTCTAATGTAATGCGTTTTGCCTTTAGGTACCAAGGTGTTTGCGTAGGCGCACAGGTAGTATACGTGGCATCATTGAGCTGTATGATACCCGTCGATTCCTTAACAGCTCGATCAACCACTCCCCAACCTTGTTGTGTACCAAAATCAGAAGGACGCTCTACCTGATACACCCCTTCAGACACGTGCCAAGTGTCATGTTCGACGTCTATATGCGTATAACTGCCAACTAATAACTTACCTGCTTCTCGAAAATTCACGTCTCCATACAAATCCATACAACTCATCTTGGCTGTATCTTGGTTCTGATGTAAGACCACCCTATCCGCTGTCGCTTGACGGCCTGGTTGTGTAAATGTCACATCACCCTGCAATTCAGTGGGCCCTTTGTGTCTAAATATTGATTGCCCTGTTGTAGTGATGGTCGAAATTTCCTCATCAATAGGTTTGGGGTAAGGATAATCTGTGACAATACTAGGCTCAGAAAAATAACCACCACAAAGATTATCTGCCACAACCCAACCCAATATTTTTGGGAAATTCATAGTCTTCTTTAAAGTGGATAGATTGGAGGTATTTAATGAATGAGAGGAAGCCTCAGTATCAATGGCACAAATCGCCGCGGGATCAGTTGCTGCAAGACCAGTTGTTTGGATAACTAACAAGAAAATGGAAATTAGATAGTAGCGCATAGGTTGTTCGGAGGGTCTCTAGACGCAATAGACTAACAGAGCCTCCGTCTGATAGTCTACGACCTGCCAGAAAATTGTTTAAGGGATAGACTCGCACGTGGAATTGTATCCTCGTCCCAGCTAATCCCCGGGAGACACTCTCATATGAATCTAGCCAAAAAATTTGCCATCGCATTTGCCATTGCCATTATCTTTCCCATGCTTGTTTACTATGGCGCGGGCACATTCTATCCTCAACCAAACTATAATAATTATCCAGTATGTAAGGATGAGGGCATGTCCCTCGAAGAAAGAGAGGTTTGTGCAAAACAGCAAAAAGACCAAATGGTAAAATGGGACGCTCAAAAACAACAATTTGGGCAATGGTTATTTTATATAGGTATTCCCCTAGGCCTTCTCGCCATTATCGTTGGGGCTCTTACGGGTACACAGGCCGTAGGCTCTGGATTAATATTCGGCGGCGTCTTCACCATCATTCAGGCTTATTTCACAAGCTGGGCACAACTTGAAAGTTTACCGAGATTTATCTCGCTTATCCTAGTATTTGCAGTGGTGGTTTGGGTAGGACATAAGACGACCGCTGATAAAAGTTATCAACAACAAAAATAACCATCTTTTATCCAGAATCCAACGTTATTCAGAGCCACTGCCATCAAGTTAAGGCATATTCCAACCATGCTCTCACTAAGTTGAGGCAATAACAGGATTCAAAGACAAACCCTTGATGATATATTTGGAATTGTCAGATAAAGACCATCAAGAGAAAATATAACCTTCACTTAAAGGCCTGATAGCCATGAATTACTATTTTCCTCCTATCTTACCCTACAACACTTTTTCTCTATCCGTTGATGCCACTCATGAACTTTACGTTGAAGAACTGGGGAACCCTGACGGTGTTCCTGTGTTATTTTTGCACGGTGGTCCTGGTAATGGCTGCGGTGAAAATAGCCGACGTCTCTTTAACCCAGAAAAATATCGTATTATCTTATTTGATCAGCGTGGCGCTGGGCGCTCCACCCCTTATGCAGAAACTTTGCACAACAACACGCAAAATTTAGTTGCTGATATTGAAACGCTCAGAAAAAAACTTGGTATCGATCGCTGGGTGATTTTTGGCAGCTCATGGGGAAGCTTACTCGGTTTAGTCTATGCACAAACACATCCTGACCCTGTTATGGCCATGATACTGCGTAGTACTTTTTTGAATCGCAATGAGGATCTTAAGTGGCTGTATGGCGAGAGAGGCATAAAACATATCTACCCTGATTATTGGCAAGACTTTCTCGCACCAATACCAGAAGGTCATAGGCATAACCCTATTATTTATTACCATGTACTGTTAAATAGTGATAATGAATTGGAACGTATGCGTGCCGCAGAAGCTTGGACATTATGGGAGGCTCGTTGTCTAACACTTGTCCCAGATCCTGCATTTACCACACAGAGGGAAGAGCCACATATGACACTCGCGTTAGCGCGACTGAGTTGTCACTATCTCATTAATAACTGTTTCCTAGAACCAGGTCAGGTCATGCGTGATTTAGATCGAATCATTCACATCCCAGCTATCTTCATCCATGGCCGCTATGACATGCTTTGCCCATTCGATGGTGCTTGGCATTTACATAAAGCTTGGCCAAATTCACAGCTGTATATTGCTCCAGCAGCAGGGCACCACCATAGTGATCCTGCAATGTTAGAAATGACTATTCAAGCAACAGAAATTGCAGCGAATTGGTTTTTAAAAAAATAAGAAGAATGGGAAATAAGTGTTTTTTAGGCTTTATAGCCAATAACGTTTAAGCAATCCTTCATACGCATCGATCCGCCTATCTCTAAAATATGGCCAATATCGTCTCACCGATTCTGTCCGCGTCTTATCGATCTCTGCCACTAATACTTCTTCTGCCTGCACTGAAGCCTGTGCCAATATCTCACCTTGAGGACCTGCGATAAAACTTGACCCCCAAAACTGAATGCCTTCTGCTGATCCCCCTGGTAAAACTTCCAAGCCAACACGATTTGCCACAACTACTGGCAAACCATTTGCTATAGCATGTGCACGCTGGATAGTGATCCAAGCATCACGTTGCCGGGTCTGCTCATCTTGTTCATCTGGCACCCAACCAATCGCTGTTGGATAAAGCAAGATTTCAGCACCTGCCAAAGCCATTAGTCTTGCTGCTTCTGGATACCACTGATCCCAACAAACTAGCACGCCTAATTTTCCGACGGATGTTTCAATAGGTGTAAAGCCCAAATCACCGGGAGTAAAATAAAATTTCTCGTAAAATCCGGGATCATCTGGAATATGCATCTTGCGATACTTGCCCGCGATACTACCGTCTGTTTCTAGCACAACAGCAGTATTATGATATAACCCCGGCGCGCGACGTTCAAAGAGTGAGGAAACGATAACAATATTGAGTTCCTTAGCCAGCTGACCCAAGGTCTGTGTGCTAGGACCAGGAATACTCTCAGCCAAATCAAACATGTCATGGTTTTCTGTTTGGCAAAAATATAAGCCAGTATGAAGCTCCTGCAATAACACTAGCTTTACGCCTTTTTCTGCTGCTTCACGAATACCTGCCATACTTTTTTTAATATTAGCTTCACGGTCATCGCTACATGACTGCTGCACTAAGCCTACTTTTAACGTTGATTCCATGGTAGGTATCTCTATATTTATGGAACTGCTGGAATCTGCATCGTCACACAATGGAGGCTTCCGTATTGTTCAATCAAGTGCCTGCAAGGGATAGGGATGATATGACGATCAGGGAAACAAATCTTTATTTGACTCAAGGCTTTTTCATCGGAAGGATCATCATATACGGGCATTAATACTGCCCCATTAATAATTAAGAAATTGGCATAGGTTGCAGGTAAACGACGACCTTCTTCTGCATATTTAGCAGCTGGCCAAGGTAATGGAATTAACCGATATGGCTCACCTTGAGCATTTCTAAATGCTTTCAGTTCATCTGCCATCTGAGATAATTCAATAAAATGTTCATCTTCCGGATCATCACAATGCACATAAGCGATGGTATTTGGATCAGTGAACCTTGCTAACGTGTCAATGTGTCCATCTGTATCATCTCCTGCCAAATAACCATGTTCGAGCCACAATATACGATCAACACCTAAATATTTTTTCAATAGTATTTCTATCGCATTTTTTCCATATCCTGCATTTCGTTGCTTAGAAAGCAAACAACTTTCCGTAGTCATTAATGTACCTTTACCATCAACTTCTACGCTGCCGCCTTCCAGAACATAATCAATAGACTCAATAAGCGCATTAGGAAATGCTTCTTGTTGGTATAGCAGCCTAGTAATTTGGTCATCAAGGTCAGAAGGATATTTATTTCCCCAACCATTAAATTTGAAATCTAGCAGTTGTAGTTTTCCTTCCTTAATAATAGTTAGCGGCCCATGATCGCGCGCCCATACATCGTTAGATGCCGCAATATATAAATATACATTCGACAGGTCTATGTGTTCTGAGAGAAGTACTGATTTTACATGAGAAAGATGCGCAACATTTAAACAACTAACAATGAGCGCCTCATACTGTGTCACCGCTTTTGCGATGGCAATAAAAGATTTTTCCACCGCCTGTAAGGAAGGGAACCATTGACTATTTTCATGCGGCCACGTCAGCATAACAGCACTCTGTTCTGCCCATTCTGGCGGCAAATAATAACTCATTTTTAAACTCTCCTTAGTGACTAAGTTATTCATCTTCTAAATAGGTATAACCCTGTAAGCCTTCTTCTAATGCTTTTAGGTAGGTCTCCGCATCCTCTTTCGTCAACTTCGCCCTAGCAAACTGCTCTTTGTAAGAAGCTAATAACTCCTCATGATCATAATGAACGTAACGGAGCACATCTTCTACCTTATCGCCCTGTGCGGGATGCATTAACTGGTAGCCACCATCAGGTAAGCTTTCTACATGCACAGAATGCGTATCACCAAACAAATTATGCAAGTCACCTAAAATTTCTTGGTAAGCCCCTACTAAAAATATTCCTAACAAATAGGGTTCATCTGGCCGATAACTCACCAATGGCAATGTGCTTTCTACACCTTCGCCATCCAAGTATAAGTCCACACGACCATCAGAATCGCAGGTAATATCCTGCAAAATAACGCGCGTATCTGGTTTTTGATCTAGCCCGGATAAAGGCATAATGGGAAAAACTTGGTCAATGGCCCAAGCATCTGGCAAAGATTGAAAGAGCGAAAAATTGCAGAAATATTTATCCGCTAATTTTTCATTAAGCTCGTCTAAGGCTTCTCTGTGCGAACGCACACTATGTTTCAACAATTGACGCACCCTGACACAGGTCGCAAGGTAAATTTGTTCTGCTTTTGCGCGCTCGGTCAAATTTACCAATCCATGGTTATACATAGCATGGACTTCTCCCATCCAATGACAGGCATCGTGATAAACTTCTAATGCAGAACGTGCAGAAATATTGCTCAGCCCATCCCATAGTTCTTTGAGAACAACTGCATCATCCGGCTGCACAGGCTCAATCTGAAGGTCCACAACTTTTCGCTCAACCTCAATTACATCAGTAATAAGCATGGCATGATGTGCAACCATTGCTCTACCTGATTCTGTAAAGATTTGCGGATGCGGTAGCTCATTTTGTTCACAGATTTCTTTAAGCGTATAAACAATATTATTAGCATATTCCTGAATACTGTAATTCATAGAACAAAAACTTCGCGAGCGCGTTCCTTCATAATCGACAGCCAACCCACCACCAACATCAACCGTATTAATCGGTACACCTAGTGCAAGCAATTCACTATAATAGCGCGCACATTCACGCATACCTCGTTGAATATCTGCAATATTGGCAATTTGTGAACCCAAATGAAAATGCAGTAGCTGTAGATATTCTAAATGACCCGCGTCGCGCAGCCTTTCAATAATCATCAATACCTGAGCAGCTGAAAATCCAAATTTTGATTTCTCCCCACCTGTATGTTGCCATTTACCTGCACCCATAGAGGCAAGACGGATACGAAGGCCCAAGAGCGGTCTGACGCCCATCTTCTTTGCTTCTTTCAAAATGATGTCAAGTTCGGTGAGCTTTTCTAAGATGATATAAACGGAATGTCCAAGATTTTGAGCGATAAGTGCTAATCGAATATATTCTCTGTCTTTATAGCCATTGCAAACAATGACACTAGGCTCTCGAGAAAGCCCCAATACAGCTAAAAGTTCGGGTTTACTCCCCGTTTCCAAGCCAATTGGCTGATTTTCTTGCCCACAGCGCACGATCTCTTCCACAACACGCCGTTCTTGGTTCGCTTTAATCGGATACACGCCCATGAACTTACCAACATAGTCGTATTCACGCATAGCATGGTCAAATGCGTGCTGCATACGGGCAAAACGCTGCCTCAGAATATTGGTAAAACGAACCAGGATAGGCAAGGATAAACCACTTTTCTGCATCACCTCGACTAGCCTAGGCAAATCAATGCCATGTGTATCCCTTTGGCCATCAGGATGCGCAACAACATGGCCTTGCTCATTAATATCGAAAAAGCCATCACTCCAATGGGCAATGTTATACAAATTTTTAGTATTTTTTATGGACCATTTTTTCATATGAGGGCAACTGAGAAAGTGAAGAGCACGTGAAACGAGACACAAACTCGAGAAGAAAAAATTAATTAAATTTTACACCCAAGTTTGCAAGTTATGATTTTAGTTTCTAAACCGTCTTTACGAGAACCCTGCCTCCTAAAAAGGCAGGGGAAATTAGGAAGAGCAGAATTCAAAACCACCTTTGCAAACGCCTGCGACGAACAATAGTCCATCGCCCTAAACTTGCAAAGACTCCGTCTTCCCGAATGTAGGAATGATTTCCCTATTTTAGCGGTAAGAGGTAAGCCCCTATGTTGAAAGGGCACTCCGCAACATTTTATCTATTAGCTACAACATGCTATTAAACATCCGCCCTTCTCGAGACTTCCATGCGCCTTTGTGGTAGGCAAAACCTGCTATCAATGGAAAGGCAACCGTCGCCTCAGCGAAAACCATTTGCTCATATACCACAGACACCTTACCCCATGAACAAGCCTCTCTCAGCGTTGAACCTGACAAGGCACCATCCCGCTCATCTGCAACAGTCACCTGAATCGCATACTTATGAAGTGGTGCATCTTCACCCAACAACTCAGCCGCTACCACAATATCCTGCGCGAAATTTTTAGGCACACCACCACCTATCATCAGCAATCCTGTATCTTTACTGTTGATTTTAAGCTGGGTCAACTCTCTAAAGTCTTTG
>JAQSWO010000021.1 GCA_029266595.1 Gammaproteobacteria bacterium
CGATGAGGTGATGCGGAAAGTGTGATGCTACACATTTTTCAAGATAACGGCGGTGTAGTCCATAGGGATGCAAACCCTCCTCCACAATTGCCGTATCTTCATTCACTCCGATGGGACGGTTGAATACATCGACCGTGCTGATGAGTATAAAGGTCTTGCACTGGACGGTTTTGATATAGCCCATCAATATTTCGATGTTTTGTTTATCAGCCTCGGGTTCACGATTGGCTATCCATTTTTGAGCAGGAGCTGCGGCGCATACCACGATATCAAATACCTTGTCTTTGATTTCGTGGATATTGGTTGAGCGATAGAGCGCGTCAAAAGAAGCTTGCTTGAGCAGCGTGTTACCTACGAAACCAGAAAAGCCAATCAGTGCATTCTTCATATTCTTTCTCAAATTTTGCGTATAGGGACTTAAAGGGTATATAGATGCTTGGTGGCCGTTAGCATATCACTTACAGGCAACCGCGCTATTCTCTCTATATTGGAGAAAAATCGGGTGAAGAATAGATTTACTCGCATCATCGCAAACACGCTATAAATACTTCCATGTCGACTCTGCAAAAACACCCATGTTTTTGAAGGTTTACTCCTGATTTAAATAAATCTTTCTTCTTTTGCCAGAATCTGTTTTTTGTAGCGTGCAAAGCGCGCTATTACGTAAACGTTTCTGCCTCAAGCTTCTCTAGCACATCATAAATATTATCAATTTTTCCGCCTAATATAGAATAACAGCCAGGCAGTTCAGCATGCTTTTCAAATAGAATGGGACGGCCATCATCCGTTTCGTTTTTGGCCAGCACAGTTTTTACCTCAAACAGAGAATCAACATACTTTGCCTTCAATATGGAAGGAAGGTATCTGGCAACATCTCTAATCATGCGGTCGACACGTGTGGTTTGATCGTAACGTACAAGTTGTTGATAGGGATCAATGCCCTGTTCATCTTTCCAGCTAAAATGAGGCGTATATCTAACGTGTGAGAGCGTATGTAAGTCGCGTGCAGGGAAGGGCATCATAGAAAAGAAAGGACCATCCATCACCGTGATGCCTAACCCTTTCAATGTTGAGGGCGCCTCTATCAGTGCCATTTCGGTTATTTCTTGCTTCAAATCTGTCTGGGTCCCAGGAAAATCACCTTGGAATTGATTAAGGCCGCTGTAAGTGCAATTGAAGACATACCGAGCGTCTACTGCTTCCGTACTGCCGCTCTCATTTTGTAGTATCACCATTAAGGCACCCCTATCCTTATGCTGTTTAATCGATATTGCTCTTGTCCTAAATTGAACCTGTACACCGCTCTCACGTAATTCTCGTTCAGCCCATTGAGCCAGCTGTGTGGCATCGAGCGCATATTCTTCGACGAGGAATACCTCTTCTATCAATGTTGGTTCAAATAGCCCGCGTAATGCGGCGTCAGCTAGTTTTATTTCTGCGCCTATTTCATGACAAAAGCGTCCCAATTGTTTGGCGGTGACCTTAGAGTTGCGACGAGCAATAGCGTACAGCTTAGTAAAATCTTGTTTGATTGCTTGTGGCCAGTCACGGACAAACTTTGGCAGATTCACTCTGCTTCTGAAAGCAGTTATGAAACTTCGAGGGTAGTGGTAGCCATTGTGTACCCGCGCTTGATTGTTATACGAAGCGCGAGCCAATAGGCGCGGCTCTCCTTCAACCAGCAAAATTCGGTGCAAACCCCGTTGTTTAGCTAGGTAGACCGCAATTGCGGAGCCGTAAAAGCCACCGCCAATGACTACAGCGTCGAACATGCTGCCAGTGAGTATCATTTAGTCACGTGCTCTGTTGTTTTATGAGCTGTAGAGGTATTCGGTAACATGACTTCCTCGACATTAAGTTTTTCACGGCGTGTTATGCGGGCACTAGTGAACTCCTGACCGACGTGATAAAGGGGGCCTTCATTAGTCAAACTTGTCATGTGCAGAATATATTCACTCAATACTACGAGAACGAGTGAAATCAGAAAAAACATACCAGACTGTTGCAAAGATAAACTGGTCCATCCTGGCGCGACGTCTGTTTTGAAAAGACTAATCGCTACAACATAGACTGAGTAGATAAGATTTGCAGTGGCGCCAAAAATAGAAAGTAAGGCAACGAGACGCATGGGGCCACGGGTTGTAGAGAGGAGTAAGCGCATACCGCGATCAATGCTGTCACCAAGCTTTTTGGTATGGGTGGCAAGCGGTTTAGCACTGTAACTCATGTTAGTGCGTACAAATCCGCCAGTTGCAGGCAAATGGCGGTAAGTGAGGGCGGGCTGTGGGTGCTGTAGGATGAAGTTAACCACGTGTTTACTCAAAAGCCGATATTGAGGCGCATCCTTGGTTAAATGAATACCATTGAAGAATTTGTACAAACGATTAAACATCGCACAAGCAGTACGGTAAGCAAAACTTTGTCGTGGTTTCAGCTGGTTATTTGCAAAAACTACATCTGCGCCATCCGTCGCTTTCTCTAGCATGTGTGGCAAAAAGGCAATGTCATCTGTCAAAGGATCAATGACAGCAACAAAATCACCCAATGCATTTTCTAGACCGACCCAAGATGCCGTATCTGTATCGACTTTTTTTGTTAGGGCATACACCTGTAGATTGGGGAGACCTGACTGCTGAGTCATACGTTTAAGTGTCGATACGCTCTCGTCATCTGATGCATTGTCGATAATTATTAACTCGTAGTCGCTTACCAGTGAGGCCAAATGTGTAGAAGCATTTTGTAAAATACTTTCAAGCGTGTTGTCTTGGTTGCGTACGACGTATACAACCGATAAAAAAATGGGGAAGAATGTCATTTTCATATTCCCTGCCGTTTATAGCCTCATGACCCCAGGGAAAGTTACAATTAATGTAACCTTCTGTAGAGAGTCATGGTCAAGTGAGTTCCAGGAAACTTGGACTAAATGGTGCTCAGGTTTCAGGCTTTGTTTTTCTCGCAAACAGCGCCTGCACGGCTGCTTGAGGAGATAAACCTTTAAACGCTACTTGATAGACTTGCTCTGTGATAGGCATGCTGATGTGTATTTTCTGAATAAGGTCGTGTATAGCGCGGAGGTTATGTATTCCTTCTACGACCTGTCCTATCTCTTTGGCTGCTTGCTCATTTGTTTTCCCTAACGCCAGTGCCTTGCCAAAGCGCCGATTTCGAGATTTATCATCAGTACAAGTGAGCACTAAATCCCCCACGCCGGCCAGTCCAATGAAGGTTTCAGATTTGGCGCCCAATGCCATTCCCAGCCGTTTCATCTCAGTTAACCCTCTTGTGATCAATGCGCTTTGCGCACTGGTACCTAGTCCCAGACCATCTGAAATGCCTGCAGCAATAGCAAGGATATTTTTCACAACGCCACATACTTCTACGCCTATGACATCTTGTGACGTATAAACCCTAAACGTTGGACCAGTGAATTTTTTGGCAAGCGATTTGGCAAATACTGTATTTGTGGAGGCGATGGTGACAGCGGCAGGAAGACCTGATGATACGTCCAAGGCAAAGCTGGGTCCCGATAGTACGGCCAAAGCATGTTGGGCACCCAAAATATCTCCAGCTACCTGGTCCAAGAAGTGACCGGTTGATGTATCCATTCCTTTGGTGCCCCAAACAATTCTGGTATGGGAGGATAGGTGTGTTTTGACGCTAAGCAGCAATGATTTGAATGCACGGCTGGGTACGACAATTAGGATGTCTTGTACATCTTTAACGGTGAGGGAGAGGTCGTGGCAGAGTTGAAGATTGGAGGGTAGCGAAATGCCAGGAAGGTAGCGCTGATTAGTGCCAGTCGCTTGCATTTCTTGAATATGCTGAAGATCATGCCCCCAGAGTTTGACCGATAGGCCATTTCGAGCAAGCAAAATGGCCAAGGCAGTTCCCCAAGATCCAGCACCGAGAACAGCCATGGTATCGGTCATCTTTGCCATCCGGTGATTATTGTTCAATTTCAGAAGTTGTGGTTATCGGTTGTTGTTGCTGTTCTGCCTGTTGCTTTTGCAGCTGTTGCTCATAAAGCACGTCAAAATTAATCGGTGCAAGATACAGTGGAGGGAAGCCCCCTCGCATGACCATATCGGATATGAGTTCGCGCGCATAAGGAAAAAGTATCCCTGGGCAGTAGCTGCCAAGCATTCTGTGTAACTGTGGGTCCGAAAAGTTTTTGATACCAAAAATACCGACTTGCTTTACTTCAACCAAAAAGGCAGTTTTGTCTTCCCACTTGGCTGTTACAGTGATAGCGAGCTGTACCTGGTAGAGATTGTCTGCCAGCTTGCTGGTACCTGCATTGAGTTCAACATCAATTTCAGGCTGCCAGTTTTGGATAGGGAGTTGGTATCCAAGTGGTGTTTCAAAGGATACGTCTTTCACCAATACTTGCTGAATGCCGAATTCTGGACGAACTGCTTGTTGTTCCGTCGTCGTAGTTTCGGCATTGGCTGTATCAGATGTTGCCGTGGTATTTTTCGGTGTTTGGGTTTCCTTAGTAGCCATGGTAATTTGTCCTGTGGGTTGTTGAATGATACGAATGGTTTTCTTTGTAACGTGCCTGGCTTTTCTGAAAAGTTAGGTCTATTTAACGAGTGGGAGCCCCGCCTCCTTCCAAGCATGAATTCCGCCCGCCAATATAAAAAGTCGTGTAAAGCCCTCTTTATGCAACTTTTGACGGATCGTGCCAGACTGATAGTCGCTGGTATCGACTAGAATAATTGGTTTGTTCTTCAATTTGGTGATTTTGTTAAGGTTGTCGTTAAGCGTAGATTTGGCTAGGTGAATAGCTCGTACGATATGGCCATTGTCATATAAAGTTTTTTCCCTGAGATCAATGACGACGGCGTTTTCTGTGTTAATAAGACGAGTGGCATCTTGTGGTGATAATTTGGTGCCGTCTTTTTTGTTTCTGATTTCTTCTGCGACGATGAAAAAAATAATGAGGATAAGTCCGCCGGAGAGTGCCCAGTGGTTAAGTGCGAATGTAAGTATTTGTTCCATGTAATGCTCTAAGTTTTGAATGGTGGCCCAATCTTGGCGACAAGGTAGTACGGCATGTTTAGAAACATGCTTGAATAATTTGTAAGAGATCAGCCTCTATATTGAAATGACCATATTTTGCCGGTTTTGGAGCGAAAATCTGTCTCGAACAGATTTGAACGTGAGGCGCTCAAAGGATGAGACAGGGAGGTATTTCATTCGAATTCTCCTGAATTGCCACGTCGCTATGCTCCTCGCAAAGACGGTCGGTCGGACTCTGGCCATTTATACCAAATTCAACAGGGGGTTGATCTATTACAATAATTTTCTAATCCAAGCTGAGCGTTTATAAAACGGAAATTATTTCAGCCATGCTCTTTATTTTCGGCCGGTATTCTGCATATGTATATAGGGTTTGTCTAGTGGCGCATTTCGCCAGATGATTTCGCTAAAATGTATCGATTTTTTATTTTCACGTAATGCTGCGCACTGTAATCAAGATACGCTTTTTCTTCGTCAGTCAGTGGGCGAATTTCTTTGGCAGGGTTGCCAAGCCAAAGGTAGCCACTTTTTAATATTTTACCAGGCGGTACTAAGCTGCCTGCACCGACCATTACTTGTGGTTCAACTACCACGCCGTCCATCAGAATGCTACCCATACCAATTAGGCAATGATGATGAATGGTACAGCCATGTAGTATGACGCGATGCGCGATGGTTACATCATCTCCCACCCATACTGGATAGCCATCAGGATTGAATGCCGCCTTGTGGCTCACATGTATGACTGTGCCATCTTGTATGTTGGTTCTCGCGCCTATAGTGATGGTGTTGACGTCTGCCCTCAGAACAGCCGTAGGCCAAATGGAGCTGTCTTCGCCGATACTCACATCGCCTATCAAAACAGATGTGTCGTCAACATAAGTAGAGGTGGCAATGTGAAGGGTGGTTCCTTGAAATTTGCGTGGGAGCATGGTGTGGGTCCTTTTGTTTAAAACATCTCAAGTGGATCCACGTCGAGCGACCATCTGACTTTTTTTCCTGAAGGCAGTGCGTCAACGACGGGAATGAATTTATTTAACCAGGCTTGTAATGTTTTTCTCTGGCTGGATTGAATCAAAAATATTGCACGAAAATTCCCTGCTTTTTTATGCATAGGTGCAGGGATGGGTCCCAATAGCTGTATGTGTGGATGTGGCAATTTTTCGCCCGCTCGTTTGGCTTCTGTAAGAAAGTGTAGAGGTTTTTCTTTATGAGTGGCCTCCGCACGCAATAAAGCCAAAAAAGAAAAAGGTGGCCATCCGGTATTTTTTCTTTCCATTAACAGGTGTTGAGAAAAAGAATGGTAGCCTTCTTCCAATAATATATTGAGCAAAGGGTGATCTGGTTGATAGGTTTGTAAATAAACTTCTCCAGGTTTTTCTGCCCTTCCTGCACGGCCTGCCACTTGCGTAATTAATTGTCCGGTAGATTCTACTGCACGAAAGTCTGTGCTGTAAAATCCACTGTCGATATCCAAGATACCCACTAAAGTTACATTAGGGAAATGATGCCCTTTTGCTAGCATCTGTGTGCCAATTAATATTTGACGTTTCCCGTGTTTGATTTTTTCTAATATCTTTTGCATGTCATTTTTATGCCGAATGGTATCACGATCAATGCGAAGAATATCTATGTCAGGGAAATGCTTTTTTAAAGCTGCTTCGACTTTTTCAGTGCCGATGCCTATGTTAATGAGCTCATTGCTTTGACAATGGCTGCATTGTTTTGGGATAGAGGTGCTGGATATGCAGTGGTGGCAGATTAATCTCGGTGGAAATTGATGGACGGTGAATTTAGCATCACAGCGGTGGCAACTTGCCGACCATCCGCAAGTGCGACAAAGTAGTACGGGAGCATATCCTCTCCTATTTAAAAAAAGTAAGGCTTGGTTATCTTCTGCCAAATGTATTTTCATGGCATGTAATAACTGACTAGATAAGCCCTCTTCTAGGTATTGACCTCTTATATCTACAGTGCGAAAAATAGGAGGTGTTGCATTGCCTGCACGAAAAGGTAATGTGAGTAATTCAAAGCGATCGCTGTGTGCGTTGTGTAAGGTTTCTAAGGAAGGGGTGGCTGTTCCTAATATCACCGGTATTTTTTCAAGTTGCCCTCGTAGAATAGAAAGGTCTCGTGCGGAATATCTAAAACCACTTTGTTGTTTAAAGGAAGCATCGTGTTCCTCGTCTAAAATAATTATGCCCAGTTTTTTAGCTGGCGTGAAAACAGCAGAACGCGTGCCTATGATAATTTTTGCTTCTCCATTTTGTGCGCGTCGCCAACTATTCAGCCGTTCTGTGGGAGATAGTTTGGAATGAAAAGCTGCAATGTGAACGGGGAAGCGTCCTTGAAACCGAGCAATGGTTTGTGGAGTTAGTCCAATTTCTGGCACTAATATCAGTGCTTGTTTTCCTTGTTTCAAATGATGATCAATGATGTGCAAATAAACTTCTGTTTTGCCGCTGCCTGTGATGCCTTGCAGGAGAAAGGTCTTGAAATTCTTTGCAGAAATTACAGCTGTTACCGCAGTTTGTTGTTCTGGGCTGAGTGCCAGCGGTGCTTCTGCTTGAATTAAAGTGGATAGGGGTGGTGTTTCTTCGGCAATCCATATTTTTTCAATGAGTTTTTTTTCTAATAAAGTTGAAATAATGGTGTTTGAAAATCCATTATTTTTGATAGCTTCTCGGCTAATGCTTTTATTTGTTAATAAGGTAATGAGGGCAGATTGTTTGGGACTGCGTTTTAATGATTCAGACGCAAAAGATTTTCCTTGGGAAGTTAGCTGGTAGTATAGCGTTTTATCAGTTGAATTTTTTTTGTCACGTAGTGCTGTGGGTAAAGTGCCTAGGATGACTTCGCCAATAGGATGTTGATAATACTGGCTGGCCCATTGATAAAGTGAAAATATTTTTTCGGAAATAATGGGTTGTTCGTCTAATAATTCAATAATGGGCTTTAGTTTTTTTTCGTCGAAGCAAGAGGTTTGGTCGATGGATAGAATCACGCCAACCATTTGCTGTTTTCCAAAAGGGACGAGTACACGCATGCCTGGTTTAGGTATTTCAGTGCTTAGTGTGTGCGACCATAGGTAGTCGAAGCAGTGACGTACAGGCTTATTAATAGCGACGTGTAAGATATAAGGTTGCATGTGAAGGGAGAAGTAATATAAGAGATCAGCCTCTATGTTGAAATGGCCATATTTTGACGATCCTGGAGCGAAAAATGTTGTTCCAAAATTCGCTGCGGTGCTAAATCTGGCGTGCGCATTTTGGTAAAAGGCAGATAGAAGGTCTGCTCTAATAAATAGGCACCTGACATGGCTGCATGCGACACTACGTCACTGTATACCACCCACGTAGAACCTGCTGGGAATGCAATCGTTTGCTGTTGTGCACATTTTTGATAGGTCAGATCGTATTTCATTTGGTCATGCAACTGCAGCATATAGTGGTCATATAATGTTCTTTCTTTTTTTGTAATATGTAACATTTTCAACAACTGGCGCTCTTTCCACCAAGGTGAACGTAATCGTGGAAAAAACTGCGATACCACTTCTTTAAAGGGCTCTCCTATCCGCCATATTCGTTCTTGTCCTTGCGGATGAACATTTGAAAATACACGCAAAATACGATCTTCTCCCATAGGCATAGAAGGAAATGCGTCTACATGTAAACGTGTGTCATCTTTGCGATAAGAGCTTGGCCTACCTTGCACTTCCAGCGGACGAAAACTGGTTCGGCCTACTCGAAGATGCGTGTTATAAAAAGGGCACAAAGTTGTAATTAATGTTTTTGCAAAGAGCGCATAATCTTGCAATATCTTCTCTGCGGCAGCGTAGTGTGGTGCATCCGAGGCTATGCCTTTTACATGCTGGGTTTGGGGGTTATAACTGATACTTTTACGCTTTGCGGATAATCCGCCCAAACTACTTGCAACGCTAGCCGGATTCGAAAAGATTGGATCGAGCGTAAAAGTCAAATGAGGAAAATAGCATATTTTCCCTGCTTCTATATCTGGAGTTATCTCCACCGCGTCAGGTGCTGTCGTGTGTGTCGGTATTTGGCTATGCGGTTGTGTGATAATCATGTCAGTGCCTTTCATGTATTTCCTCTTGCTGTAATAGGCCCTCCCTACTATTTAAATCTTAGGGATTTATATCAACGTAAACACGCTATGAATACATCCATGTAAGCTCTATTTATGGTGATAGCTATGAATTCGCCGCAACTAATGCCTCCAATTGCGTCCGCATCCATGTGTAATAGTCCATACCTTTGGGTTGCGTTTCTGTGACAGCGATGACTGGAACATCATGTTGTTTGGCTGTTTCTATAAGGTTAGTCATCATGGGGTCACTGACCTGTTGATTATAAATCAGTGCACGAATTTTACGTTGTTGAATAGCGGCTAGCATTTCTCGCATTGCGGAAGGAGAGGGCGTGCCATCGTTTTCAACACTCCATTGAAAGGCTTTCGCCTGCATAGATAAACCCAGAGCATCGGCCATGTAATTAAAAACGGGTTCTGTGGCTGCGACAGGCTGCCCCTTGAGTCGAGGTTTGATCTTTGTGAGGTATGCCATAAATGCTTGTTGTTTTTTTTCTAGCGCAGATAGTTGCAAGAGGTAATCCGCTTTGTGATCGGGATCAAGGGCGATAAGTATGGCAGTGAGTTTTTGTGCGTAAAGCCACATGGTATTTGGGTCATACCAAATATGAGGGTTATCGTTAGCTTGGGTGTTTGTGAGATCGGCAACGACGATAATTTCACGGTGCTTTTTCTTGCCAGGCACAGATAGGAGTCGAGGCATCCAGTCTTCGTAGTGTTTGCCGTTATAGATGACGATATCTGCATGGGCGACATTTTTAGCAACGCTGGGTGAAGTGCTAAAAAGGTGTGGGTCTTGTTGTGGGTTGTTGAGAATGCTGGTGACAGTCACGTAGTCACCACCTAATGTTTGAGCAATGTCGCCGTAGAAATTTTCAGCAGCAACAATGTTTATTTTGGCTAAGGTTGTTTGGCTAATGATTAGTAGGAGGGTAAAGAAGAGAAAACGAATTTGTTTATACTTTGTTTGCATGGGTACCTTTGGTGTTTCACGTTTCTTTATTTGATTTGTAGTCCGCCTAAGTGTTAAGCAGACTACTTCCAGTGGTATCAGTTAATCCACCCAGAAGGCTACACGCTCTTATTAATTAAAACCATTTTGGGAACAGGCTCTTTCTAGAAAAAAGCTGTGTGCTACCCGCCTACTCTAAGATGATGAACCAGCGTCCTGAAGTCTGCCTCAATTAGCTATCATTGGGCAAGACCGAGAATGAGGACAATCAAAGTTGTCTTCAGACTCGGTGTTGCCTCAATCTGCTCTCGCCAAGGTTGAGGGAAATGAATTTACTTTATTTTTGATCATCTTTATTTTTGTTGTGCTTATGTGTGTATTCATCCACGATTTCAGCATCCACCGGCTTTGAGGTTCCAGTTGTTTCACTCTTGTAGGCGCCGCCTGCTGTGAATGATGATCCTGTCGATGATGGCGCAGTTCCTGTTGTTGACGACGTAGTTCCTGCCGTTGATGACACAGTCCCTGTCGATGTTGCGCTTTTTTCTGTTGCTGATGTTGTACTCTTTTCTATCCCATCTTTGGCCATTGCCACTTTAACGTTTATGATATCTTTTTCGAGCTCGTGGATTTTGGATTTGATGTGTGCAATAGCACGGGTTTGCTGGGCATTCATGTCCAGAAGATTGCTAACAAGTCCAGTAATCTCCGTAAATTTACCTACTAATTCATCGCCTTCAGGCAGTGATGTTGTATGGTTTGAAACAGTTTCTATAGCGGATTTCACATTATCCACAATATTTTGAAAGTTTACGGTTTTTTTGAGTTCGGAAAGGTCGGGCATTTTTATCATGATAATTCTCCATTTAATCAAAGTTTCTTAAGTGAGGCTCCTAATATCCGTAACCAAAGGCTACGGACTCTCTTCCAAGTGTAGTATTACCTTCTCTAATTTTTCCACTAAATGGCTAAAAAAACTTTCGTCGCATTTTGCTTGAATAGGCAAGCACCAGTGTAATGGCGTTGCGAAGGCTTTGCATTTAACAGCATCTTTTTCCGTCATAATGACAGGGTACTCATCAGGGAAGCTAATATCTGCCGGACAATAGCGATGGTGGTCGGGAAAGGCATGGGTAAGTATAGAAAAACCCATGTTCCTCAGCTGTTGAAAAAATCGTTCGGGATGGCCAATGCCAGCAACAGCATGTATAGGGTTTTGCTGCGCCTGTGTTATATCAAGCGAATTGTTGGGATATTTCAGCGCGTAGATTTGTTCAGGCACGAGTTTCATAAGATATTCATCAGGTTCGGCAATGCCCTGAGAGATTATAAAATCCACACTTTTGAGGCGGCTAATGGGCTCACGCAGAGGGCCGGCAGGTAGGCAGTGTCCATTCCCAAAGCGTCGTTGTCCGTCGATCACGGCAATTTCAATATCGCGGTGCATGCGATAGTGCTGCATGCCGTCATCGCTGAGTACAACATTGCAATCGTAGGCTTTTATCAATGATTGAATGGCGGCTGCCCTATCGGGTGAGATCACGACAGGAGAACCTGTTTTTTGGGCAATCAGCACGGGTTCATCCCCTGCCATTAATGGATCAGTATTCGTGGTCACATGCAGAGGTAATATAGGAGGTTTGCCGCCATAGCCTCGGCTGACAATACCGGGACGATAGCCTTGCTGTGATAGAAAGTGTGCTAACGCAATAATCAGCGGTGTTTTACCTGTTCCGCCAACCGTGATATTTCCAACCACGATAATGGGTATAGAAAAGCGTATTTGTTTTTTATAGCCAGCAGTATAGAGGTAACGTTTATTAGAGGTAGCTATACGATATATCCAAGAGAAGGGCAGTAGCAGATTGAGCCAAGCGGATTTTTGATGCCAGGCTTGAGTGATGCGTTGGGTAAGTGATGTGGAAGGTGGCATATTGCGCAACTGAGTTATATAAAATACTTTTTTAGGTGTGTTGTGGATAGTAGGAATGTCATGGGTTTCAATGGATAATGTTTGAAAGCCGTAGTTTAAAAGCAAACTCAGCATTCAAATCTCACTATGAATTGCATCTCTTTCTTTAAACTGTAACGCGTGTAGTCGAGCATAATGCCCGCCTTGCGCTAATAGCGAGTGGTGGGTGCCAGATTCCACAATCTCGCCTTTATCCATAACCAAAATCTTATCTGCATTTTCAATCGTTGAGAGGCGATGTGCGATGACTAAAGTCGTGCGATTATGCATCAATTGCTCGAGTCCTGACTGAATATATTTTTCTGATTCTGTATCCAGTGCAGAAGTTGCCTCATCTAAAATTAATATGGGGGCATCTTTCAACAAAGCGCGTGCAATGGCTAGTCGTTGGCGCTGACCGCCGGAGAGTAATACGCCGTCTTCTCCAACCAATGTTTCAAAGCCGTTAGGTAGTTCATTGATAAACTCTAAGGCATGTGCCGCTTTTGCTGCTTTTTTTACAGTGTCTTCGTCTATTTCTTGTAGCTTGCCGTAGCCGATATTTTTTAGAATAGTGTCGTTGAACAGGGTGACTTGTTGCGACACTGAGGCAAATTGGTTTCTTAAATCAGCCAATTGATAATCTTTTATGTTCAAACCGTCGATTAAAATTTCTCCTTTCTCTATATCGTAAAAGCGCGGCAATAAACTCACGAGCGTAGATTTCCCGCTACCAGAACGCCCTACCAAAGCCACAGTTTCGCCTGGCTGAATGCTAAATGAGATATTTTTTAAGACCTCCTTTTCCGTGCCTGGATAAGTAAAGCAAACATCACGAAAGACAATGTCGCCTTTAGCGCGTTGGATACGCTGCGTCCCGTTGTCCGTTTCTGGCGGAATATCGAGTAATTCAAAAATACTCTGCGCGCCAGCCAATCCCTTTTGGATAATATTATTGATTTGATTGATGCGGCGTACAGGGCGTAGCAACGTAAACATCGCTGCTACCAGTGCCGCAAATGCACCGGCAGACACGTCAATGGCTGGTGAGGTAGCCAATGCCAGAATAAGAGAGATGGAAAAAGAGATTACGATTTGTACAGAGGCAGTGCCTAAAGAATTGGTGACGATCACCTTCATTTCTTGTTGCTTATTACTATGGGTAGCACGGATAAACTTTTCTGCCTCATAAGATTCACCCCCAAACGTCCGAATAACACGATAGCCTTCTATGCTTTCTTCAGCGATATGACTGACCTCTCCGACCGATCGCAGTACTCCTGTACTGAGCTTTCGTAATCGCTTGCTGGTATAGCGAACAAGCCAAGCCATGAGAGGAAAGACAACCATAAAGATCAGCGTGAGCTGCCAGCTGAGTGTGAACATGACGATCAGCAGGCCAATTGCGAGGACACTTTCTTGTACGATAATCAAAATAGCATATGTGGTGGCTTCAGAGATTTGTTCTACGTTGTAAATCAAGCGAGAGAGCAGTTGCCCTGAAGATTGCTTATCGTAAAAACTGGCAGGTAGCTTCAATAGATGCTTAAAAATTCGTTGCCGGTAATCCATGATCACACTGCGTCCAACTTTAGAAATAAAGTAGCTGGAAAAAAATACTGCCATGCCTCTTACGGTAAACGCCGTCACGATAATGAGGGGTAGAATGCGAATAAATGCTTGGTTTTTATCGATTAATCCTTCGTTGATGATGGGTTTGATGAGCCAAGCGAGTCCCGCATCAATGCCGGAAGTTGCGGTTGTTGCCAAAATGCCCACAAAAAACATCCAACGGTAGGGTTTGATGCCGCTGAGCAAGCGTTTGTAGAGTGCAAAATCATTGGTAGTAGACATAAGTAGATCTTTTTTGGAGTTGATTTGGGTCGGAAAGCCTAACATGTGAAGTGGCGATAAGGCTAGATCCGGAACAGTACTGAGGCTGTTAATCATTCACCAATGGTGCGTGGATTCTGTACACGACGAAAGTTTGATCAAAAATCATCGCTGTGTATTAGGAGCATGATCTTTCTTTTTGTCACTTCTTCTATTCAGCCTCTATTTTTGCTGTGTATAGGGGTGTGCGGAAATGTTTTTCCTCACTTAATAAAACATTAAGTTGGGTCATGTAAGATACATAAGTTTGTGAATAACCCATTAATAACTAAAACAAAGAGGGTCACTACGATGCCAGGAATATTCCAAGAGATAAAAAACAAACTAGAAAAATGGCAAGACAAAATGCTAGAAAAAAAACAAATGAAGTTTCTTATAGAAGGAGGTTTACCGCCAGATGATGCAAGACGAAATGTGGAATCTATGCGAGCAGAGCGAGCTGCAGAAAGGGAAAAGCTGGAGCAAGATGGCTACATCAGCTTATCACCGGGTAGACTTGCTGCGGCAATATTGAAAGGGAATTCTAGAATGACTGGCGTTGATTTCTTTGGGCAAGAAATTCAAAGCCCCGTTGCTCTCCAAGCAATATGTAAGGAATTGGAGAGGCACCCTAACCTTACTTCAGTTGACTTTTCTGGAGCAGGAATTGGGGATGAAGGTGTTAAAAAGCTGATAAAAATTTTGAAGAAAAACCCTCGAATTAAAGAACTTAGTCTTACAAAAAATGGGATCACGGACGAAGGTGCGAACGCATTAGCAGAAGCATTATCTTCCGGTAAGGCAAACCTTACTGAACTTTGGATTGATGGTAATGCTGTAGGTGATGGAGGTATTCAATCGTTACAAAAAGCAGCAGATCAGCAAAGGATTTTTTTGGGATATCAGAATTATGCTTCATGCGAAATGCTGCCTAGGCAGGCTAGACAATATTTTCACGAAAATGCTTCTCTAGGAAGTGGCGGTACACGAAGAATTCTAATGAGTCTGATAGGTGGGTATCATGCGAAGAAGGGTAGTAGAAGTCCTAGTCCTCATTTCAAAGTGATTAGATCGCATTCGATAGGAATAGAGCCGTTCGATTTGCAAGGGCCTGGAGATGATAAACACTTAAATGTGCAGTTGGAAAGTGATCGCAATTTGCTGTCGGACACAGCGACTGTTATGGAAAGACCAAGAGGCCGTGGATCTTTGGCAGAGCCGGTTGGCGTTTTGGCAGTGGGTTCAGATGAGGATCAGATAGGCAGTGGTCAGCAAATATCTGGAAGTATGGCATTGGAAGCGTCGTGGGAAGAAGCGCTTGGTGAAAAATCAGATTCAAATTCAGATTTAGTCTTGCTCAATGACCAGTCAGGTAGTAGCTATGGGGAAACAACAGGAATGTCAACATCACCAGAGGTGAGGCTAAGAAGCGGCTCATCTTTCTTTGGTAGTAAGCCTAGCCCTAGTCTATTTGATGTTGTGCTTGTTAGCGCCGGACCTGCTGTGCTGCGTGTTGATACGGACATCAGTAGCGAAGAGGAAAAAGGGGGGATCGTCCCAACGCCTAATGGTGTTCATGCTACTGCGGCGCTCTAATTTTTTTTAATTTTTTAGAGGCGCGAGCGTGTGATTCATTCGCTAGACTGACGCAATATGCATTAATTTCTAAGGAGCAGAACGTAAAAAATTGATGCATATTGTCCAGCGCATCTAGACATATCTCTAAAATATAGAGATAATTTTATTTTTCGATTCTTTTGGGTTTGTGTTTTTTGGAGCTTTCATTGAGAGCACGGCCTAAAGACTCTGTCAAAAATATGCCGAGCCTTGTTTTAACGCCTTGCTCGAAGTAAATTCACAGTGTCGTTAAGAGGTAATCGAAAGATTATGCTCTAAGGATTAACGATATGTTTAGATGCTACTTCTATAAATTAAATAACTATAAGGGAGTATAGTTATTATGGGGCTAAGAAAAGCACGAAAAAGTAGTGCCTGTTCTTCTGATTCTAAAGAAAATTCTCAAGAAGTATTTTCAGCGCCTAGGAAAGGAAATAGGCGCTCTTCTTTCTTTATGCGCATGAAGGAAGAGCTGCAATACCTATTAATACCCCACGATTTGCGTCATGAGATATTAGAAGTAGCAAGAAATTGTGAGACTAAGGTTAAATTTGATGTAACGGCGCTGCTTAAAACAAGCAAAACGGAGATATTTGCCAACGTGCTTCTTAAAAGGTTAGTAGAAGCATTATGTGGTAATACGTATCTTACCGAAGTTGATCTCACAGGCCTCGAAATCGGACCTGAAGGCGCTGCTGCTTTATCACATGTATTGGGTAGAACATGTATCCGCATCCTTCGTCTTGATTGCACCAATTGTGGTGATGAAGGTGCCATACAGATGGCGCGAGTGTTGGCTGAAAATAATTCTGAGCTTGTCACGCTTTCTATGGGAGGGAATCGCATTGGGCCTCAAGGCGCTTTTGCATTGGCAAAAGCCTTAAACGTCAATAAGGGTCTTCGCACGCTTTCTCTTTTAGGCAATTCATTAGGCGATGAAGGCGCTATGCAGATAGCCCGGCTATTGTCTGATAATGTCTCTGATCTTGATACCCTTGCTCTAGGAGGAAATGGTGTTGGCCCTAAGGGTGCTGCTGCATTGGCAGAGGCGCTGGCAGTCAATCAGAGCCTTCAAATTCTATCTCTTGCTCATAATCCGCTAGAAATTGAGGGTGTTAGAGTCATAGCGGACGCTTTATGCAAAAATGAATCACTGCTCGTATTTCATCTTTCTTCTGTGACAGGTATTAAAGGCAAAGGGTGTTTTAGCCCTGGCGCGCGTATTGGAGGTCAATAAAACGCTTCGCTGGCTTGAGCTATGTGGCAGTCAGGAGCTGGCTCAGGAAGAATTTATAAGCGACGATAATCAGCTTGCTGAAGATGAATCTGCAACATTATTGCAAGCCCTAGAAAAGAATACGACTATTAGGCAGATTTTTTGGAATGGACTGGGTGTGAGTGGCAGGGTAAGTCACATATTGAAACGCAATCGTGAGATAGAATGTGCTCGGGAGGTTCTTAAGAATGTATTAGGCTTGCCAGATTTTGTGGGTGGCCTAGTGAGCTCGTACCTTTCCAAGGCGTCGCTTGTAGATGGAAAACCATCATTCGAATTAACGTCAGATTTGGATAGTGCTGCTGTGATTCGTAAGAGCGCGCAGCCTAGCGTGTTGTCAGCAAAGAAATCCGATATGGGTTTGGGTGTG
>JAQSWO010000022.1 GCA_029266595.1 Gammaproteobacteria bacterium
AAATTGCGAGACTGATATTTAGAGCCAATATTCCTTTCCGTATGGGCACGAGCCATCGCTGGTACCATTATCTTTATTGTAACCAACGCATCAAACTAAATCGTAAAAATGCAACGCTACATGAAGCACAACTAAATTTAGTATTGCTAACGCCACTTAGAATAACCACACAATACTCTGTTCCACAATTAAAACAACTGATCAAACTATCACTCAAACCTACACCATTACCCGAGCGTGTAGAAAAACTGCTAGATCCGCAACGTTTTAATCTCATTATCCACGCGCTATCAAATAATAATGGTAGGGAATGGCCACTATCCTATTATCAGCGTCTTATCTCTGAACTACCCGTGGAGCGATTTAATATTTTTATTACTGGCGCGCCCAATGAAATGGCTCAACTTAAACCACTAGCCAATAAATGCCCTTATAGCCATAACATATGCGGCCAGTTGAGCTTAAACGAACTGATCGCATTTATGCAACACTGCGACGGTCTATTAGCAGGCAGTACAGGGCCTCTGCATATTGCATCTGCATTAGGCATAAAAACTTTGGGACTATACCCTCCCTCACAAACAATGAATCCCACGCGCTGGGCGCCTATCGGTCAGCAAGCTAATTATCTAGTCGCAAAATCTGGATGTGTAAAGAAATGTTTATATCCAGAAGATCGTACGTGCGCTTGCATGAAAGTACTAACGGTTGACCGCGTCAAAACAGTGTTGTTATCGTGGAAAAAATAAACGCCATCCAAAATTTGCGTCTTTTGCCCAACTATGGTGCTGTGCCAATGATTGCTTACAACGAGGCAAACTGCGCTCCAAATCGCTCACACACAGCGCCTTCGAGCAAAGTGCTGGGTTGTGAAAAAAGTTCACATACACTCAGTATCATTCTTATTGTTAAAAATGAGGCTCGGTGTATTAAACGCTGCTTAGATTCTGTTGCCTGGGCAAATGAAATCATTATCCTGGATTCAGGTAGCACTGACGACACCGTCAAAATATGCAAAACATATACTGAAAAAGTCTATCAAACGGACTGGCCAGGATTTGGTATTCAAAAGAATCGCGCACTTAAAAAAGCAACAGGAGAGTGGATACTCTCCATAGATGCAGATGAATGGGTGAGTGATGAATTAAAAGAAGAGATAAAACAAATCATTACCCATTCCACTCACACCCTTTTTTCTATCCCTAGAAGAACACAATATTTGGGCGAATGGCTTTATCATGGCGATATTGGCAAAGATCGAGTCGTTAGGTTGTTCAAAAGAGGGATAGTGAAATTTACAGATGATGTGGTACATGAAAGCATAGAAACTTCAGGGCAGTACGTGGGACGCATAAAGAGCTTTTTATTTCATGACTCCTATGAGTCCGTTGAAACACTGTTAAGCAGAATGAATCAATATACAACTTTATCTGCAAAAATGCGTTACGACAGGGGAAAAACAGCCAGTCTAAAAAAAGCAATCACCCACGGTATTTGGGCTTTTCTAAAATCTTATGTTTTTCGCGCTGGATTTTTAGATGGACGTATTGGATTTATTGCCGCTGTCTCTAGCGCAGAAAGTAGTTATTATCGTTATGTGAAATTGATTTATTTTAAAAAAAATCGAGTTGCTGAAAGGGGCGACTAATACCATTATTTTTTTATAACAAACATAAGTGACCCATATGCGGCTACCTCGTATATATTTTAATAAACCTCTCAATTTAAATGTGCCAACAATATTAGGTGCAGATGAAAGTGGCCATCTTTTGCGCGTTTTAAGATTTAATATAAACGATCAATTGAAAATATTCGACGGCAAAGGTCATGAACACCTTGCCAAAATCGTAGGCATTCATAAAAAACAAGCAGTAATTATTGCGCTTGCGCCATTAGAATCTCTACCAGAATCGCCATTATGGGTTCACTTAGGCCAAAGTGTGTCTCGAGGTGACAAGATGGACTATAGCCTACAAAAATCTGTAGAATTGGGCGTACAAAAAATCACACCTCTGTTAACAGAGAGAGCGGGTGTTAAGCTCTTTGGGGATCGAATAGAGAAAAAAATCGCTCACTGGGAAAAAGTGATCATCAGTGCCTGCGAACAATGCGGTCGAAGCTATTTGCCTACTCTCATGCCCTTGCAATCTTTATCAGAATGGCTCATAGGATGTGATGAGCAAATGCGGTTAGTATTAGCGCCTACAGCCGAAGGACGATTAAACAACATCAATTTCAATGATGAGCGTATCGCATTGTTAATTGGCCCTGAAAGTGGCTTAAGCGACCAGGAAATTTATTTAGCACAACAATCGTCTTTTTTTCCCATTCAATTGGGTCCTAGAATATTAAGAACAGAAACTGCCGGACCAACAGCCATTGCGGCATTGCAATGTTTATGGGGAGATTTAAGATAAAAACCCCATTGCACCAGAGCCCACTTTATCAAAATGCTAAAAAACAGCATCTTGAAACTTGCTCCATAAGATCTTTATAAAGGGCGGGACGGGTACAGAACATCTCACATAGGAGCACCATCTTGAAAATTGCTATTCTTTCACGAAGGGAAGATCTTTATTCTACTCGCAGACTACGCGAGGCAGCAGAAGCCAGACACCATGAAGTTGAAGTCATAGACTATTTACGCTGCTACATGAACATCACTGCGAAATGCTCTTCCATTCATTATTCGGGAAAAGAAGTTCATAAATTTGACGCTATTATTCCCAGAATAGGTGCTAAACGTACATTTTACGGCACAGCTATTGTTCGGCAATTTGAAACAATGGGGATCTATTCAATTAATCCTTCCATTGCCATTACTCGCTCTAGAGATAAACTACGTTCTCATCAATTATTAACCATGAAAGGTGTTGATATGCCTATCACCGGTTTTGCGCATGCGCCAAATGATGTCGATGATCTCATTAAGCAAGTCGGCGGACCGCCACTCATTATCAAATTAATCGAAGGCACACAAGGAATTGGCGTTGTACTCGCTGAAACAAAAAAAGCAGCAGAAAGCGTGATACAAACACTGATGGGTTTGAACACCTACATTATCATTCAAGAATTTATTAAAGAGAGCAAAGGCGCTGACCTGCGTTGCTTTGTCATCGGTGACAAAGTAGTCGCTGCCATGAAACGTCAAGCTGAGCCAGGAGAGTTTCGTGCAAATGTTCATCGTGGCGGCAATGTGGAAATGATAAAAATCACCAAAGCAGAACGCGAGGTTGCTGTTAAGGCTGCAAAAATTATGGGGCTAGGCATGGCTGGTGTAGACCTACTTCGTTCTGATAGAGGCCCATTAATTTTAGAAATTAATTCATCACCTGGTTTAGCAGGAATTGAAGCCGCAACAGACAAAGATATTGCTGGCATGATTATTGATCACATCGTTAAAAATGCAAAACCTATAGGCAGTAAAAGCAGATACCAAGGATAGGAAGAAGTAAATTAACAATCAGGAACTCAAATGACGGAATTTTCAGAATTAATCATTAATGGTATAAAAATAACACCCGGCACCTTCGCCAGCGTAATGTTACCCATGCCTAAGCTGTATGACTCGACACCTATATCCATGCCTGTACATATTATTCGAGGCAAGACACCTGGCCCAACTTTGTGCGTTACAGGCGCGATTCATGGTGATGAAGTGAACGGTACAGAAATTGTACGTAGGCTTCTTAGAAAACCTGCGCTTAAAAAAATATCTGGCACGCTTATCGCCATTCCAATTGTAAACGTTTACGGATTTCTTCTTCAGAGCCGATATTTAATGGACAGGCGGGATTTAAACCGCTCGTTTCCAGGATCAGAACAAGGATCATTAGCTGCCAGACTGGCGCATGTCATTACCACGGAAATTTTATCGCAATCCACACATTTTATTGACCTGCATACTGGAACATTACACCGAGAAAATTTGCCGCAAGTTCGCACAGATTTAAGTATGCCAGGTATTGCAGGGCTTGCAGAATCATTTAATGTACCTGTTATTTTAAACGCGCCATTACGCAGCGGCTCGCTACGACAATATGCGCATGAAAAATCTCTTCCTTGTTTATTATATGAAGCAGGAGAGTCTTTGCGTTTTAATGAAACTGCTATTGATATGGGCGTAAATGGTATTTTGGGTGTGATGCAGAAACTTGAAATGATATCCATAAAAGAGCCCGCACATAAAAAATTTACACCTGCATTTTCTTATGCGAGCTATTGGATAAGAGCACCTCACAGTGGGATTTTAAGGCCATTAAAATCTTTAGGGAAAAAAGTCTCGAAAGGTGAAGTACTTGCAAAAATCGGCAATCCAATTAATATTGAAGACTATCCACTGATTTCCCCAATTTCAGGCATTATTGTTGGGAAAAGTAATTTGCCTTTAGTGCATGAGGGTGCTGCGTTATTTCATATCGCTTCCTTTGAAGAAACAACTATCATCACTGAAGAACTAGAATACTTACAAGAAGCATTTATAGATACTTCTGAAAATTTTGAAGGAATATAAAGTATAACCTGGCCCTACAGATTTTCGCTTGAAGATCGACAAAAGATGGCCGTTTCTATCTAGGGGTTGAACTATTACAAGACCAGTATCTTGAAATGGTAGGAGTATATTGTGAGAAAACCAGCATTCAAAAAAATTCTAATCGGAAGAAATGAATGGTGCCAAATCCCTGGCCTTAACCTTCCTGCAATTAAAGCCAAAATCGATACAGGCGCTAAAACATCTTCCATACACGCATTTAATATTGTACCGATTTCAAAAGGCAAACAGAAATGGGTAAATTTTGATATTCGCCCTATTCAAAGAAATGAAAACCTAACCATCGCTTGCAGCGCACTCGTGGTAGATAAAAGACTCATCATGAGTTCTAACGGCCATAGGGAACGCCGCTACATTATAATGACTTCCCTAAAAATAGCGGACCAATGCTGGGATATTGAATTAAGCCTCTCTAATCGAGATCCCTTGAGATTTAGAATGTTATTGGGAAGAGAAGCGTTAAACGGCCATGTATTAATCGATCCAAGCCTCTCCTGTTATCAAGGCGCTTTTAAGAAAAAATACCGCGCATCTTTGAGTTCGGCTCATCGACGCCCCCTCCCCTCTAAGGCCGCCTCTGGCATCCAATTCTGTACCTAGCCCAAATCCCATACATACTAATTAATGCCCAAGCCGTTTCTATGATAAATGCGGCGATATTCCAAGCATAAAAAACAGAATAAAGAATCATTAAAGATCCGAAGAGGTTAGCCACACTGTAGGCATAGTCTCCTCCCTTGATTTTACCTATTTGCAACAAAAAATAAGCGGCCAATAAAACGACAACACCTAAGATTCCAATAATATTAGCGATAAGCGCCATGTGTTTCTCCAATAAAAAAGCAACAGCCCGCCAAATAACACAGACTAGTGCAAAACTAAATATTATGATCTCCGCTAAAACTTAAAGGTCATTTTGAGCTTAGAGACGACTAGGCTAATGTAAAACAGCACGTGGCAAAGCCTAATAAAGAGAAAAAATAATCATGTTCAATATAGTTTTATTCGAACCAGAAATCCCTCCCAACACCGGGAATATTATCCGTCTTTGCGCCAACACAGGGAGCCGATTACACTTGATCTGCCCCTTAGGATTTGAGCTAGACGACAAACAGCTCAAGCGCGCGGGATTAGATTATAGAGAGTGGGTAAATGTTGAGGTACATCAGAACTTTGCAGCCTTCATAGCACAACACACAACCTTTCGTATCTTCGCTTACTCAACTAAAGGTAACTTTCGCTACGATGAAATTGCTTACCAAGCAAACGACGTGCTGCTATTTGGGCCTGAAACGAGGGGACTACCGCCAAATATTTTAACGGATATCAGCATTGAAGCGGTTGCGCGCATCCCTATGGTGCCCAACAACCGCAGTCTAAATCTGTCTAACGCCACTGCAGTGGTGCTGTATGAAGCGTGGAGACAGCAGGGTTTTGAATAGTCACAGATCAGCCCCCAGATAGAAGGCCATCCTTGCCAATCTTAGCAGGAAGTGGTCTATTACAATTCGTCACCTAAAATTTTCTTTATCTTATCCATCCCTGCTTTTTCTATCTGCCTAATACGCTCTGCAGAAACACTATATTTCGCAGCTAAATCATGCAAAGTGGCTTTTTCATCCTCATCCACCAACCAGCGCTGTACTAAAACATCCTGACTCCTTTGATCTAATAGTGACATTGCTTGTTGCAGGCTGTTTTCGCGTTTAGCTGTCCAATCATTATTTTCAGCCTGGAGTGCAGGATTGTAGCGGTTATCTTCAAGGTACTCCTCAGGCGCCAAAGCAGCAGCCATATCGTCATCGGCGGAATAACCGTTAAACGATTCATCATATACACAGAGGCGCTTCTCCATTAAATCCACGTCACTAGTCGTAACCTTCAAATGAGTCGCAACGGCTTTGGTTTCTTCTGGACTAAACCAAGAAAGCTGCTTGTCTGCCTTACGCAAATTAAAAAACAGTTTACGCTGTGCTTTGGTGGTAGCTATTTTGACAATTCGCCAATTCTTGAGAATAAATTCGTGCATTTCTGCTTTAATCCAATGTACGGCAAACGAAACCAAACGAACACCCATCTGGGGATCAAAGCGTTTAACCGCTTTCATCAGGCCAATATTCCCTTCTTGAATTAGATCTCCTACAGCTAGGCCATATCCTACATAGCCTCTAGCAATTTTAGAAACAAAACGTAGATGGGACATGACCAACCGCTTGGCTGCTTCAAGGTCACCACTTGCGCGAAAACGGGTTGCAAGATCTTGCTCTTCCTCCAAAGTCAGAAGGGGAATCTGGTTAATTTTTGAGATATATGCACTGAGACTACCTATGGCAGGCGTAATGGTAATGGCCGCTAAATTTTGCTTTCCACTCATTAATAAACTCCTCCAATTAAAATATGCGTCTAATTATACTCTATATCAGGGTGTTTTTGTATCTTTTAGGCCTAATAAACGCCTAACTTCTGATTCTTTTTCATCTAATGCTTTCTTTTGTGCGATAACTTGATCCAACTGCATAACGGACAACATGGCTAACATTCTTTCATTGTCTTGCCCTAAGTTATAGAGCTGTTGCTGAATCTCTGTGAGAACAAACAATGTCTCTCTAGCAACCGTAGGCGCAGATGCTTTTGACATAGACGTATACCACTGGGCATCAGTAGTTCTGCGCGTCGCAATGTAATGCTCTACTTCTGCTGGGCTAGCATCCACTTTATCAGGCATGCCAGCCTTTTCACCTAAACCATCAATGGGTAAGCGTCTCACATACATTTTCAGCAAATTGTCTATAGCAGCTGAACGTGCTGCGATGATAGAACGAAGGGATACAGTATATGTCCTACCTACCTCAGTAGTCGCCATCAATTTCTTTTGCGCTTCCACAAGCTCAGATTGATTAATACCAATAGGTTCACCCAAACTCGAGACAAACTGCAAATAACCAAACGCAGCCTTAGCCGTGAAATCAGGATTACCATTGGCTTGGCCCTGCTGCCCTGCTTCCCCTTCTTTTGTCTTCTTAGGTTCCATCTGATACACCAATGGAGAAAGGAGCGTACCCATATACAAATAACGATCCCCTTCTGAAACACTCGCCCGCTTTTTATTACCACTTCCGGAAACTGAGGCAGGTTGCGGTGTCGTATCTGAAGCTTGGAAAGTATCACTGGCTGGTGCAGCAGCTAAACGACGCATTGTTCTCTCAGCGTTCTGCTGCGTTAAAAGCTCTTTAATGGCGGTCAATCCCAACGTAGTAGCCTTTTTATCGGTCACAGGCTCAATGGTCGGTGTACTGGTATTGACTGCAACAGTAGTTGGATAACTGGCATTCTCTTGGTACAGGTGCTCTAAATAAAGTTCCTTTGCTGCTTCCAACCAAGCAACCACCTCGCTCCTTAACTGATTAATGCTATCAACCACCTTTTCTAGTGTGGCCGCTTGCGCAGATAAAGGCATCAACAGTACTAAAACTATACCCAAAAATGTCATTCTCATATTTTTCATAAAGCACCGCCTGATTATTTGAATTAATAATACTTAATCTTACCATTCTGTTGTCCACTACCAGCGTTAGGAGCCGTATTAATCGGTTGATTTGGTACTCTTGATGGCGGCGTATACTGATATGTAGGTGATATAGATTGAGTCTGAACATTGGTAGGAGGAACCTCTAGCCGCGTATTTGGCGCAACTCTTGCAGGCATAGTTGAAACTTCCGCAGGCATTTGGGGTCGCGGATTCGTCACGTTTGTTGTTGTAGACACATCCCTGGACCCTGACGTAAGTGTCTGCTGCGTCTTGAAAGACATTTTTTTGCTCGACATGATTTTATCGAAATAGGCCTGATCTTGCGCCTTTGCCGATGCCATAGCACTACTTAAAGTCTTACAAATCTCTAAAAGATTTTTGTTTGTATACTGCTCACAGTCCAAGGCGGCATGCGCATTGACAGAAAAAGCAGCTCCTCCAACAAAACACAGGGTAAGAAATATTTTTTTCATTCTTTTTCCTCGAAAAGTTTAGCAACCATGGCAAAACGTTCTTCTGAAAAAATTCTTGATAGCAATCTCAACCGCTCAAAAACGATATTTCTTCTCAAGAATAAACCTGCAACGTCTTTTTGAGAACGACTATTTTGCTCTGCATACATCAAAAGTTTTGAAGCAGCGCCTGGATGTGCCGTATCAAGTGTTTGAAGTAAAAATAAATTGCGCGTTGCCTTAATGTGCGCAGCTACTTCAATAATTCTATCTTCCTCTTTTAAATCAACCGCACCGATATTGTCCAACACATTTCCTAACTTTTGTAGTGCCTCTTCAAGGGTAGGATCCCCATCTAAGGTCCAGGTTTCAACGCCTTCCATAAAGGTGAGAACGCGGTAAACACTAGGATCATTGTATTCGTTCCAAAATTTGTGTGTTGCTTTTAGACTCATGTCTGGCATGGCATTGCTCTCCTGAACTAGCGGATAATCATTTCAATTATAATTGATCCACTATCGACATAAAAGAAAAATTTTTTACTCAAAAAAATTCATCATAAGGAATGGTTTGGATTTTTATCTAACAACACCAACTCCATCCCCTCTTCAATCAAATCCCCAGCACTAAATAATACTTCTTTAATCACCCCATCTTTCGGTGCATACAGCGTATGTTGCATTTTCATGGCTTCAATCACAATCAAACGATCACCCTTCTTAACCTCCTGCCCCGACAAAATGGACACATCAACCACCGTACCAGGCATGGGCGCAGTCACCCTATCTGTAGATTCTTCAATGGTTTTATTGTACTCATCGGTAAATATTTTAAAAATAAATTGTCGCCCTTCTGAGAAGACATAAAGGTGAGGGAAAGAAACGGCATAGGCGGCAGTCGTCAGAACACCATTGATTTCAACGGATAAATGATGCGTATCTGAATAGATACTTCTCAAAGTGATAGATATATCGTCTGATATTTCCAAACAGTAGATGCCTTTTTCTCGAAGTTCCACAGTAACGTGTAAGTCTTGTGATATAACTCTCAGATGGACGGTTTGTCTAGCGGGTAGGTTCAGCTTCCAACCATTCGCATTAGACCAAGGAGAATACGCATCAACAGCGTGTTGCCATAATGCATACGCTGATTTTTGCCGCGCTAATAAAGTGATCACAACAGCCAACGCAATAATGGTATGAGGCGGCATAATCTCTCCCGATATCAAGGCCTGCTGCTCCCTTTCAATTAAGCGCGTGCTTAATTTGGCTTGAATAAATGTCAGATTATTTGTGATGGCCCTTAGTAATGCTATGTTGGTGTGCACACCTGCGACATAACATTCGCCCAATGCTTTATTCATTCGCGCAATAGCTCTACCGCGGTCCTGATCCCACACAACCAGTTTCGCAATCAATGGGTCATAGTAAACGCTAATATCATCACCCTGCATCACGCCCGTGTCTACACGAACATACTGGCTTTCTTGGGGGAGTTTGAAGTAGATGAGGTTCCCAGTGGAAGGGGCAAAATCTTTTTCGGGATTTTCTGCATAAATACGCGCCTCTATCGCATGCCCGTGCCAAGTGATGTCATTCTGGTTTGATAGGGGTAATGGCTCACCGCTTGCCACACGAAGCTGCCATTCTACTAAATCTAATCCGGTAATTTTCTCCGTGATAGGATGCTCCACCTGCAAGCGGGTGTTCATTTCCATAAAGTAAAAAGTATGGTCAGGCGTGAGCAGAAATTCGACAGTGCCAGCACCTTCATAATGGATCGCACGTGCTGCATCGACAGCTGCTTTTCCCATAGCCTCACGCAACATTGGCGTCATTCCGGGGGCAGGCGCTTCTTCTAGAATTTTCTGATGACGTCTTTGTATAGAACAATCACGTTCGAATAGATAAACAACATTACCGTGACAATCAGCAAACACTTGCACTTCTACATGCCGCGCTTCCGGAAGATATTGTTCAAGAAGCACAGCATCACAACCAAAGCTAGCACGCGCCTCATTCTTGGCAGCAAACAGCGCTTCTTCAAAACTATCCTCACATTCAGCTACACGCATACCTTTACCCCCACCACCAGCAACAGCTTTAATTAGGATAGGAAAAGTAATATCGCGTGCTTTTTCTTTCAGAAAGGAAATGTCTTGATTTGGGCCATGATAGCCTTTAACCACAGGCACATTGGCGTTTTCCATAATTTGTTTGGCTGTGTTTTTTTCCCCCATTTTTCTAATGGCGTCGGGCGTTGGGCCGATGAAACGAAGGTTTGACGCTAGACATGCCTCTGCGAAATCAGCATTTTCTGATAGAAAGCCATAGCCTGGATGTATGGCTTGAGCGCCTGATATAAGTGCTATCTCAATCACTTTAGTAGCATTTAAATAGCTTTTGGCACTAGGAGAAGGACCAATATGATAAGCCTCATCGGCCATTTTTACGTGAAGTGCTTCTCTATCTGCGTTTGAGTAAACAGCCACGGTTCGTATACCCAAATCCTTAGCCGTACGCATGACACGACACGCAATTTCTCCACGATTAGCAATAAGGATTTTGTCGAACATGGTCTACTCTTCACTACACGACTTGTACAGGGAAATTCACGCAGCTATACTGCCTGGCCAACACACACTAGGAAGTCCGCCATGCCAAGTAAAAAAGATATGCGCTTTGTCAGTGATCTGGACAATTTCTTCAGAACCTTTGACGAAACACACCCACTTTCTGAATCACAAAAAGCAGAAATCGAAAAACACCGACGCGTCCACGCATTACGCGACAAAAAAACCGTCAATGGCAAAACTACCGCCGGCACAACAGAAGATAAGAAATCCCATTAAGACTTATTAGTAAAGGGGTCTAGACTTCTTTAGCAGCTGCCTGCTTCAACATATTTAGTAACTCACCGCTCTCCTGCAATTCAGAAACAATGTCGCATCCTCCAACCAACTCTCCTTTGAGGTAAAGCTGAGGGATTGTGGGCCACTGACCATATTCCTTAATAGCTTCTCTGATTTCATCGTCTTCTAGCACATTCACATAAAGCACATCTGGCATTTCATCCATTCGCTGAAAGCATTCATTCAATAAATTCACCACCCTGGAAGAAAATCCACATTGCGGAAAAACAGCTGTGCCCTTCATATATAGGACAATATCATGGCTCAATTGGGATTTGATTTTATCTTGCACGTTCATCTATTACCTCATTCATAAGTTTATTAGCTCAGGCCTAAGCAATTTTAGTCTTTATAGCCAATGCATGTATATCAGCTTTCATGTCACCCAACGCATCATACACCATACGATGCTGATTCAATTTGGTCTTTCCATCAAAAGAAGGTGAAACCACGACAGCCTCAAAATGAACACCGTCATCGCCTATCACTTCAACACTGGCATCTGACAAGACTGACTCTATACGCTGCTTAATTTGTTGCGGTGTAATCATACTCACTTCTCTCCAGTTTCGTAACTGCGGCATTGTAGCTAAAATAGTTTCTAAGCGATAATCAAATCTCGCATTAACATTCCTATTAATGCATCATTACGAAAAATTTTACAGCCTGGAGAACACCCATGACCTTTGTCGTTACCGATAGCTGCATAAGATGCAAGTATACGGATTGCGTAGAAGTTTGCCCCGTGGATTGCTTTCGAGAAGGGGAATATTTCCTTGTTATAGATCCAGATGAATGCATCGACTGCAATCTATGCGTACCGGAATGCCCTGAGGATGCTATCTATGAGGAGGATGACCTTCCCGAGGATCAAAAACATTTTCTAAAGCTCAATGCGGAGCTTTCTCAGAAATGGCCTATGATTACCGCAAAGAAAGATGCGCTTGAAGATGCCGAGGAGTGGTCTGGGAAGAAAAACAAACTAGATACGTTAAAAGAAGAAGATTTAGCATGATAAGGGATATGCGTTGAACTTGAACTCGAGTAGCGAGTGATGGTAGCGTACGCTCCCTATCTACATAGGCACGTAGCTCAGTGGTAGAGCACCACCTTGACATGGTGGTGGTCGGTGGTTCGATCCCACTCGTGCCTACCAAACAAAAACTCAATATCATCCAGCCAAATCCATTTATAAGATCAATCAGTTTCCGCATCTTGAAACCCATAAATCTGGCAAGATCTATTGCCGTCCAGGAGTACAAGAGAGAGGGGGCAAGCTTAGGGCTAACTGCACCTTGAACTAATCCTGCGTATAAAGAAGGTTACTGTTGAGATTAAATTTAGGACTAAGTGATGAAAAGCATGTTAGCTCATTTGCCAATCGAAAAAAGACAAGAATTAGAGACTATTGTATCTACTATTCGCACCCGTCCTGGTGTAGAAATGATTATCTTATTTGGCAGCTACGCCCGGGGTACAGGGGTTGAAGATATGTATGAGGAAGATGGGGCTATTTATCACTACCAAAGCGACTATGATCTTCTGGTTATTGTCAAAACTCGAGGTTTACAGAGACAGCAGCATCTTGAAATCCGTTTAATGGAAGCTGTTGATAAACTACCCAATATTCACACGCCTTGCTCTATCATTGTCCATGATGTGGATTATATTAATGCTCAATTAGATGAAGGACAGTATTTCTTCTCTGATATCAAGAAAGAAGGGGTTTTGTTGTATGATACAGGGCATTTAGAGCTAAAAGAAGCTAATACAAATCTCGACCCAAAACAACGCTATCAGCTAGCACAAGAGGATTTCGAGTATTGGTTTGCAGATGCAGTTGGCTTTTACCAAACGGCAATATCATGTATAGAAAAGCATGAGCACAAAATCGCAGCATTTTTGATGCACCAAGCTGCAGAACGTTCTTATAATGCTATTTTATTGGTCTTTACCCACTACAAACCTAAAACACATGATTTGGCGATACTCCGTAGATTAACCAATAACTTAGACCGGCGGCTTATTCGAACATTCCCCACAGATAGCCCGGAAGAAAGACGCTTATTTAGGTTGTTACGTGATGCCTATATCGCTGCGCGCTATAAAAAAGGTTATACCATCACCGAAGAGGAGCTAACTTTGCTAGGAGATCAAGTGCAGGCTTTTCAGCAGCTTACCAAAAAGTTATGCCATGAGAAAATGCTGTCTTTTTTGACGCAGAGCTAAGAGGCTTGAACCTTCTGTAACCATTTTATTTCATTTGAAAACGGAAGCTTGATAATTTTCCAATAAAATCAATAGGTTGCTATTTCGTTTGAAAACGGAAGCCCATGTAAACATCATTTAATAGAAGTCATATCATGCACAAAATTTGGAAATCAGAAGCAGTAGATTGGTTGGAGGTCAAATGGTTCAAGCAAATCTATCTGCTGCCAAAGATAGTTTTTGCGAAGTTTTCTTAGGAGCGGCATTTGTATCGCCTTCTTTTTGAACTGTCCGGAATTTCCGGACAGTTGCCTCGACAATCAGCTTTTCCTGCTTCTTTACAAAGTAGTTCAAGTTATTTCTTTTTTTAATATCTCTAACTCGTGCAAATATTCTTCTTCAGCTGCCAATGTCTCTATACGACGGTGATGTTCATTGAATTTGCTAAAATGCTCATAAGCAAGTTGCTCTGCATTCTTATGGGAGAGATGCTGCCAGCGTTTGTTAGGACTGCGCGGTCATTAAATGTTAAGAATGCATCTAAGCGCTCTTCCCAATTCTTCATTGCCATCGCTTGACGACGCCTTGCTTGATCTTCTGCAAAGTCTAGAAACATTGTTACAATGTTATTTAATTCTGTGAGTTCATCATGATTTAAATAATTTTTTGCTATTACGACGTCTGCTTTCCGTACCCTGTGACCCTGCCAAGATGTCAAACCCATGTTTGGTATATTAGCGTCGACTCGCTTTACAATGAGCTCTGCTGCAGTTTTGCCTGTCACAGCCCACAACATTTTGTTTTGGACCGTTTTAAAAAACGTCTGTGCAGCATTAGATTTTGTATCATAATCAATGCTGGTAGCATATATGTCCCTTATTTTTTGATAAAATCGCTTTTCAGAGGCGCGAATGTCTCGAATGCCTTCAATTAATGCATCGAAGTAATCCCATTTACCTGGGTTTTTTAAGCGCTCATCATTGAGTACAAATCCTTTAACTAAGTACTCTTTCAGTGTGGTAGTTGCCCAACGCCGAAATTGTGTGCCTCCAGGCGACCGAACGCGATAAGCAATAGCTAAAATCATCTCAAGATTGTAATGCATCAAGGAGCGTTTGATCTGTCTTTCACCTTCCCGTCGAACTTGTAAGTAATCCTTACAAGTTGCCGTTGACACCAATTCTCCCTCCTCATATATCGATTTAATATGAAGAGTAATGTTCTGTGATGAGGTTTGAAGCAATCCTGCAATTTCTGCCTGCGTTAACCATACCGTGCCATCTTGAGCTTTTAACTGAATCTCAGTTAGCCCATCCTCGGTCTGATAAATTAAAAACTCGCTATTTTTTTCGTTGCTGCTCATGCCGTTTTCTCAACATTGCTTATCCCAGCACACTTAAACTTTTGAAATAACATCTAACCCCCTATAATGGTTAGATTAAGACTAATCATTTCACTAGTGGAAAACAAGTTGCGGTTATTTTCTATATCGCTGAAAATGGACAGCAAATACTAATGGATGGAGAGCTGCTTGAGTCAGCAACTGTCCAGATTACTTGACAGTTCAAATGGAGGGTAATCGTCAAGTAGACTCTCAAGCTCTATAACCTCGACATGATCCTGGCTATTGGCTACCGCGTGCGCTCGCAGCGGGGTATACAGTTCAGGCGGTGGGCCAACACTATCCTTAGAGAATACCTAGTTAAAGGTTTTGCAATGGATGGTGAGCGTCTCAAGCAGAACCCACACTGGGATTACTTCGATGAGTGGTTGGCACGGATTCGAGAGATTCGAACCTCTGAAAAGCGCTTTTACCAAAAAATTAAAGATCTATTTGTCACAGCTGTAAATTATGACAAAACCTCTCAGCAGGCTCAGTTATTTTTTAAACAAGTCCAAGACAAGATGCTTTGGGCAGAGTCACCGGTCAAACAGCAGCCGAGCTCATTACCCATCGTTCTGATGCCAATAAGCCCAATATGGGGTTAACCAGTTGGTCAGGTAGCCGTGTGCACCAAGGAAATACCACCGTAGCGAAAAATTACTTACAGCAGACAGAGATCAATGAGCTTAATCGTATCGTGACCATGTACCTGGACTACGCGGAAGACATGGCAGAACGCCGTAGTGCGATGACCATGCAAAATTGGATCGAAAATTAGATGGGTTTCTGCAATTCAATGAGCGCGATGTTTTGAATCACGCTGGAAAGATGCGTGCTGATATAGCAGAAAAGTTGGTATTGGAGCGATATACTACTTTTGACGCGCAACGCCGTGAAGCTGAGCGAATAGTCGCAGATGATGAAGGTATGGCGCTGTTGAAGCAAATTGAAGAAAAAGCTAGTTGAAATAAATAAGCCTCTTAAATATTAAGGGATCATCATGCCGACCATACTAAGAATTAAAGGTTACCGTTTTTTCTTTTTTAGCCTAGAAGGTGCTGAACCGCCACATATCCATGTTGAGCATGGAGATAAAATAGCAAAATTTTGGTTAAATACGATCAATTTAGCAAGTTCCTATGGCTTTAGAAGTTATGAACTGGCCGAAGTAAGGGAAATTGTTTTCGAACACCGTGTGACATTTTTGGAGAAATGGTATGAGCACTTTAGCAATTAAATTTGATGACCATGCAGTTGATATCAGTTTTACTAAAACCGCATTACACTTTGTTTTAGCCGATGGCCGAGAAATATCTGCTCCTTTAGAATGGTTCCCAAAACTACGAGACGCTAACGAAGAGAGCAGAAACAACTGGCGTTTCATAGGCCATGGTACAGGGGTGCATTGGCCTGAATTAGATGAGGATATTGCGGTTAGTACCTTAATGCGAAGGGGAGATTAGTACTAGCACAGCCTCCAATATTTCTGATGGCAACTTTAGGGGCAGTTTATAGGAATGCAAATAAACCATTATTGATACATAAGGAGTTTTTATGCACATTTGATTTCACTCACGCCTACCATGCAAAAGTCTTTCGCAGTTCAGCAAACTTCAAAAACCCTCCTTAAAAACCAAATTTCTTCCTCTTTTATTGATTTAAATCATTTTTAGACAATCTTCCGTATTCAAGCGTGGGAGATATGCGGGAGATATCAAGAAATAATGAGATAATAGAATCTGCTCTACCTCATGCAGATTTATAAATTCTTACGAGATTTTTCTTGTTAAAAGACAGCCTTTGTACACGATAAAAATTTGATGAAAGATCACGGCTGTGTGTCAGGAGCAAACCTTCAAAAATATGGATGTTTTCGAAGAGCCTACATGGATGTATTCATAGCGTGTTTTCAATGATGCGCAGTTACAATATTTATTTTTGACACCGTTTTAATCATTCTCTATTTTTGTCGTGTACAGAGAAAGGCAGCATATAATAAACTTATACTCTCCTGTGCTTAATCCAGTTTGTACCTGCCAAGACCGAACCCATCAAGCTGTGGATCGTATAATGCAAAACTCTCTTGCTCATTTGCCAATTGAAAAACGCCAAGAACTAAAAGCCATAGTAGCAGCTATCCGCACGTATCCTGAGGTAGAAATGCTGATACTCTTTGGCAGTTATGCTCGCGGCAGCTGGGTCGAAGACACCTACGAAGAGGAAGGTGTTCGTTACCAGTATCAAAGCGATTATGATTTATTGGCTATTGTGAAAACGCGTAGTATTCATAAGCAGCGTCGATTAGAAGATGATCTGCTGAAAGCCACTCGCCCGTTACCTGGTATTCGCACGCCTCGCTCGGTGATCGTACACGATATACATTATATCAACGCGCAATTAGATGAAGGTCAGTATTTTTTCTCTGATCTTAAGAAGGAAGGAATACTCCTCTATAGTTCAGGCAATTTGCACTTGCATGAGGCGACTAAGGCCTTAGATCCTGAGCAACGTTATAGGCTTGCTCAAGAAGATTTTGAGCACTGGTTCGGTCATGCAATAGAATTTTGGATAGATTTTGAGAATGCTTTCCAACGAGGGAGCTATAAGAATGCAGCATTTATGCTACATCAGGCCACAGAGCATCTATATAACGCTATTTTGCTAGTATATGTTCACTACAAACCCAAAACGCATGATTTAGAAGCGTTACGAAATTTGACGCATGCACTAGACGATAGGCTCATCAAAGTATTCCCCTTGGCGACCCCAGAAGAAATAAGTTTGTTTAAATTATTACGCGATGCCTATGTTGATGCGCGCTACAAAAAGAACTACGTCGTTACAGAGCAAGAATTATTATGGTTATCAGTGCGTGTAAAAGCTTTGCAACAACTCACTGAAAAAATCTGCCTTGAGAAAATACAAGCATTTTTGATGGAATCGAGTCGAGACGTATGACAAAAGGTGAGCTTATTCTCTAAACGGCCGAAGATGGATCTGCCACCACAACTTAGACTAGCTCCTCATCTGACTCGCGCATCTCCTCTTTCACCTGCGCTAGCCAACCCTCATCAGGTGCAAATCGTTCGCCGTATTTCTTCTGCAACTCAACTAATCTTTCCACAACATGAGAAATGCCCAATCTCTGCGCATAATGCATAGGCCCGCCCTTAAAAGGAGCGAAACCCGTACCAAAGATCATACCTGCATCCAGCAAATCTGCATCATCGATCACACCCTCTCTCAAACAAGCACGAGACTCATTAAGCATGCGCAACATCAACCTATCTTGGATTTCCTTTACCATAGCAGGGTTAGATAATTCGGGAGAGGCATGTTGAACTTTCTTACCTTTTTTCCAAACATAAAACCCCTGCCCCGACTTCGCACCCACGTTGCCTTTTTTAGCCAATGCGCGCAGCTTCTCTGACACCGTTTCGCCATAATGACCTGCCAGAATATCTGCTACCGCGAGACAAACGTCTAAACCTACCGTATCCGCCAACGTCACCGGCCCCATAGGCATGCCAATATCAACGGCAGCTTTATCAATGTCTTCAGCTGTAAAGCCTTCGTCCAATAAATGCATGGCTTCCATTAAATAAGGCATCAAAACGCGATTGATTAAAAAACCAGGGCTGCTTTTCACCTGCAATGGCAGCTTATCCAATGCGCGCACAAAAACAGTAGCTTGCGCGATAATCTTTTCATCAGTATTTTCTCCCTTAACCACTTCGACCAATTGCATCATAGCGACGGGATTAAAGAAGTGAAGGCCGACCAAGCGACCTGGCTGCTTAAGTACTTGGCTAAGGGTTTCTAATGGTAAACTAGAAGTATTTGTTGCTAAAATAGCGTTTTTTTTCAGCTTTGGTTCGATAGCTTTGTAAAAAGCTTGTTTGATGGCTACGTCTTCTGAAATGGCTTCAATGACAATATCTGCCTTTGAGACTCCTATACCTTCAACATCAGGAATCAACCTATCTAGTGCCGCCTGCACAAGCCGGGGCTCTTTACACTTTTTCTTGAACAATGCATGTGCACGTTTGATAGCAGGTGCAATAATCTCAGGCGTCCTATCCTGTAAAGTGACGCGCATGCCCTGTAGTACGCACCAAGCTGCAATATCTCCACCCATCGTACCTGCGCCAGCCACGTGCACATGTTCAACGGAGAATTTCACTCCTTTTGCCTGCGCCTTCATACGAGTCTGTAGAAAAAACAAGCGAACCAAATTTCGGCTGGTCTCTGTCATCATCAACTGTGAGATGGATTTCGCTTCTTGGACCATCGCTCTGTCACCCACAGTGCCAAATTCCACCCAGTTATCGATGGTTGCATAAGGTGCTGGATAGTATCTGCGTTGTACTTTTTTATTACTGAGCGCTTTATAGAAAAGCTTAGCGATCCAAGGTCTTACAGCCTTGAGAGAAAGTATTTTATCCAGGAAAGGGGGCTGTTGTGGCTTAGGTTTATTTAGAACATAGTAGCGTGCAGCACGCATAAGTTGGCGCTCAGGCACGCTAACATCAACCAAGCCTATTTTTTGGGCCAGCTTTGCATCAACAGGGGTACCTGTTACATTCATCCTTAAGCCCGAACGCGCACCGATCAAATTAGGCAAACGGATAGTACCTCCCCAACCTGGATGCAATCCCAATTTTACTTCTGGCGCACCAATTACCGTTTTAGGACCATTCTCCGCAATGCGGTAGCGACAAGCCAACACTAACTCTAATCCACCTCCCAAGCAAAAGCCTTTGATGGCAGCGACCGTCGGAATCTTGAGTGCAGCCAACTTATCGAATACGGTTTGCGCATATCTCACTAGCTCGAATGCTTCACCTTCATCTTTGAGTGACACAAATTGTTCTATGTCTGCACCTGCGATAAAACTAGAAGATTTTGCAGATGAAATTACCACTCCGGTTATGGAAGGCTGCGAGGCAATATCATCGAGGATTTCATTAAACTCCATCATCACTTCGCGATTCAATGAATTGACGTTACTATCTTTTCTATCGATCACCAGCCACATGATGTGGTCTCCATCGATCTCGTATCGCCAGTTTTGGTAAGAAGTCATATTCTTTTCATTTTCTTGGAAAGAATGCACAGTTTTTATTGTTTGATTAGATTTATCAAGCTGTCCTGATTGTGTATCTGCCATCATTATTTCTCCATTGTGTGCTTACATTGACGCTTCATTTAAACTTTACTACACGTAATATAGGCTTGACGACCATCAGTAGGTGATTGGGGAAAGGCTTGCCTAAGTTTTTTTTCGCTGACTAATTGCTTGATATATTGCTGGCGTAAAGCATGAGGGGCTCTATTAACCAAACTGGCAAGACAGGCTATTGTGACAAAATGCCCTTCACATAAATCTAACAGCGCTTTGATCATCGTTTCTTTAGATACACGACCTTTTGTATTTGGCTCTATTGCCAGACTTGCTAAGCGTGCTTGCATAGTAGGAGATAATTGAGATAAATCATGAATGATTGGAGCATCTAATAGTGGTGGAAGCAATCTACCATCTTGGTCACGTTCGCTAGAAGCTTTGAAATGTGCGGAGCTCCCTTCCAAATGTGCGGAGCTCTCACTCAAATGTTCAGACCTGCCAAAAACTTCATCAGGTGTAGGTAATCCTTGATTTGGTAACGTATACACAGCGCCACGAGTTTGGCCATTTGCAACTAAAAAACCATGTTTCACCAAATTTTTCAGAGCCGCAGATATATCCCGACTATGTTCTGTATTAATAGTGGTCATTCGAGCATGATTCACAACCTGCTCAATTGCTGCGGTGGCTAATATCAAGCGCTCGGTTCGCCCTAACTGAACAAACGGCTCCCCAAACATTACTTCAAGTTGCTCAAGTATGCCGGGAGGTAATAATTCAAGCATTCGTAATTCAAGCAATGTTTGCGCCGGCTCGTTTTTTTCATAGAGCTCTGGAGGCCGCCAATGCTGTGAACTCCAACCACTATATATTTTGGGAATGCCAGAACCAGCACGCTCACCTAGGCCAACCATCAAAAACATTTGATGCATGATACGATTACGACAATCTGACTCGCCACCCTTCATTGCTTCTTCAATGGGAATGCGCATATTGCCTGGATTACGAAACCCAAACCTATCAGAACGCTTTACCACTAAAACAGATAAACGCCCAGAATAATCAGCGTGTACCAAAGTATTAATTAGGGCTTCCCTAATCGCTTCATGTACAGGCGTATCGTCTTTTCTCTGACCCTTAGAAAGCTGAAAAGGGACTTTTAAACTCGTGGGATCCGTTAGCTTTCGGTAAACACTACGATAAAAATCAAAAACATTACCGGACCAGCTACCATCTGGAACCAGTCGGTCAATCCAACGCAATTCTGCTTTATCTCCAGTGCTTTCTTGATAATCTACGAAATAATGTGGACATGCTTCTTGAATGGCCTCCCAAGTACCAAACATCAACACACCAGCTAAAGTAAGCCCTTCTTTCTGTGTTTCGCGGGCATGGCGCCAACCCCGTAACTTCTTTAAGAATGTAAAGTCATCTAGCCCTAGCCAAGGGTGTCCAGGTTTTGCATCTCTAAACATTTGTCGATAGATTCTGAAGCTGTGGTTGTCGATATCATCCAAACTAAAACCACTGAGTATTCGGCTATCGCGCTCATCCTCAACCCTTTCGGCCAACATACGACGCACCACCTCGTCGTCGCAATAGCGATCACCGTCATGTAATCGACGATAAGTATTTCGGTTCAATGGGTTTTCACCCAAATATACTGGTTTTTGTTTCCGATGAGCTACAGGGATATGAATTTGGATGATCGTTTTACCTTCAATGTTTACTTCCTGAACATCTTTATCATTCAACAGATTAACACTGATTTTTTTAGGATTATTGAGTGTATTGAAAAGATCAGTAATGAGGCGTTGGGGCTCTTTCACACCTTCAACTTTAAAATGACTAATGGGCTTTTCTTTAATACCCAACAGAACAATACCG
>JAQSWO010000023.1 GCA_029266595.1 Gammaproteobacteria bacterium
ATTGATGGTCTGCTCCATATCACTGATATGGCTTGGAAGCGTGTTAAGCATCCTAGTGAAGTTCTCAAGATCGGCGATGAAATAAAAGTTAAAGTTCTCAAATATGACAGGGAAAAACAACGTGTCTCTCTTGGCCTTAAGCAGTTGGGAGAAGATCCATGGCTCGATATTGCGCGTCGATATCCTCCTAACACTCGTTTATTTGGGCATATCACCAATATCACTGACTACGGCTGCTTCGTACAAATTGAAGATGGCATTGAAGGTTTGGTACATATGTCTGAAATGGATTGGACAAATAAAAATGTTCATCCAGCCAAACTGGTTCACCCAGGACAAGAGACTGAAGTCGTCGTGCTTGAAATAGATGAAGAACGCAGACGTATTTCTTTAGGTATGAAGCAATGCATGCAAAATCCATGGGATCAATTCTCAGAATCTCATGAAAAAGGTCAGAAGATCTCAGGCAAAATTAAATCCATCACAGATTTCGGTATTTTCATTGGACTGCCCGGTAATATAGATGGATTGATTCATCTTTCTGATATTTCATGGCAACAAGAACCTACTGAAGCCTTGCTGAGGAATTACAAGAAAGGTGATGAGGTTGAAGCGCTTATTCTAAGCATAGACCCAGATCGTGAACGCATTTCCTTAGGCATTAAACAGCTTGAGGCTGACCCTAATGCTTCCTTCACCGAAAAATTCCCTAAAGGCACATTAGTGACGGGTGAAGTGGTTTCTGTTGATAAAAAAAGCGTTACATTAAAACTGGATGACGATGTACAGGGCCAAATTCGCGCCTCCGATATCAGTAATATTTCTTCCGACAATCCAGAAGATCATTTCAGTGTTGGAGATTCTATTACAGCGAAAGTTGTAGGTTTCGACAGAAAAACCAATATCTGCAATCTCTCCATTAAGGCATTGGACGAGCAGCAACCTAGCACTACCAAAGCTGCTACTGATAAGAAATCGTCACGGCCTAGTAAGGAAACAATTAGCAATACCACTTTGGGTGATTTGCTCAGAGAAAAGATGAAAAACCAAGAGCAGAAATAATTAGCTTTGCTCTAACCTATCCCCTCCATTTTTGGAGGGGATAGGATTTTTTCAAAAACTAAGGAAGGATATATCATGAAAGGTAAACGAATCATTGGCTACATTCTTCTATTACTGATTCTTCTACTGGGCATAACTTTTGCCAGCATCAATGCTACCCCTGTCAGTTTTGACTACTACTTCAGTCGTTCAGAAATTCCTCTCTCTTTATTATTGGCATATACTTTAGGTGTAGGTATTCTCTTAGGGTTTCTATCTGCCTTTTTCACGATTATCCAACTCAAGAATAACAATCGAAAATTGAAACATCAGCTGAAAGAAACAGAAAAAAATCTCTCTCCTAAAGGTGTTTTGGACTTACCTGCAAAAGACTGAATAACGTAATTCACTATGAACAATGAAGAAGATCAATCAAATAAGTCTTGGCTAGAAAAACTGGGCCACGCCATTTTTCGACCCAAAAACCGCAAGGAGTTGCTTGCCTGGCTAGAGGATATCGCTAAAGAAGATTTAATTGACCATGCTGCACTTGCCATGATTAAGGGTGTTATTGAAGTCTACGATATGCAAGTGCGAGACATAATGGTCCCTAGATCACAAATGATAGTTCTTTCTGCAGGTGCTCCCCTTAAAGACATCCTCCCTATTGTTATTTCTTCAGCACACTCAAGATTCCCCGTTATCAAAGAAAACAAGGATGAAATTATCGGCGTTCTCTTAGCAAAAGACTTACTCAAATACGCATTTAGTCAAGAAAAGGACTTTGATATAAAGAACATCATCCGCCCTGTTATTTTTATTCCTGAAAGCAAGCGCTTAAATATTCTACTAGAGGAATTCCAGCTCAATCGTAATCATATGGCAGTTGTGCTAGATGAATATGGCGCCGCTTCGGGTGTGCTAACGATTGAAGATGTGCTCGAAGAAATTGTTGGAGACATCGAAGACGAATACGATGTTGGCGAAACAGAAAAAAATATTTATAAAATCAGTCAAAAGCAATTTACCTTAAAGGCGCTCACGCCTATTGAGGATTTTAATGTGTTCTTCGGCACCCATTTAGATGAAGAAACATTTGATACTATTGGTGGACTGGTCACCCAACAATTTGAGCACCTGCCTAAACGTGGTGAATCCATCGTTATAGATAAAATGATATTTAAGGTTCTACAAGCAGATAAGCGAAGAATACGTTCGTTGCAGCTTACGCTTCCTGAAAAACTAGAGAAGAAATAACATGGCGCGAATGCTAGCCTATACAAAAGAGTCTGATTATAAAGGTGATCTGATTGCCTTAACTGCTGGCATACTCTTGCCGTTTGCATTTGCTCCTTTTGAGCTCTTCTTTATTGCCCTCCTTTCTCCAGGCTTACTATTGTTTTCATGCATCAATGTTTCCCCTTTACGCGCTTTTTGTAGGGGTGGGTTGTTTGGCTTGGGGTTATTTGGCGTGGGTGTTTCCTGGGTTTATGTTAGCCTCCATATTTATGGAGAAGCAAATGAGCCACTTGCTGCAGGAATCACGGCCCTATTAATCTTTATTATGCTTTTATTCCCTGCATGCATGTCTTATGTGCTCGTTAAGTTTTTCTCAAAGAACATTCTGAGCAAGTTTTTGGTTGCTTTCCCAAGTCTATGGGCGCTTTTCGAATGGATACGCACATGGTTTCTTACTGGTTTCCCTTGGTTACTACTCGGCAATAGCCAAATTGATACGCCACTAGCAGGCTTTGCACCTATTGCTAGCGTTTACGCTGTATCGTGGGTAACCGCTTTTATCAGCGCCCTTTTGATGGTCATTATTATTGAAAGGAAAAACTACAGGCTCTTATTGTCTTTTCTGTCCGTTATCGTCATAGGCGGTACTATTACTTCCAAACTATGGGATAGACCTTGGACACATATCGCTGGGGAACCTATTACGGTTAGCTTGATACAGGGTAATATTCCACAAAGTATAAAGTGGCGACAAGACCAGGCTGAAAAATCCTTGCTGCTATACCAAACATTGACCAGCCAAAACCTCAAGAGCCAGCTCATCGTCTGGCCAGAAGCTGCCATTACGTTCCCGCAAAACAGAATACAGGGATTCTTAAATAGCCTAGACCAGCAACTCAAAGCCAATGGCGTCACGCTTATCACAGGCATACCTGCGGTTGAAGATAACCAATACCATAATGCAATGATTGCGCTGGGGAAGGGTGAAGGAAGTTACTATAAACGACACCTTGTCCCTTTTGGTGAATATATTCCCTTCCGTTCTTGGCTAAACTGGTTAGATGGGTATCTGCAAATCCCGATGTCAGACTTCAAAGCAGGCAAAAAGTATCAGGCACTTATTACGGCAGGCAATATCCCCATTGTTTCATCCATCTGTTATGAGATTGCCTACCCCACTTCGGTGTTAAAGGATCTTCCTGAAGGGCAACTACTGGTCACCGTAAGTGATGATAGCTGGTTTGGTAAATCACTAGCACCCGCACAACATTTCCAAATGGCCAGAATGAGAGCATTGGAAACTGGGCGTTACGTATTAATGGCGACGAACGATGGTATTACTGGCATTATCAACCCGTTAGGGAAAATACAATCTCAAGCAGAGCCCTTCAAAACAGTAGTTTTAACTGGACAGGTCTATCCCTATGGAGGCAGAACACCTTGGATGTATACGAGCATCTATCCCTTGCTACTACTACTCCTAATTTTGTTAGGTGTAGCTTGGCGAGAACAAAGAAAATTTAAGGTGGATTTATAGCCTCCTCCTATCCCTCGCATCAAGTCTCCTCTCTAAATCTGTAATGTAAGAGATTAGCCCCTATATTAAAACGGTCATCTTTTGGGGGGAAAATGCTTTCAGAGGGCTCGCATACTATATGTATGCTGCGCTCTAGATTCCCGCGTCGCTATGTTCCTCGCAAACTGATCTATCCCCACGAATATAATAGATCACGCCTTACCTATCTATTCCACACACTGCAATAGCAGATTTATACGATCATATCTACCTCCACTCTTCACTCCTACGCAGGAGTACTAACATCCTTCCTTTCAATTTTTGTCATGCGTAGAAAAAAGTGCAAATTAGCACATTGCAATCATAAATCGTTAATTTCAGCGTGGTAAATTAATCATAGTTTTAAATTTACTACATTTTGGAGATTTTTATGAGCGCAGAACAAAAAAAAGAAGAATGGCCTATTGAGATACCAGAAGACATTGAACCTTCCAAACTTACTTTGGCATTGGGTAATTTGCTATGCAGTCCCAAAGAAACATTAACAAAGGAAGTCCTCTACTCTACTTTGAGAGCAATAATGGTAACCGGTCTTGGTACTGGAATCGCTGCCGCTGTTGGTGCCGGTATTGCAGCCCTAACTGACCATAACCCAGCTGAATCTGCGAGCCAAGCCGCACAAATTGCTGCTCCAATTTCAGGAGTAGTTTCTTCATTTTTTTATAGCGTAAACACTGCAGTCCATCATCATCAGCGTAGGTCAAACGATAGTGCATCGGCGGCAGCAAGGCCCGATCGCCTTCCTCCTGAATACTTTAACAGTCCCCCTAAATCTGGTGCTTCTACAGTCTCAGCAGGGGTACCTTCTTCCCCCAATGTTTCTGCAAAATCTTTTACTGCTGATAGGCCTTTCGTTGTTATACACGAAGAAAGTAAAGGAGAAGGACCAGTATCACTACCAGGTGTACCACAAAGTCCATCATCCACAGCTCGAGAAGAAACGCACAGAGATCAGAGCGCCACATCATGGTCAACAACAACACCCAGTGTGACTTTATAAGCCAGGTAGAAGTAGGGGCTTGTAGCCCCTACCCTTACTTCTAATATGTAATAGAACAGACGAGTTGCATGACATCGACTAAATGCTGGCCGTTTGCACTGAATTTCTATCTACTTCAAGATCTTCCATCCTAACGTCCATAGGGAACTCATTAACTCTAGAATATCCTGCTGGATGATCTGAAAACAGTCCCCTGCTCATCGCCGGAAATTGAGAATCCTCTCTGGCTATCTCAACCCTTTGCACCGTTCTTCTTTCAGCTATTTGCTCCTTACAGCTTCCTGCACAGACACTACCGCATTTGCAGGCAGCTACTAAACTAATGGCGGTTGTCCCCATACCACCCGCAATCACTGCAGCCGCTAGTGGAAGACCTGGGACAGAGAGACCACCACCTCCACCTATAATGCCGCCACCAATAATTACTACGCAGAAAATTTGAAGCCACCCTGAGCGTTCCGCGCATTCGCCAGGATTAATAGCATCAATCCCTTCACCACAGGCCTTTATTCCTACATTATATGCCTCAACTGCTGCAGTACCTGCTTTAGCACAGGCTTTTGAAATAATGCCATAAGTAGATCCGCATTTAGACTTTTGGTCCAAGGGATCATCTTCCATTCTTTCTGATTGAGGGCCATCCAATAAAGCGCTATCTAATAAAGCGCTATTCTTCTCAACATTCACTGGCTTGATAACAGTAACAGGCAGTAGCTGTGCCATATTTTGTTCTTGTCCAACATCTACCATTAAAACCTCCAACGTTTAAAAATAAATATACCGCTCGTGCTTAAAGATATTAGCTTTTAAGGTTAGAAAAAGATTTTTTAGATACGAGCGGTATAATCTCTTGAATTTAAGAGGAGAGGATAAAAACACTTCCCCTTAACCCCTCCTATTTTGTCTCAACTGACGGGTGCAAATCTCGCATCTTCAAGTTAAATGGATATATAGCCTATTCTTTGTTCAATATTTATCCTTGCAAAAGTCACCAACTTCACAAAAAATACCGGCCAGTTGCTGGCGCACCCTTATGCGTCAATCTAATTTAGGCGAAAAATTCTCAAAATCAGCCTTTTTTAGATGCTCGCCCAATGCAAATTGTAACCATTCACTGCATCTTTGGCCAGTACTTGTCGAAACTGCACTATTCGAGAACAAATATGAACAATATTTCACTCAGGGCCAAGCCTACCATTAACAGTCCTGCCCAAGTGTTATTTGCCAGCCTTATCGGCACGACAATTGAGTTTTTTGATTTTTATATCTATGCCACTGCTGCTGTTCTCGTTTTCCCTACTCTATTTTTTCCAACATCTGACCCTACCTCCGCTATCCTCGCATCTCTCGCAACTTTTGCCATTGCGTTCGTGGCGCGGCCAATCGGATCGGCACTCTTCGGACATTTCGGGGATCGCATTGGACGGAAGAAAACGCTTGTTGCCGCATTGCTGACCATGGGAATCTCGACCGTAGTAATCGGTATGCTACCAACTTATCATAGCATTGGCATTGTCGCGCCATTCCTCCTCGCACTATGCCGTTTCGGTCAGGGATTGGGCCTTGGTGGCGAATGGGGAGGTGCAGTACTGTTGGCGGTCGAAAACGCTCCGCCAAAAAAACGAGCATGGTATGGCATGTTTCCGCAGCTAGGCGCACCCATTGGTTTTTTCTTTTCTGGCGGAGTTTTTCTTGTACTATCGAACTGGCTAACCGATGAGCAATTTTTCGCATTCGGCTGGCGTATCCCATTTCTTGCAAGTGCCGTACTTGTGATCGTTGGCTTGTATGTGCGACTTACTATCACTGAGACACCAGCATTTCAGAACGCTATTAATAGGAACGAACGTGTAAAGGTTCCTATGATGGCGGTCTTTCATAACCATACCCGTACGCTGATCATAGGCATTATGGCATCGCTCGCAACATTCGTATTGTTCTACCTAATGACCGTGTTTGCACTGTCTTGGGGCACATCGGCACTTCATTATGCACGACAAGAATTTTTGTTGGTTCAGCTGCTTGGCGTGATTTTTTTCGCCATTACGATTCCTCTTTCAGCAGTACTGGCAGAGCGAGGGCGTCGTCGCGTGTTGATCTGGATCACAATCGCAATTGCTATATTTGGACTTCTCATGGCGCCTTTGTTTCAGGCTGGCGTAGTAGGCACTGTTATTATGATGGTCATCGGTCTCTCTCTCATGGGACTCACGTACGGGCCGCTTGGCACTGTGTTATCAGAGCTTTTCCCAACATCGGTACGCTATACAGGTAGTTCACTGACATTCAATTTTGCGGGCATACTGGGCGCATCACTGGCACCCTACATTGCAACCTGGCTAGCTCAAAACTATGGGCTGCAGTATGTGGGCTATTATCTTAGTGCAGTGGCTTGTATAACGTTGTTGGGGTTGATGGCAATGCGTGAGACAAAAGATACAGGCTTGACATAGCAGCAGGTCAGCTCTCAAATAAGATTGTAATAGGTCACCCTATCATTTAAATCTTATAGATTTATATCAAGTAACAACAGGTCAGGCTTTTGCCAACTTTGGCAGGAAGAGTAACTCTATTACCTCTCTTTTCAATCCATCTTGCTCCCTTTTCTATTTCCAAAAATTCTCCATACAAATATCAAAAATACTTCAAAAAAATTAATAGTTAATAAATCCTTAATCTTAATTAACTATAATCCTAGTCATGAATGGTAAAGAGACCTACTAGGCTTTAATGGAAGCTACAATTGGCTTGAGAAAAACTTCAAAAATTTTAAATAAATAGTAATTAAAATAGCCTTATAAAGATCAAAAATAACTATAGGATAGATAGCATGCATGAACCTACGTCACTCGCAGCTCCTACTAGTAATGTCGAACCTCCGCCAAAATCAAGTCAAGAGATCCTAAATGAGGAATTAAGAGAAGCAGTCCATTCGTGTCGTCCTCAAGCTGTAGAATCTCTTTTAAAGGCTGGCGCTAATCCTAACATACTAAAGGAACGCGATATTGAAGCTTTAATTTTCTCTACTAATCTACATGCAACATCTACCCTAACATTTCTTCTTAAAAGTGAAAAAATAAATCGAGAGGCTCTAGATGGTACATTATCATCCACTGTTACCCGCAATCGGTTAGACCTTGCAGAAGTTCTACTAAAAGCTGGTGCGAATCCTAATCTACCTGAAATATTTCATTTTGCGATCTCTCTTAAGGGAAATATAGACCTGCTGCGCTTGTTTCTGAATTATGGAGCTGATCCAAATCAAATCTCAGAGTATTTTGGAAAAGAAACGCCATTATATGCTGCAGTTAGGCAGGGAAGACTAACAATGGTACAGCTTCTTCTAGCGCACAAAGCCACTCCCAAGCCTCAACACAGCCCCTCTTTGTTGCTTGAAGCAGCCAAATTTAAAAACTCAAAAATGCTCGATCTTCTTTCAGAAGTAGCAGAACCAAATGAAGCGTCTCTAAATGAGGCACTGCAGGAAGCAGTCCATTCGCGTGCTCCTGAGGCGATAGCATTCCTTCTGAGAACAGGTGCCGGTCCTAGCATACTAACCATACACGATATCTCATTTTTAATTACCGATGGGGGTCCGCATTCACTCTCCATTCTAGTAACGCTTCTCGAAAGTCGAAAAATAGATCTAAATGTTCTAAATCAAGCATTGCTACTGGCTCTTAACCATCACCGGCTAGACATTGTCAGGCTATTCGTACAGGCAGGTGCAAACCCTGTTCAACTAGGCACAGTCGAAGAAATGAAGAATAGCTCCCCACTATTTATTGCAGCTAATGAGTTATTCATTGCAAAGCAGACGCCTAACGCTGCACATATCGAGGAAGAGCAGACAGGAGTGATATTTCGTCTTCTAGCAGGCGCTAATTTCAATGAAATAGATTTATCTAATATAGAACTAGATGGCAAAGCACTATTGTCTTGGGGGCTTAGGCATAAACAAAGCGCGGAAACAATATTTAATTTTTATCAGCGCGGAATAATAAGCCAACGTGCTTTAGATGATTTGTTACTCGCCTATTCAAGATGGGATGAGGCACCGGAAGATGATGTAGCGTTCCTATTGAGAGCTGGTGCAAATCCTAACCGGCTACCTGATTATAACAATTCCCTGCTTCAAGCGGTCGGCGCCCAAAATATCAAAGTGATACGAGCTCTGTTAAGGCATGGCAGAATAGATCAGGGGATTCTAAACAAAGCCTTACAACAGATCACGCATATTGACGCCCGTCGTCCAAACTTCAATGACGTTGTAGAGATATTATTGGCAGCTGGCGCCAATCCTAATCTATTACGCCCTTCTGCTGACAATCCCTTGCTCCAAGCAGTTAGCACCCAAAATATCAAAGTGATGCAAGCTTTGCTAACACACAGCAGGGGCAAAATAGCTCAAGCAATTTTGAACAAAGCCCTACAACAGACTGCCCACATTGATGTTGATCACCCAAATTTTAACGACGTTATAAAGCTTTTATTGGCAGCTGGCGCGAACCCTAATGTACCTGAAGATGATCGTACCAATCTCCTGCTTCAATCAATCCAAAGCCTAGATATCAAAATGGTACTGGCTTTGTTAACACACGGTAGAGGCAAAATATCTCAGGCAATTCTAAACAGGGCATTATCGATCTTGTTCTTCGAGTTTAGTCATATAAACTTCCAGATAGCAGATCTCCTTGTAAACCATGGAGCAGACCTCGAATGGAAAAATCAGAAGGGTGACACATTGCTATCAATGGCAATGCATGATGGAAATCTAACCGCCACACAATATCTTCTAAAGCATGGTGCTGACCCTCGTGTGATGATAGGCCCAAAAGGTGAAATACGTGCCATATGCAAGAAAACCTTCGAACGCTTAGGGAAAAGCATACTGGCACTCCTTTTTGACCATGCATTTATCGAAACTTATCGTAATCAACCCAAAAATGATGGACAGTTTATTTCTTTTGAAGAAAAACAGACTTTGATTAAAAATATTTCCCAAATTTCATTTTTTGCCTGGGGAAAAGATAAAAAAGAGATAGTGACGCTACTCCTAAAAAAAATAAGCGAATGTGCAAATGCGTTAGAACTTCCCATGCTTGCGACTGCCACGAAAAAAATATTCAATGAAACTAAAGTTGAAATTCCAGAAGAAATAATACCCATTCTAGCCCAGCTTAGTGAATATGAAGCGATAACAATAGACGCTGATTGTGATGACGAAGACAGGTACGCAGTAGCAAACGCTGAAAATATACCAGAGGATGAAAAGCAGGATGACATTAATCAAAGTCAGCAGTTATGGCTAGCAATTCGCCACGGCGACATAGCAAATGCGCGACGCCTTTTGATGCTTGGAGTGAATCCAAATGTAAAGGATCAAGATGACAAGCCTCTCTTACGCTCCCTTGTTCAACAAGATGTTGAATGGGGCGTAAAACTGCTTTTTGCGTATGGTGCTCATCCAAATGAGCTAGAACCTATGGATGGCGCTACACAGTCTTGGATACATGACAAACTAGGAAAAACTTTGGATGAACTAGGCTTTGAATATGGAGTTATCGAAAAATATCGCGAATTATGTATGCCATCTGTAGGACAGATTTTGGACTGGACGCAACCCCACGATACACTATTACAGGCATTGGAAGGGAAGACCCTAAAGATCTCAATTCAAGCGCTAACAAAGTTAACTGAACTAACTGCGCCCACTGCTTCCTCTCATTTTCCTTTCTTTAAGAAGAATGAGCCAAACTCGTTCAACACATGGCTACATAAAAACATAGGGAACTTTGACAATGCGCTAAAACTGGAGGCACTTGCTAATTTCATGAAGGATAAATTTCAGCCAAATGCCATTCAAGACGAATTATCATCTATTTTAGAGAAACTAAAATCACCAATGGAAGTAATGGCAGTAAAGAGCCTGAATGGATGATATTTTGAGCAAAATAGCTGTTCCATTATATGGAGAGTAAGGGTTATTGAAGGTGATTGGGGTGCAAGCTTGCGACACAAAGTGCCGCAAGCAAAATGCATAAACCTTGAGAATAATTTTTTATTCAACAACTATTCTGTTAGGATTTTTCTCTTGAAGTGCTGCTACTGTTTTGTTGTTGATACCTTTAACTTTTGACAAATCTTCTACTGATTGAAATTTGCCTTGGTTATCACGGTAGTTAACAATGGCTTGTGCCTTGTTCTTGCCAATTCCCTTGAGTGTTTGAAGCTCTTCAGTGGTTGCTTCGTTGATGTTAACCTGCTGTTGTGTATTTTCTGCTGCGTTAGTGTCTTTTTCTTGATGAGCGCTAACGTGGATAGAAAATAGCAATAGGCATGCGGCTACGAATGGAACAACGATGCGTTGAAAAAACTGCATAAAATATCTCCTTTGAAATTAAAAAAATGCCCTTTAAGTAGAGCAACAACGCAGGAAGGCTATCATAAAAAGCTGCCATGTCAAATACAGTATCCCTAGCAATTCCCAACGAAAACCCTGCCCACGCGCGCCTTCATCTCACACATCATTCTAAGCGAAGTAAAAATTCTCTTTGGGTTGTCTACCCTGGGATCCTTCGGCTAAACTCGTATAAATCGTCTTTGCGCATAGATATTAGGGTCTGAAATCATTGAGCGTACTCACTACTTTTCTGTGCTTAGTTGCTCATAATATCAACGAGGCATTTTGCCACGGCGTTTAATTTAAGGAGAAAGGAGCAGAGAATATGTATTTAGATTGCCGCATCGCCATCTCCTCGCAAAGACGGTCGGACTCTGACCGCTTATGCCAAGCTTGGCAGGGAGATGATCTATTACCAAATTAACGATTCACCTTTAGCTTGACGCGCATAGGCGCTTTATATGCAATCTTCTTCTTTATGGATTTCTTCTGCCCCTGAAAAAATCAAACTACACCCTAGAGATGTGCATGTGTGGTATGCGCATATTGCTATTACCGAAGCACAGGCTAATGCAGCTTATCCTATCCTTTCAGACATTGAAAAAGATCGGGCTCAAAGATTTAAATTCGGCGAACATCGCTTGAAATTTATTGCTGCAAGATCCACCCTCAGAAAAATTCTATCTTATTACTTACCTATCCAACCTGCGTCTATTGGCTTTATAGAAAATCAATATGGCAAGCCTATGCTAGACAGCACGCAAAATAAAAAAGGTATTTTTTTTAACGTGTCACATTCACATGATATGGCTGTGTATGCTATTTCCTTGGAAGAAAATATAGGCGTCGATATCGAGTTTAAAGAAAAATCGCTTAATTTTGACCAGATTGCGTTACGATTTTTTTCAGCTCAAGAAAGCCAATATATACAATCGCTTATAAATATGAGCGAAAAGGCATCTGCGTTTTTTAAAATTTGGACGGGGAAAGAAGCATTTATTAAAGCAATTGGTCAAGGACTGTCATTCCCACTCAAGGAATTCCAAATATCGTTAAAAGGTGAAACAGCTTTTCTGGAGAGCATTTATGGCGATATTGATCGTGCTAAAACTTGGTCGCTTTTTCAACTTAACGTACCAGATAATTACCAAGCTTGCGGTATTGTTGAATCAAACACAGTCACATTAGCTCACTGGGGAATTGAATTTAATGTCAATCAACATCAATTATCTTAAGTAGGATGTGATTTAAAATTCTTATGAGATATATCCTTGAAAACTTAGAGGCTATCTTCTTAATTTTTGCCCAGAAATTTAACACTCAGCATCAAAATCTGGAGAACCATCAGCCTATAAAGGGGCTTCTGGCGAACTCTAACTATTCTTTAAGATCTCTTATTTGTGTATTTTTCTAAACAGGCTCACCAACTAACTAGATTAAGTAGACTATGTCGATTTCATCGACATAGTTTTAAACTATGTCGATTTTTATCAAATTTTTCGACATACGCAGAATCTGAAACATGGGCCTTGCCAAATTTAGTCCTTTATTTGCTTAAAATATCAACCAAAGCTGTATTAATGTAGTATTTTTCTAAACCAGACTTAACACCTTGTAGTAATCCCAATTCCTCTAGGGTGCGGAGATAAAGAGCAGCTGTTTGCCGTTTAGCTATTCCCGCTTCTTCCAAAAAGCGAATTTTACAGTAAGGATTCTGAAAAATAACCTCAATCAAATCCTTACTATACACTTTAGGTGCTTTAGCTTGGACCAATTCTTTTGCTGTATCCATGGACTCGCAAATCCTATTGACCCTATTCTGAGTCTCCAAAGCTGTAACCCTAATTCCTTCTAGTATATATAATATCCAATCTACCCAAGCGCTGCTTTCGGTCACCTGACGCAAGCCCTCATAATAGGATGCCCTAGTGCGTAAAATATAGTGACTTAGAAAGAGAATAGGAGTATCCAATAGGCCTTTTTCAACCAGGAATAAAATATTAAGAATACGTCCTGTGCGTCCGTTACCATCAATAAATGGATGAATAGCCTCAAACTGATAGTGCATCAGCGCAAGCTTAACTAGGGCATCAAGTTCGTCATCGCCATGAATAAATTTTTCTAAACTGCTTAATTTATCGCGTATTACTGACTCACCCTCAGGGGGAGTATATATAACCTCTCCTCTGGAATTTCCTATTTTAGTACCAGGTACTCGACGAACATCGATATTCTGCCCTTTGATAATTGCCACTAGTTCAACAAATAGGTTAGTGGATAAGGGCCTTTCTTTTAGCGAACGAAAACCGTGCCAAAGTGCTTCACGGTAACGTAGCACTTCTTTTGCTTGAGGATCTGTTGCCAATCTCTCATCAGATGCCGCTTTGTATAATTCATCATTAGTCGTAACGATATTTTCAATTTCAGAAGAAAGACGCGCTTCCTGTAAGACAATACCATTAACAAGTATGGCTTGATTAGGGATAGACTGCACTGAACCTTTAAGCTCCGCCAACTGACTTCTTGCTTCAATGGTTTTTTTTAAAACAGCTGTCGTTTCTAATTTCAGAGAGGGCGGCAAAGGTGGCAAATCATTGAAAGGTTTATTTCGATCCATAGCCTTCTCGAAATTTTTTACAATTTAAAGGAAAGTAAGACGAACGAAGGCCCAGCCCCAACAAACCTGATAAAAGGCAATAATTGGGGCCGCGCTATAGTTTTTCTAAATTCTTCCGAGTAATAATAATATCAAAAGGATTAATACAACTAATCCTAGGAGACCACCCGGCCAATATCCCCATCCTCTACTATAAGGCCATACGGGAATTGCTCCTATTAGAGCAATTACTAAAATAATGATTAGAAGCGTGCTTAACATATATAGACCTCCCTTAGTAAGTTTTCCTACCTCAAGTATAGTCTACAATCAGACAAGCATCCTGCTACTTAACAGGTCATCTTTCAAATGAACTGCTTTTTACTAGCTCTTTTTGTTTGGCAATCAATTCAAGAATGCCGTCTTCTGCCAATACTAGTAAATCATCTAATTCAAGTTTCTTAAATGACGCATTTTCGGCTGTGCCTTGCAACTCTATAAACTCACCTTTATCTGACATTACAATATTCATATCCATGTCTGCGTTGGAGTCCTCAGGGTAATCCAAGTCAAGTACAGGCACACCTTGGTAAATACATACAGAAACGGAAGCGATCCAATTCTTGAATGGATCAGATTTAAGTTTACTTTTCTCTTTTAGATGCGTAATCGCATCGAACAAAGCGACACAACCACCCGTAATGGCTGCCGTTCTTGTACCACCGTCTGCCTGTATCACATCACAATCTACGGTGATGGTGTGTTCACCCAAAGCCTTCAAATCAACCGCCGCGCGTAAAGAACGGCCAATTAAACGCTGAATCTCCAGCGTACGTCCACCTTGCCTTCCTCTTGTAGCTTCTCTATCCATGCGCTCGTGGGTTGATCTCGGCAGCATACCGTACTCCGCTGTCACCCATCCTTGCCCTGAATCTTTTAAAAATCGAGGCACCCCCTTCGTCACGCTAGCGCTGCATAAAACTTTTGTATCTCCAAAAGCAATGAGCACAGATCCTTCTGCATGTTTAATGTAATTTCTGGTAATAGAAACTTCGCGCATTTGTGAAGGAACTCGGTTACTAGGTCGCATAGACACTCCTAATTAGATTGCATTTATTTAAGATGGAGGAAATTTTGTATAAGCAGGCAATTTGTGATGCAGAGAGTCGAGGACTTGCTGTCATTTTGCTCGGCGATTATACTTTGGGGTATATCGAAAACAAGCGTAATTCTCGTGACATTATGAAAAAAATCGCACTCTATCCTGGCACATTTGATCCCATCACGCATGGGCATGTTAACATCATTCAGCGTGGCCTTTCTTTGTTTGATGAAATTATCGTTGCCGTTAGCGTAAGTGCTGGTAAGAACCCCCTATTTCCTCTAAAAGAACGCATAGACATTGTGCAACAAGTTTTTTCTCATTCCCCTCGCATACAGGTTATATCTTTTTCAGGATTACTGGTTGATTTAATGCATGAACAAAACATAAAAATCATTTTGAGGGGTATTAGAGGCAGCAGTGATTTGGAATATGAATTTCAACTTGCCAACATGAATCAAGCGATGAAACCCGATATTGAAACGGTCTTTCTAAAAGCAGCCCCGCAATACGCAAATGTTTCTTCTAGCATTGTGAGAGAAATTATTAAGATGGGCAAGGAGAGATCACTGGGAGATTTATCTTTATTTGTCCCTGAAGCTGTGATCGATGCCTTCCAACAATTAGAGAAATCATAACCACATGGCGCTGAAAATTACTGATGAATGCATCAACTGTGATGTTTGCGAACCTGAATGCCCCAACAATGCTATTTATCAAGGCGAGTTTATCTATGAAATAAACCCCGCAAAATGCACAGAGTGCGTAGGACATTTTGACACTCCTCAATGCCAGGAAGTGTGTCCTGTGGATTGTATCCCTAGAGACCCTGAACACAATGAAAGCCAAGAAATGCTTATAAGGAAGTATGACTATTTGATGCGTCAATCAGCGATATTGGTTGACGATGGCAAAGCAGATTAACACCCACCTTCACTCTCTTTCCAAAATCGACTAAAACTTAACATGCCAAATCTAAGGCCTGTGTAATAGAATACCTTCCTGCCAAGACCTGTTACAGGCCTGTTTATAAGCATCTTGTGTGATTCTTACCGAAATACATCACCTATCTTTGCTTCTTTAAATCCTGGTAAAAATTCTCATGTACACCCAAAACTAAAAGCAACCTTTGCTTTGGATCCCATTCATACGCCAATAGTATTTTGTTGATGATCGATTTTAAATTTGTACACATACACTCCTGCCAAATCTCCTCGCTTTAGCTCACCAATCTTGGGGTTTTCAATTATTTTTTGAATTACCTGCCTAACTAGGAGTTTTTGATTTTCATGAAAGCCCTTTGTAAGATTTTTTAAAGGCGGGCATTTGATTAACAATAATTTTCGTTTCAAGAATCATCTTCCATAATCTCAAATGGCTCTGCTAAAGAACGATCTTGATTTTTCGAGCTTAAAAGCTCTTTGATAAACTCTATAGGGAGATCAGGATTATCAAGTGCACATTTACCAATGCTAGCCCAAAATTCAATTTGGCCAGGAATAGATCTAAATTCAGATTCAGACACTTTTTTGGCGTCGTTATAGATATCTTCATTAATTCGTATTGGTATTCCCATCATATCTCTCCTTTAGGTTGCAATTCACTACATTTGTAGCATAGCTAGAAGGATCGACTTGGCCAAGGGTATCATCTGATCCGATAGCTGTTCCCATTAAATTAAAATTGCTTTGGGGGATAAACTCTTTGGAAATTTCACTTCGAGATGATGAGGTGAACCAGTATCTTAAATAGAATAATAAAAATATCTGATTAAGCTCTGCATGGTAAGGCAGCAAAATAAATGAAAAAAGTTATACCCTCTGTGAGAGATGATTTATTATCATGGCAACAAACTTATCTCTTCACTTGAGCCATTTATGAAAAATCCAATCATCACCTTTGAAGAACCACTCAATGAATGCATGCGCATTTGTCTACGCTTAGAACACTTACTAGACCAAGTAACACATAGCATC
>JAQSWO010000024.1 GCA_029266595.1 Gammaproteobacteria bacterium
GAAAAGGGGGATATCCGGAATCTGCTCAGAGGGTAGATAGGATAAGTCCACAATAGGTTGATCAGCGGGTAACGGAAGTACAGCGTTCAAAAAACTGATGAGTAGATGTTTGTGATCAGCAAAAATCCGCTTAAAGACAACATCTGCTTTGGGATCCAGGTAGCGTGGCATGGGATTCTCCTAGTTTTATTTTCTCGAATATTTCAGGGATTACATCTTTTTAGATAATTCAATTATAAATTCAGCATTGCCATCCACCACGTGACAAGAAATACCTCCCCCTCTTTGTAATAGCGCTAACCTACAAAATCCTAATGCTGGAGTGATGGTGCCATCTCTATTCTTCAGAAAAAAACGATTAAATATATATTCTGGAAAATCATCAGCTATTTTGGCATTTATCTTAAAATATATTTGATAGTTGGGGTTGATCTCAGCAGAAATTAAGATGTGTACGTTACCCTGACCTGCATCTTGAATAGCATCTATTGCATGAGATAATAAACGGTCCAATAAGGCATTTATAAAAACGGGTTCGCATTTAAATTGAAAATCTTGCTGACAGTCCAGGCGTATTAAAGGGCGCTCTTTGCTATTTGTAAAGGGGTATCTTTTTAATGCTGCCTCTATAGATGTTTTTGCTGATAAGATGGTTGTTTCTTCACAGGCTGAAAATGATTTTTTGCAAAGAGCGCGCAGTGAGTTAAGGAACTCAAACATGTTATTGATATTTTCTCCAGTGGCTGAAGTTAAGATTGAGGAGAAAGCGTTAAGGCGGTCTTCATTGATTGGTTCAGAAAGTAACTTATGCTCTACGGCAAGCTGATAACCTGCAATTAAATTCGGTAACATTTCTCTAAAACTCGTCCCTGCCATACGCGTGAGCGCCAATGGCGTCGTCAAATCGTGAATAATACAGTCAATCATACGTAACCAAGATTGACTGATTTGATCTAGTGCGTCTTGCACAATGTTTTGCGAGGGTCTATTAACCATGCAAGGCTCCGTTGGTTGTGGGAGTTAGTGGTTTGAGATTACGACTCCCAGAGAGCTGGGGCTTTATACTTGGAAATAGGGCAGATCTTGCTAAGTGGCAAAAATGAATCATCAAGAAAAGCAGAAAAGCGATCTTTACTGATTTTGGCTAAATCCTTTTCTTGGCTATTGCCTTTAAATTAAACACTTCTACGCACGGCAACTGCCTGCTGATGCGCATCTAGGCCCTCCAGCAAAGCTAAAGTTTCAACTGTTTCAGCAATCGTTTCGAGGCCTTCTTTAGTGGCTTCTTGGAAACTAATAGCTTTCATAAAATCTAGAACACCTAGCCCGCTGGTATTTCTAGCGTAACCTTCTGTGGGTAAGACATGATTGGGCCCGCTTGCGTAATCTCCTAACGATTCTGGCGTAAAGGCGCCCATAAAGACGGACCCGGCATTTTGTATGATATTTTGATATTGTCTTGGGTTTTCAAGGTGCAGGATAAGGTGTTCGGGTGCATGTTGATTAGAGATTTTAAAGCAGGTTTCAAGATTGGGTGCGATGATAATTAAAGCGTGGCCGATAGATTTATCAATAATCTCTTTCCTCGAAAGCGCATTTTTTTGTCTTTCAACAGCTTGTTTGACTTGTTTACTGAGAGATTCTGAGGGTGTAACCAATAGGCTCCTGGCATCAGGATCGTGTTCTGCTTGCGCCAATAAATCGCTGGCGATAAATTCAGGATTAGCATTGGCATCAGCAATCACTAACACTTCAGAGGGGCCTGCAGGCATGTCTAACGCAGCGCCTTGTGGATCATAAGAAACTTGTACTTTGGCCGCAGTAACGTATTTATTGCCAGGTCCAAAGATTTTGTCTGCTTTAGGGATGGATGCCGTGCCATAGGCCAATGCTGCGATGGCTTGTGCGCCACCAACGGTGTAGATGTCTGTCACCCCACAAATTTTGGCGGCATACAGAATGTAAGGTGAAAGTTTGCCATGTTTGTCTGGCGGGGAGACAAGCGTTATTTTGGGACAGCCCGCAATTTTTGCGGGAATGGCCAGCATTAAAACGGTGGAAATGAGTGGTGCACTACCTCCAGGTACATAGAGGCCAACGCTTTCTATGGGGCGATAGATTTTGCTGGTGGTAATGCCATTATTTTCTAGGGTGATCTCAGAAGGGTATTGAGGTTGATGGAATCTTTGTATGTTATCCCGTGCGGTCTGTATGGCGCGCTTGTGTTTATCTGGAATATTTTCCGCTTCGTCTAGAGCTTCTTCCGTGACCCTCAAGTTTTGCAACATAATATGGTCAAAGCGCTGAGTATAGGCTTTTATGGCAGCATCGCCGTTTACTTTTACATTTTCGATGATTTCTGAGACTTGGGTCAGCAGGTTGTTTCTTTCTTTGTCAGAAGAGGTAGGTCTGAGCAGCGCTCTTTGTGTGCGTTCGTCTAACGTTTGCCAGGTGACGGTTTTCATATAAGTCCTATGTTTTTATCAGCATTTATGGGTACTAATAATTTCCAAAAGACTAACATTTAAAACGTGGATAAACTATGGTTAGTCGAATGATAATGATCCGCAAAATTTAGCCTCCCTATTGCCAACTCTCTTCTCTCTTACCCCACTTATAACGTCGTAAAACGCATAACTACGTAATCTTACTGCGCTTTATTTTCATCCATTCATTTCTATTTATTTGGTTAGGTCCTTTATAGGCCAATTCATGGGTTAATTTGGGAGTGAGAAATTACTATCTTGCTTAATAAAGTGTTAATGTGGGTCATGTATAGTCTCTGCCAATCCTTGGATATCATCGAGTTTCTTAGTTACAGAGAGGAAAATCAAAATGCCTAAATATTATGCTTCTGCTAGAGCAGATCTAATAACAGTAAATGCTTCAGAAATGCCTATGCCTTTTGCTATATATACTGGAGATTATAAGAGTAATACGCAAAACTGTAGTAGAGAGTACGTTTTTCCCGAAGATACTCATATACAATTTCAATTAACAAGTTACTATAAGTACCAAAAATTAGTAAAACAATTGCAATCAACAGGACTAGCACAGGTGAAGGATGTTGGTTGCTATCAATCCATGATTCGTTCAAAAGACTACTATGATGAACATACCATTAATTTCAATGGCCCTGATGAAGTGGTTGAAGCAGTACTTTTTCTTTTAAATCACGATCACTATCGACTAGATGCTGAAACGCGTGATTTTCTTGTAGCTTATGCCAATAAAGTGGCTAAGAAACAGAATGATGATGGAAAGCTAGAGGCTAAGCTTAAGGAGGGTTATGAAGAAAATTTGGCGAAAGCAGAAAAGGAACAGGAGAAACTGTTGGCGCTACATAGGAAAATGGATACTGCACTAGAATATGAAAGCTTTGGTGGCGCGATTTTGCCCAATATACCGGATGAAAAAGAAGATACTCTCACTCGCGCTCAGCGTATTCAAGGGGAAAACGTAGAATTGCATAAAATAGCCAAAGAGAAGTACAGTGAACTTGTAGAACGCCATAACTCTTCTGCAGGTGGCGCCACGGCAGTAGCAGCGGCAATGGCGCCCCAAATTGCTGAGCAGGTGGTTAAAAAAGAATTGCCCTCTGAACTTTCAGAGGCGCTATCACCTTATCTTTCCCCAGAGTTTCACGAAGCATCTGAAACGCTAATGCAGGCAAATTACTCCATCGAAGGAGGAAACAATACCATATTAGTAGAACTGGAAAATGAGATTAGTGTCCTTGTTGATAAAATAGATAAGAGTCAAGATGTATTTAAGCAATTTTTATCTTGGGCCGGCAGTGGGAGTATTGGAGAACTGCTAGCATGGGGTGATGAGCAATCTCCTGAAGTTCATAGTGAAGATCCAAATACAGTCCCACCATCAGCTGCTGTTTCTGATAGTAAAGAGAGTATTATACAATCATCAGTACAACCTGAAGATGCTAGGGTAGATTCCAGTGCGGCTATCTCATTGCCCATCGCTCCATCTATCGCAAATGATAGTGAACAAAGAAATATTGCAGAGCCATCAGTTCAATCTGAGATGGTTAGAGAAGCGTTCAGGACAGTTACACCGTCTGGTGCCATTGTAGCAGCTCAACCGGCCGATGTTTATGATAGCAGAGAGAGTATTGTAGAATCATCAGTACTATCTGAAGCTGCTAGGGTAGATTCCAATGCTATAAATAATGGTGAAGAAAAAACTATTATAAATTCATCAGTACAACCTGAAGATGCTAAAGAAGATTCTCTAGCAGTTAAACAACCTGAAAGAATAGTATTAGCGCAACTGCCACAACGAGCTCCAATGCAAGGTAGTATGTTTCATCATCAAACGCCCGGTTTACTGAGGACAGTGCCATCAGCCGCCCCCATTACTGCATTGCCGCCTAATCCACCAGCATTGCTTTCCAGTGAACCCCAGAAAGCAGTCACTACAGCTACGACTGGCTTTGATAAATTCTTAAATGAATTTGTTGGAAACATGTCGGAAGCAGAAATGATGAAACAATTTTATGGTGTTTCAGAGCTTGAAGGCTCTCCAGCATTCCATTCAGTATCAGCTCAGGAGAGCGCTTTTTCTAATGAAGTTGGTGAAAGCTCAGTTAGTAGCGTAGCACGTTTAAGCGATTTGCCTCTTCACGAGGCTTGGAAAGCCATTCGACGAACAGCCAGGCCTGATTCAGCAAATAGCCAGGAAACAGTTATAATACCTTCGGGGCCTGATAGAGCTTTCTCTGCCGCAGGTTATAGTTTGGTTGAGGCTAGTGATGTGCGAGGACTATTAGATAGACCAAGTTGTCGCGGTGATGAGCATAGTTCTGAACCGACACGAGTTCTTAGCAGACTTTGATGCTTGTTCAGTAATGATGCAAGAGATGGCTTAATCATTAGCTGTCATTGAGTTTTTTCTACAGTTTGACCAAGATGGGTGGTTGCGAACATCAGTTTGACAAGGGGATATGATATGCCGAAAAAAATAGTAGGTAATGCCGGAGGTGGAAATTGCGGACCTCTTTCCTTTTGGGTGGGACTAATAAAAATCATTCAAGAAGAGAAAAAAACTACAGGTAGAAGTGGTACTTTTGATCGTTTAGAGTCTATGGGTCTTCCTGTCAGCCTCGAGGAAATTTTAGCAATAGATCTGAATGAGCTGAGTAAAGCCCCTGGTCATTATAAGCACCGCGAAATGTCTGAGCTTCAAAAATTTGCTAGGAGAACTTTGGCAATCGATCGTAAGCTGGATTTAGGGACGAAGATAAGGCGGGAGCGAGAGTTGTTAAGGCAGGCAGAGCAAGATAATAGACCTTTGCCAGTTTTGACCATAGTTGAAGGCGCTATGGCATATCATCACTTTGCTGAGTTGGTAGACGCTTATGCCAGGAATGGTGGAAACGAGCTTTCTCCCAACACGCTAAATCAAATTGGCCAATACAATGAATTGGCATTATCTCCTGAGGTAAGGAGGCTAGCACGTAATGAGGCAGTTTCATTAAGACAAAAACTTGCTAAAGCGAGGGGCTTAGGCGAAGGAATAACAGAAGAAAGAATCGCACAGCTGAGAAGCGCTCATATTAAAGAGGCACTGGTTAGAGATGTCATGGATACTAATGGCAATCCAAATCCTAGATCCGTCATCTTACGGGGAATTGATGAGCTTGAACGGCCCGGACGTTGGTTTACTCAGGCAGACTTGAGCGATCTTGCCGCTGCATGTGGGGTAAACCTTCGTGTTCAGGACCAAGCGAGTAATGTGCTATCACCTGATGAAGAGCGAAGAACAGTGACCTTGGTCAATCAAGGGAACAGTCATTGGGTAACTGTCATAAATCAACCAGAACTACAATCCAGAATCGCGTTAACTGAGCAAATCATAACTGCAGCACCCGTTGTTAAGAGCGCATTGCCATCGTGGAGTAGTGGGCATCATACTGTCACGCCATCAAACGAGGATACTGCTGCCAGACAAAATAAGAAAGATAAAGCTGGGCTAACACAGGCTAGTCATCATGATTACAGTCTGCTTTCTGCAGAGGTGCAGCGACTCATTGATGTGGCTGTTAGTTCTGAACCCTCAAGTGAGAAAGCAGGTCTTTATAGAGAAAATCTAACTGAGGTTGTCCAAAAATGTTTAGACACTGGTTATTCTCTCTCATCAGTAGGTTTTTTCTCAGGTAGCTCTCGTGCTTTAAATAACAAGGCGACAGTTATTGATCTTGATAGCGCAACAATGGCAAATACAAATAGTAGTAGTGATTATGATTTTGCAGCTAAGTTGCAAAGAGCTGAGCTTGATGTTGCGTTGAGCACGAGACCGTCATTTGCTGACCTTAATAGCGCAACAATGGCAAGTACAAATAGTAGTAGTGATGATGATTCCGCAGCTAAGTCGCAAAGAGCTGAGCTTGATGCTGTGTCGAGTGTGAGACCGTCATTTTGAGTAACAGTAATAGACCACCCCCTGCCAAATCTAGGGGGAGAGGGCTGTTATAATTTTTAAGCCATCATTTTCTCAATGGGTAGAACCAGAATAGAGCTTGCGCCTATCTCCTTGAGTTTCTCTATCGTTTCCCAAAAAATCTCCTCCGGACTAACCGTATGAATGGCAACTTTGTTAGGAATTCCTTGCAGTTCAAGAATGGTTGGAGCTTCTCGACTAGGGAGTATTTTTTTCACGGCTTCAATTTTGTCCTTTTGGACATGGAGCATAATATACTTGTTTTGTTTAGCATCTAGGACGCCGTTGATTCGCAGTAGCATATTCTCAATCAGACTGTGTTTCTCTGTGTGAAGGGCTGTTTTATTAGCTACTAGCACAGCTTGGCTGTCAGCGATTTTCATCACCTCTACCAGTCCATTTTCTTTGAGTGTGACGCCACTTGAAACCAAATCGCAGATAAGGTCCGCAATTCCAATTTTGGGCGCAAGTTCAACAGAACCATGCATGGTGACAATTTCCGCAGTGACATTATTTTGCTTTAGGAAATGCGCTAGTGTCTGAGGGTAAGATGTGGCAATAATTTTATTTTGCAGGGTTTGAGCAGTGGGGTAGGTATGTGTTTCTGGTGCGGCGATGCTTAGCCGACATTTAGAAAATCCCAAAGGCATGATAACTTGAAGATTATGCGCGTCATCTTTATGGGTGAGTGAATATTCGGTCAGTAAATTTTCACCAAAGACACCCAGGTCACAGATATTTTTTGCTAAAAAGCCGGGGATATCGTCATCGCGGGTAAAAAGAAAATCAATGCCGCTTTTTTCTTGAAGGAGTAGTTGACGTTTATTGATCTTCACGCCATAACCGCATTTTTGAAGTAGGGCAATAGTGCCTTCAGCCAGTCTCCCGGATTTTTGCATAACAAAGCGGAGATTTTTAAGGTGTTGCATGCTAGGGTGCTCTTAATAAGTGAATAAAGGCGCCGATTGTAGCGCCTTGCTCAGGAAGTTACTAAACTTTTTATTGGAAAATACCTATGCGAAAAAAACACACTTTTTTAGATCATGCTATTCAATTATTGGACGAAGCAGGTCAGTTGTCGCGTCGATATTTTAGAATGCCTCTAGATATTACGTTAAAAGAAGGCCTTTATCCTGTCACCCAAGCAGATACCGATATTGAAATGCTTATCCGTTCTGCTTTAGCAACACATTACCCTTTTCACGATATTTTAGGCGAAGAATATGGACTAACAGATTTATTCTCGGCCTATTTATGGGTGATAGATCCTATCGATGGTACGGCGGCATTTGCGGCCGGTAAGCCTACATTTACTTCATTAATTGCATTATACAAAGACACTAAACCCTTGTTTGGTATTATCGACCAGCCCATTTTAAATGAGCGATGGGTGGGTATTTCCGGAGAAAAAACGCAGTTCAATGGAGAAATATGCCAGGCTAATATCGCCACTGATTTATCTTCCGCACGTTTGAGTTGCACCACGCCAGAAATGTTTGATCAGCATGATTGGCGAATATTTCAATCAGTTAGAAAGCAAGTGGCCAGTGTTTCTTATGGTGGAGATGCTTATGCCTATGGTTTGTTGGCAAGAGGATATATTGATGTGATTCTAGAGGCAGATTTAAAATTTTATGACGTTGCTGCGTTAATTCCTATTTTAGAAGGAGCAGGTGCGGTGATAACAGATTGGTCAGGAAATACAATCACCCCCGATTTCGATGGTAGCTGTCTCGCCGCTGCAAATCCGCAGTTACATACCAAAGTATTAGAGCTAGTGTGCGGATAATATTCCTTGACGGGGAATATTAACTAGATAAAATTTCCTACATGAACATTAAAACTAGATTATTTCACCCTTACCTTCCTCCTCATAAGTCAGCTTTTTTGTGGGGTCCACGCAAAGTGGGGAAAAGTTATTGGATTCAGCGTCACTTACCTGACGCGATAGTGATTGATTTTCTGAAAACTGATGTCTTTGCTGACTATATCGCTAGGCCTTCATTACTAAGAGAACGATATGCTGATACAGATAAGCGCATCGTTATAGATGAAATACAAATGGTGCCTGATATTTTGAATGAAGTGCACTATCTGATTGAAAATAAAGGTATTTCATTTTTGTTGACAGGTTCAAGTCCTAGAAAATTGCGTAGAGGACATGCCAACTTGCTGGGAGGAAGAGCTTGGCGTTATACCATGGGGCCACTGAGCTATTTAGAAGTTGAAGATTTTGACTTAGAAACAGTGATGCTAACAGGATTGTTGCCGGCACATCTGACGAGTTTAGACCCTAAACAAGATTTGCGTGCCTATGTCGCTGATTATCTAAAGGAAGAAATTGTTGCAGAAGCGGTGGTGCAAAATATTCCTGCCTTTTCAGAATTCTTGCGTATTGCTGCGATCACTTCAGGCGAGCTGTTGAATTATACAAACGTAGCCAGAGAAGCGGGAGTAAGCGCTAAGGTCGTACGGAATTACTTTCAAATATTGGAAGATACCTTGTTAGGCTTTCGGCTTTCTCCTTGGCGTAAGAGCACAGATCGAAGGTTGGTAGAGACTGAGAAATTTTATTTGTTTGATATTGGTGTGGCCAATTATTTGTGTGGTCGTATGCCTAGTGTCCAAACACCAGAGTTTGGTAAGTCGTTTGAGCATTTTATTCTGATGGAGTTAAAAGCTTATCAAGCTTATCGTAATCCAGAGTTGCTGCTGTATTATTGGCGTACCAGTACTAATTTAGAAGTGGATTTTATTTTGGGTGATATGGAAGTGGCGGTTGAGATCAAATCCTCTCAGCGTGTGCATGAGACAGATACCAAAGCCTTGTTAGCACTAGCTGCATCTCATACAGTTAAACGCCTACTTTTGGTTTCTTTAGAATCAGAGCCTAAAAAATTTGATAATGGCGTTGAATGTTTGCCATGGGAGATGTTTTTGCAGATGCTTTGGGCAGGTGAGATTGTATCGTAGCGAGAGCATCGCCTTTAAAAATCTCGGAGGAATCAGCCAGAGAAGGCGTTTCGCATATGCAGTGTTAAGCGCATAGTTGAAGCTGGAATAGGCCGACGGTCTGTGTGTTTTAGACCGTTTTTGCGAGAAGCGATAACGACGAAGCAATCTAGGAAAAAATCTAACAACCCGTAGCAGAATCCTTGGGGAATATATAACTCCTAGATTGCGGCGTCGCTATTGCTCCTCGCAAACTGATCTATCCACATGAATGTAGTAGATCAGCTAGCAAAGACGGAGGACTGGATTGGTTCGCAAAACCTTTCGCAACGACGGATAATATTCGCTTTAAGAAGGCTAAATACATCCTTTAATCTTTGTCTTCTTTTCTTCGGATATCTTCTTTGATTCTTGCTTTTTTGCCTTCCAGGTCACGCAAATAATAGAGCTTAGCACGACGCACGGCTCCACGTCGTTTTACAGTAATGCTGTCAACGAGTGGGCTATAAGTTTGGAAAGTACGCTCTACACCTTCGCCGTGGGACATTTTTCGAACGATAAAAGCAGAGTTTAATCCACGATTCTTAATGGCAATCACGATGCCTTCAAAAGCTTGTAAACGTTCGCGAGTACCTTCTTTCACTTTAACTTGGACAACAACGGTGTCGCCAGGGGTAAAGTTTGGGATTGTTTTCCCTTTAATTTGCTCGGATTCCCATTTTTCAATGATGTTTTGCATCTCAATCTTTCCTCTTTGTTTGTAACAGATCACCCGCAGTTGGGACATTTTCTAAAATAAACTCATTTAATAACGTTTGTTCCTCTATCGTCAAGGGGTGTTTAACAAATAAATCAGGTCTACGTTGCCAAGTTCGCCCTAACGCTTGCTTTAATCGCCAGCGCTCTATCGCTTTATGATCGCCACTTTGTAGTACTTTTGGAACAGTGATGCCGTTGATACATTCAGGTCGAGTATAGTGTGGATAGTCTAATCTGTGCTCTGTGAAGGAGTCTTGTTTGGCGGAATTCTCATCGCCCAAAGCGCCTGGCAAGCAGCGTATGATGGCATCTAAGGTAACCATGCTGGCCAGTTCCCCCCCACTAATCACATAATCACCGATTGAGTATTCTTCATCAACGTATGTTGCAATGCGCTCATCTATGCCTTCATAACGACCGTTTAAAAAAAGAAGGGCAGAGCGTTGTGCAAGCTTTTGGACGATTTCTTGTGTAAGAGTCTGTCCTTGTGGGTTCATGTAGATAACGCTTGCTGTGGGATGTAGGTTTTTTGCTGCCGCAATGGCTTTTTCTAAAGGCTCTACCTTCATCACCATGCCAGCACCACCGCCGTAAGGTCTGTCGTCTACCCTGCGATGTTTGTCTTGTGTGAAATCTCTCGGATTGAAATGGGCGATAGTAACTAATCCGGAGGATATGGCGCGACCCGTGATCCCGTAAGATAGCGCATCAAATATTTCGGGAAATAAGCTGATAATTCCTAGCCACATCGAAAGGACCTAAGGTAAAGTTATAAGAAGTCTAACTTTACACTAGGTGTTGAGACAATGGCACTAATCGCCTGTGGCTTTAATCATAAGACAGCACCGCTTGCCATTCGAGAGCAAGTGGTATTTTCGCCTGAGAATGCGACACAGATGCTCGCGGATCTCTTGCGTCAAGGCGCCGCGAATGAGGCAATGATCCTTTCTACGTGCAATCGCACTGAATTTTACACGCACGTCGACCATCCTCGGCAATTTTCCGACTGGTTAGCAGCGCACCCACGCATTGCGGATATTGCATACTCTCAACATTGGTACACACATTATGATCAACAGGCAGTGAAACATATGATGCGTGTGGCAGCAGGATTGGATTCCATGGTGTTGGGTGAGCCACAAATTTTAGGGCAAATGAAACAGTCCTTTGCTATGGCAAGTGAAATGGGTGCAGTAGGGACACAGTTACAGCGCCTCTTGCAGCGTGTGTTTTCGGTTACGAAGCAGGTACGTAGTAATGTGGCGATTGGTGAGAGCCCTGTATCCGTTGCTTATGCCGCGGTGAATATCGCCAAACGCATTTTTGCGGATTTATCCAAAACAAATGTGTTGCTAATTGGTGCTGGCCAGACAGTAGAGTTGGCTGGGTTGCACTTGTTTGAATCGGGTGTGAAGCAATTGGCGATTGCCAATCGCTCTCTAGATAAAGCCCAAAAATTAGCCGAGCAGTTTTATGGAAATGCCATCACGATAGCTGATATCCCCCTTTATCTTAAACAAGCTGATATTGTCGTTTCGGCGACAGCCAGTACATTACCTATTTTAGGGAAGGGTATGATTGAGAGTGCATTAAAATCGGGCAAACGTAGGCCGCTGTTAATGCTTGATATGGCTGTCCCTAGAGACATAGAGCCAGAAGCCGCTGAGCTAGAGGATGTATACCTCTATAATATTGACCACTTAAGAGATATGACAGTAGAGAATATGAAATCTAGAAAGCAAGCGGCATTGCTGGCGGAGGAAATGATAGAAACGCAAGCGCATTATTTTATGCGTCAGTTACAAAGTTTAGATGCCGTTGACACTATTTGTGCGTATAGGAAAAAATTGGATGCTTTACGTGATAGAGAGATATCTAATGCGTTGGCTGCTTTAAAGAGAGGAGAGGCGCCAGAAGTTGTATTAAGAGAAATGGGCAGAGTCTTAACGAATAAAATCATGCATGTGCCTACGGTAGAAATGCGTAAGGCTGCGTTTGATGGGCAGACTGAAGTGTTATTGTTAGCTAAGCAGTTGTTAGGATTATGAGGAAGGAATTTATTATGAGACATTTCTTCAAGATAATATTGTTATTTTTTACAATATTTCCTCTCATCAGCGTATATGGGCAAAATGGAGTAATAGTAAAGGAGATTACTGCTTATGATGGCCCAAATTTTGAAGATATTATTTCTACGTTTACCCAATATGTTAAGAACAATGATAGTAAAAGTATTGCGGCCATGACCCATTTCCCACTAAATAGGTACTATCCTATTCCAAATGTTAAAGATGCATCTGATTTTCTACAACGCTATCCCGAGATTTTTGATGAGGTATTAAGAAAGAAAATTACTCAGGCGAATATAAAAAGCGACTGGATTCCTGTGGGAGTGCGGGGTCTAATGTTGCAGAATGGTGTGATTTGGTTAAATGCAGATGGTAGCAAGTTAATTGCTGTTAATTATGAATCTGACGCAGAAAAAAATAAAAGATTGGCACTTATTTCTGAACAAAAGAAAGCGGTGCATAAAAGTTTGGGTGATTTTCTGAATCCTATAGGTATATGGCAAACAAAAAACCATCGCATCAGAATTGACGAAATGGCTGGAAACGACTACCGATATGCTTCATGGAAAACAAACACATGTCAATCAGATAAACCTGATATGATTTTAAAGCATGGCACAGTGAACTATGATGGCAGCGGTGGGAATCATGCTTATACCTTTAAAGGCGGGGGCTATATTTATCACCTTGATGTTATGCTAATAGGTTTAAAGCCTTCTCCTAGTGCAACACTGGTCGTTCTTAAAGATGGCAAAGAGGTGTCGCGTGAAGAGGCGCAGCCTATTGGTTTTCCTTGTAGGTAACAATTTTGATAATAAGAAGAATATTAAATATATTAAAAAAAGACATTTTCTGTATTTTATTGCGCTATTATAGATTTTTTTATATAGTCCGACTTCCATATTCAAGGGCTGACCATGATTATGGCGCATCTATTATATTAATGAGTTCTAACTATGCATACTGATCCTGACATCCTAGTTGCGGCAAGAAATTTATCCTTTGAGCGTAGTGATCGGCTTATTTTTAGCAATATTAATTTAGAAATACATAAGGGAAAAATTACCGCCATTATGGGACCTAGTGGCACCGGTAAAACTACCTTTCTGCGTTTGATCAGCGGACAACTCACTCCTTCTTCTGGCAGCGTTACCGTATCTGGTATAGAACTTTGTCGCTTGCGTCTTCGTGAACTATATAAAGCACGCCGTCAAATCGGCATGCTGTTTCAAAGCGGCGCGCTCTTTACTAACCTGAACGTGTTTGAAAATGTGGCTTTTCCTTTACGTGAACACACGCAACTTTCTGAGCAGATGGTCAGAGATCTCGTGTTAATAAAGCTGCAGGCTGTAGGGCTGAGAGGTGCACGTGATTTAATGCCAAGTGAGCTTTCTGGTGGGATGGCAAGGCGTGTTGCAATGGCTAGAGCACTAATGTTAGACCCTCAGCTGATGTTGTATGATGAGCCCTTTGCGGGCCAAGATCCGATTACTATGGGCATGTTGTTGCAACTGATCAAAAAACTAAATGAAGCCTTAGGACTGACCTCTGTTATCGTATCGCATGACGTACAAGAAACTGCGTCTATTGCTGATTATATTTATGTGATCGCTGATGGAAAAATCGTGGGGCAGGGGACGCCAGAAGAACTGTTCAATAATATCACTCCTGCCGTCAGACAATTTTTAAGAGGGCTGCCCGACGGTGCGGTGCCTTTTCATTATCCCGCAAAAGATTATGAGGAGGATTTATTGTCATGATCGACAAAATTCAAGCATTGGGGCACGCAGGATTAACTATTTGCCAACATTTGGGCCTGTCAGGTATTTTCCTGTTCAAAACATTGGCGCGTAGGCCCAGGCCTGGTGAAGGCTTTAAGCTTTTGCGTGAGCAGATCTATACTGTGGGTGTTTTATCACTGTTGATTATCCTTGTATCGAGTTTGTTTATTGGTATGGTCATAGGATTGCAGGGATATAACACGTTACAACGTTTTGGCGCAGAACAAGAACTGGGCCAGTTGTTAGCTCTTAGCGTAACGCGTGAGTTAGGGCCAGTTGTCACAGCATTATTATTTGCAGGTAGGGCAGGGACTGCGTTGACGGCGGAAATAGGTTTGATGCGAGCAACAGATCAATTAGAAAGCATGGAAATGATGGCGGTCGATCCGCTTTGGCGTATTATTTCTCCGCGTTTTTGGGCTGGGTTTATTTCCATGCCGCTATTAGCAATGATATTCAATATGGGCGCCATCTATGGTGGCTATCTAGTAGGCGTGCAATGGTTGGGCATAGATGCGGGATCATTTTGGTCAAATATGCAAGCGGCCGTGACGTTCCGTATGGATGTTATGAATGGGTTGATCAAAAGCTTGGTATTTGGTTTTGTGGTGACATGGATTGCCGTATATCAGGGCTATTTTACTGTACCTAATGCAGCGGGTATTAGCAGCGCCACGACTAAGACGGTGGTATATTCTTCACTAGCAATATTGGCGTTAGATTTTGTGCTAACGTCTATGATGTTAAAAGGCTGGTGACATAAGCTTGTGTGTAACAGTAAATAGGCTATAAAGAGAAAAAGAAAAATCACACCCCCGCGTGCTGGGAGAGGTGAGCATTTTAAGGGGGTAGTACGATGTCAAAGAAATTGGTAGTGGTTGAAGTATTAGTTGGTATTTTCATGATCTTAGGCGCACTCGCTTTCACATTTTTGGCTATTAAAGTGAGTGGCCTATCTACGCAGACTGGTACCCAGAGCTATTACACGGTTACAGCAGATTTTGACAATATTGGCAGCTTGAAAATTCGTTCTCCTGTCATGGTGGCAGGTGTGGTCATTGGTCAAGTGAAGAATATCCACTTAGATCCAGTAACTTTTAGAGCAAGGGTGGTTCTGTCTATACTCAAAACACAAAATCACTTACCCATAGATACCTCTGCGGATATCTATACACAAGGACTTTTAGGCGCAAATTATGTTAATTTGACACCGGGATATGAGCAGACATACCTAAAGGAGGGCAGCACTATACAAACCACACAGCCTGCATTAATTTTAGAAAAACTCATTGGCCAATTTATCTACAGTATAGGCAATAAATAATCACTCAAAGGAGACTAACTATGAAACATGCAATAAAAGTCGTTCTTTTCAGCATATACTTTTTATGTGGTATCCAAGTGGCATTGGCACAACCTTCTCCCGTAAATATGCTACAGAATGCAACCGATCAAATGCTAAATGCATTAGAAAAAACCACTAATAAGAATCCAAAAGCATTGTACGGTTTAGTCCAACGAATTTTGTTACCTCATGTTGATTTAGATAATATGTCTCAGCAAATTCTAGGCAATGCTTGGCAAAATGCCTCTCCAGCACAAAAAACAGCCTTCAAACAAGAATTCACTTATTTTGTCACACGAACCTATTCCACTGCATTAGCGTCTTATAGTAATCAGAAAGTAAGATATCTTCCGATTCGAGGGGGAGTGAAGGGAGACCATGTTCAGGTTAATAGTCTGATTGATCAGAATAGTGGACAGAGTATTGCAGTAAATTACCGACTTTCTCTCTCTGGCGGTGAGTGGAAAGTTTATGACTTCAGTGTCGAAGGTGTTAGTATCGTTAACAACTATCGATCGCAGTTTTCTTCTGTCTTGAGAACAAAAGGATTAGACGGACTGATTGCCCAGCTAAAATCTCATAATGCAGGCATGTAAAATGGTAGAAGCGACTGTAGCGCTATCTCCTAATGGCCTTGCCTTAGAAGTTACCGGCGTGTTGGATGTTCAAACTGTCCCCGGCTTAGTGGGTAAAGCAAATGGCTTTATCCACGAAGTTGCTGATCCTGTATTTGATTTGGCGGGCGTGACTAAGGCAGAAAGCTCTGCCTTAGCGCTGTTAATGGCTTGGCATCGTCAGTCGCACGGGTTGGGAAAAGCAGCTCGCTTCGTTCACGTGCCCAAGAATTTGATGGCCATCGCAACATTAAGTAACCTAGAGAGTGTTTTGAAGTTGGGATGAGGAGAGGTCTCGTTTTCAACACCGCTTATACTCCCCACATTTCAGCTCGGAGCTCTTCGCTATGAAAGCACTTTTTGTCTTCTGCCTATTCTTTCTCACAACCAATATTTTTGCGTCACCGTCGCCGCCACCATCCCCTGTATCACCTCAGACTAGTGCCATCACGCCCTCCTCAACGCAGCCAGCAGAAAGAAAACGCGGATGCCGCATAGAAAGAACCTCTCTTGCACTAACAGAAGAAACCACTGATGTAAGCGACACATTCACCATGAATTTAACGCCATTGCGACCGGGGAAATCCTATCGCATCACCTGTGGTATTGAAGCGCAAGCCGACTTATCTGTGTATCTTAGCCTTTCAGAAAACACCTCCCAGCGTGATCGTGAGATAGTCGTTTTCAATGGGCAGAGATTAGAGGGAAATTTAAACGAAGGAATGACCCTGCAAGTTAAAAAAGGGCAGAACGCTTTAGAGATGTGGTATGTTAAGCAAGTAACTACCACACAAAGTGTTCCAGTTCACCTAACTTTCCTTAATCAACATCCAAAAACATCAGCAACCGTACATAGCTGTGGGGCGAAACTGGTTTTGCCTAGGCAAAGATAAATCAATACTAATGAAGAGAAATTTAAATGG
>JAQSWO010000001.1 GCA_029266595.1 Gammaproteobacteria bacterium
GTCATGCTCAATTGAAAAGGCTCACGTGCAAACATACGTTTCGCATAATCTAATGCAGGTTTGCCACGCGCAGATAGCTTAATCCCCAAGCTGGGCAAACGCCATAGCAAGGGGATAATACAGCAATCCACCATCGTAAACTCATCACTTAGGAAATAGTGTGCATCAGCAAATACCGGCGCCAGCTTGGTTAAACTTTCTTCTAATTCCTTACGAGCAGCGGCAGCTTGTGTGTCATTGCCTTGAAGAATGATATCCGCCAACGTGTACCAATCTTGTTCGATACGGTGCATCATCAAACGGCTCTTAGCTCTGGCAACTGGATAGACTGGCAGGAGCGGTGGATGAGGAAAACGCTCATCGAGATACTCCATAATGATATTAGATTGATATAACACAAGATCGCGATCAACCAATGTAGGAAGGGTATGGTAGGGATTAATATCTAGGAAATCTTCAGGTGGATGCTCTTCATCAACATTGAGTATGTCAACCGTCACACCTTTTTCAGCAAGAACAATTCTGACCCTGTGACTATGTAGGCTTGTAGCGCCAGAATAGAGGGTCATTACGGATCGTTTTAGACTAGTCACACTACTTCTCCTAGGCTTCGTTTCATTATTACGCGGCCTCACTAGTTACACTCCCTCCACTTCACTAAGTAGCTACTAATAGTGCTATCTAAGTGAAGAGTGGTCACGACTGCTTTATAGCTGTAATAGATCAGTCAGGTCTAGTGAGAGGTGGGCTGTTACAATGGCTGGGGAACCAGGATTCGAACCTGGGTTAACGGAGTCAGAGTCCGTAGTCCTACCGCTAGACGATTCCCCAGAGAAACGCAGGCGGGGAGAGAGGGATCCCTAAAAGAAAAAAGGGCGGCGCGCCCTCTCACTCAATAAAATAGAAAACTCGCGCCTGTTAAGCCCTTCCCAGATTTACCAAAAATTATCGTTTGGAGAACTGTGGTGCTTTACGTGCTTTACGCAGACCAACTTTTTTTCGTTCAACCGAACGCGAGTCACGTGTTACAAAGCCTGCCTTTCTAAGCACACGCCGCCAAGAAAGCTCACTAGTTTCTCCATCCACAGCATCTTTTTCGTCATATTCAATAAGCGCACGCGCGATACCATGACGAATAGCACCTGCCTGTCCACTACTACCACCACCTTTAACGGTGACGTAAAAATCAAACTTGTTCGCAATATCTAATGCAGCGAGTGGCTGGCGAACCACCATACGAGAGGTTGGGCGACCAAAATACTCATCTAAGGTACGCTTATTAATAACAATTTTACCTGTTCCAGGCTTAATGAAGACACGGGCAGCAGCAGTTTTACGACGGCCTGTACCGTAATCATATGTGGCAGTAGCACTAGTCTTAGGCATTATGACGCCTCCTTAATTTCTAATAATGTAGGGGTTTGCGCACTATGAGGATGTTTCGCACCAGCATATACCTTTAGCTTCTTGAACATCTGTCTACCCAAAGGACCTTTAGGCATCATGCCATATACTGCTTTTTCAAGAACATCTGCAGGTTTACGGGCGATCAGCTTCTCGAGGCTAATAGATTTAATACCACCAGGGTAACCAGTATGATGATGGTAGATCTTTTTCTGTAGCTTCCCACCTGTCACGGCTATTTTTTCAACATTGATGACAATGATATAGTCACCTGTGTCGACATGCGGGGTATAAGTTGGTTTGTGTTTGCCACGCAGACGGCGCGCTATTTCGCTCGCCAGACGGCCCAACGTTTTGTTCTCCGCATCAACAAGATACCAGTTGTTTTCCGCCGTTGCAGCGGTTGCATTGTAGGTTCCCATAAACTGCTTGACTCCAGACTTGTAAATAAATAAATAAAAAGGCTGCGGATGTTACATGACTTGTTCGCCGGATACAATATGTAGTGCGCTAACACCTCTCGCTATCAATAGGCTTCTTTCGAAACTTCGTCTTTTACCTAATGTTGCCTTATGTATCAGGCTTCCAATCCCATGCTCACTTACTAACCAAAAAAATGTAGCGCTTTTAACTTCGACACAAAAATGACATCATCCCGCCTTTAACTTTACTTACGCTCTTACAAGGAGGCACCCCCATGAAGAACATCCTTTCATCAGCCATTGTAGCCATTGCACTTTCTTCTCTTATTGCTTGCAAGCCAGGCGTTTATTTATCGGCACGCCCAGGCCCCATCGGTGCAGGCAGCACAACGCAAAATCAAAACACAACAGTGATGGCAGCCCCTGTTCCCACGGCCTCTGAAGTCAAATAACTTATTCGCAGTAACAGGCCAGCCCCTATCAAGACCGGCAAAAGATGGTCGCTTCCGTCTAGGGGCTAACCTATTATCCTTCCACTTCTGAAGAAGGGCTCCCTAGCAAATACCCCAACGGTTTCAACATATCAATTTGATCACTAATCACTTTGATAATAGCCAACACAGGGATAATCAATATTACTCCCATCATTCCAAACAACATACCACTGGCAAATATCCCCACGATAATCACAAAGGGGTTAATGCTTACCCGTGTGCCTACGATATTGGGTGTAATAAAACTTCCCTCCAAAAACTGTACTGAGACAAACAATGCCACTACCCCAAGGGGATACCAGAGAGAATCCATGGTCGCTAATGCATATATGGTCGGAAGTAAAGCGCCGATCGTAATGCCGAGGTAGGGAATAATGATAAGCAGCGCCGCGAAGCAACCGAAGAATATAGCATGCTTAACACCGAGCGTTAGCAAGCCTAATGTGTTGAGCGTAGCAATGATTAAAATCACAAGAAAGAGGCCTCCTGCATATTGCCTTACGACATGCTCAACGTTATCCAATATTTTTTTGACGAAAGAATGATTTTTTGCCCTAACGATTTGATATAAAAGAGAAACAAAAAAACTTCGGTAATAGATGAAAAAAAACAGCGCAATGACAAATAAAAAGAAAGCTGAAAAAAACCCTGCCGTTGTCGACAGCATTTTTTTATAAAAAGCCGTACTATTTTTCAAAAGTGTAGCTATGGCATTTTTTAGATAGATAATTTGATCAGGTGGTGCAATTCCAAACTGGGTCGACGCCCACTGCTGTAGCTCATCAAACACTGCATCAAAACTATCAATGACTGAATTAATATCGGAAGTAATTTCAGCAATCTGGAGAGAAAAAAAGAAAGATAGCCCGCCTAACAAAGCCAATATCAATACTAAAGAGAGTATTGTGCTAATCAGCCTAGGAATTTTCATTTTTTCCATGTGGTAGCATAAAGGTTTTACCTGAAGCGCTACAATAAACGCCGCGAGTAATGGATTAAAAATAGACTGTCCTATCACAAGCACGTAGAAAGTCAGGATCAAACCCAATAAGATGACGCAGTATTTGACAGAGAAGGGCAGAGTGTTTCTTGTGCCAGAATTCATAATATGCCTCGGCGCTAATGGAGATGGGAAAAACGTGGATTCTGCCAGAAACTATTGGAGAAGGTAACTAGGGGCTGTTTGTTGACGTTGCTATGGCAAAGGAGAATCTGTTAGTTCCTGCTAGAATAAGGTAACAGGTCAGCTCCCTAGATAGAAACGGTCATCTTTTGCCAATCTTGGCAGGGAGATGATCTATTCATTACAGAATAAACTTTTGAGCGCCTTATCACATTTCCCCCTGGATTCCAGGATGATGAATTTTGGACGCAGACTTAAAAAATGAGGAGAATTTTTCATGGATCTCAATACCATATCCAGCACTTTAATTAGCCTATTTACCCTAACCTCTCTTGAAATTGTCTTGGGCGTTGATAACCTTATCTTCATTTCCATTGCCAGCAGCAGGCTTCCTCCAAACAAACAAAAATTAGCGCGCCGCATAGGGTTGCTTTTCGCTCTGGTTACACGCTTATTGCTTTTGGCTTCTGTGGTTTGGATTGTTGGTCTGACAAAACCCTGGGTTTCCTTCATGGACTTTTCATTTTCCGGACGAGATGTTTTCATGATATTAGGCGGGATGTTTTTATTATATAAAGGCACAATCGAAATTCATGCTGAGTTTGCAACGCATGACAAGCCTATTCATATGCGCAAGTTCGCTAAATTTATTCCTGTCATCACGCAAATCGCCATCTTCGATATTGTTTTTTCTTTAGATAGCATCTTAACAGCTGTTGGATTAACTCAGAATTTCACTATCATGGCCATAGCCATTACCATCGCAGTTATTGTCATGATGATAGGTAGTGAACCATTGAGCCGCTTTGTGAATGCCTACCCGACCGTTCGCATGCTCGCCTTAAGCTTTCTATTACTTATAGGAACCGTTCTAATAGCGGATGGATTTGGCTTTCATATACCACGTGGCTATATCTACTTTGCTGTCTGTTTCTCTGTATTCGTGGAAATTCTTAACTCTTCGCTGAAAAAGAAAGGAGGAGCCGCTCGTAAGCATCAGGCCAAGGATTAGTAATAGATCACCTCTCTGGCAAGATTGGCAGTAACAGCAGTGAAAGGAAAAGAGCCACAGGGATGTGTTGTTCATCCGTGTTGTAATAGCTCACCTCTTAGACACGATTGGCACAAATGGTCAGGTTTTAGACCCTCTTTGCGAGGAGCGCAGGACGTGGCAATCTAGAAAAAAATCTAAGGTCTCTTAGGACCCTTCGAGGATATATTTTCTGGATTGCTTCGCAAAAAAATGCTCGCAAAGACGAGTTGGTTCTTAATTTGATGCCTATGCGGAAGACCAACAACATAGTTGATCTAAGACATAGTTGATCCAGAAAAAGCCCAGCATACACGTAGTGATGAGCACTCTGAGGACATTTTTCGTCCAAGATCGGCAAAAGATGGCCGTTTCTATCTAGGGGCTGAATTGTTACGCAAAATTAAGCCTAATGTTCCCCAGGAAATGCTATACCAAAATGCAGATACGCTTGTTGTGTGGCGATACGGCCTCTAGGCGTGCGTTGAATAAAACCTTGCTGAATTAAAAATGGTTCTAGCACATCTTCTATGGTGTCTGAAGGTTCGCCTATAGCAGCCGAAAGCGTATCTAAACCCACCGGCCCTCCTGCAAATTTCTCAATAATGCTCAGCAATAGCTTTCTGTCCATTAAATCAAACCCTTGTCTATCAATGTCTAACATATCTAATGCTTGCCCGGCGACAGCTTTTGTAATTTTTCCATCTGCTTTGACTTCTGCAAAATCACGCACACGCCTCAGCAGGCGATTAACGATACGCGGCGTACCTCTAGATCGCTGAGCAATTTCACTTGCACCCTCCCTATCTATGCGAACATTCAGAATATCGGCACTGCGCTGAACAATAGTGGTTAGATCATTCACGTCATAAAATTCTAACCTCTGTACAATACCAAACCTATCACGTAGCGGTGAGGTTAGGAGGCCTGCTCTCGTCGTAGCACCCACTAATGTAAAAGGCGGGAGATCGAGCTTGATCGACCTGGCGCTAGGGCCCTCACCTATCATGATGTCTAGCTGACAATCTTCCATGGCAGGATAAAGGATCTCCTCTATCATAGGGCTTAAACGATGGATTTCATCAATGAAAAGGATATCGTTATGTTGAAGATTAGTCAGTAATGCGGCGAGGTCTCCTGCCTTTTCAAGCACAGGTCCAGAAGTTTGTTTAAGGTTAACGCCCATTTCTGTCGCGATGATGCATGCCAGGGTCGTTTTGCCTAAACCCGGAGGGCCGAAAATCAAAACGTGGTCCAGCGATTCAGCACGACCGCGCGCTGCACTGATAAAAATATCCATTTGTTCTCTGACGGCAGGTTGCCCTACATAATCCTTGAGAGATTTAGGGCGAATGGCACGATCAAGTTGGGTATCTTCGGTGAGATTATCTGGGGTGATGAGCCGGTCAGTGTGCATTGATCAGATTCCTTATATTTTTTGTAACAGGCCAGTCTAGATAGAAACGGCCATCTTTTGGCGATCTTGAACGAAAAAAATTGTATTATCTCACCATTTCGCTCTTGTAAAGATGGAAAACTAGATTGTGCCTCGCTATTTCGTTACTCGCAACAACGGAATAAAGGAATACTACTAGACTATGCTTTGCTCATCATATTTCGGAGTGCGCTTCGGATAAACGCTTCACTGGATTCACAGGTCTCTTTGATAAGCGAAATAGCTTTTTTAGCTTCTTGGGGTTTATAACCCAGTGCAATGAGCGCGCTGATGGCTTCTTGTTTTGCGTTATCTAACACATTTTCGGCACAGATAGGCGCTGTTAATGCTGTTTCCGCTACTTGCCAATCATTCAATCGATCACGCATTTCAATTACCAATCGTTCAGCTGTTTTCTTACCAATTCCTGGAATGCGCACTAAACTGTCCGTGTCATTTTGCATCACACAACCAACGAAATGCTGCGCCTCCATGCCAGACAAGATTGCTAAAGCCAATTTAGGACCTACTGCACTCACTTTAATAAGACTTCTAAATAGTGCGCGTTCATGCATATGCATAAACCCAAACAACAGCTGCGCATCCTCACGTACAACAAGGTGGGTATGTAGAGTGGCTTGCTGACCAATATCCGGCAAGTGATAAAAAGTAAACATAGGCGCGCTGACTTCATAGGCAACGCCACCGACATCAATTAGAAGGTGCGGGGGACATTTTTCTAGCAAAGTACCTCTTAGGCGACCGATCATAAAAACGTTTCTCTCATTCTAGTAGTGGATGGCTGTGCCTGAAGTAATGCATTCATCTGCCGGCTATGCGCATGGCAAATCGCCACCGCTAGCGCATCAGCCGCATCTGTTGTGGGTGTCTTTGTCAAATTTAGCAATAACTTCACCATTTGCTGAACCTGGGCTTTATCTGCTGCACCGTAACCTACCACTGCTTGCTTGACCGCACGCGCTGCATATTCTGCAACCGTTAACCCCTCATTCGCCATTGCCACAATCGCCGCACCTCTCGCCTGACCTAGCTTTAACGCCGCATTGGCATCCTTGGCCATAAATACTTGTTCTATGGCAGCTTCGTCAGGTCGGTAAGTTTGAGTAAGCGTTTGAATGCTACTGAAGATTTGAGCCAGCCTTGTAGTGATGTTATCACCCTTGGTGTTCACCGTGCCGCTGGTGACATAGGTATGTTTTTGCCCGTTGCTTCTGATAATGCCATAGCCAGTAATGCGCGAACCAGGGTCTATGCCTAGTATAGTGATGATATTGCTGCTCATCAGCTTGCAAAAATAGCGTTGGAGTAAACGTCTTGGACATCATCTAGATCTTCTAACATATCCTGCAACTTCTCCATCTTCGCTGTTTCTTCCTCATTTAATTCAACTTCAGTAGATGCCACCATCGTCACCTCGGCATTTTCTGGAATAAGCTTCGCTTCTGCCAAGGCCGTTTTAACCGCAATAAAATCTGATGCCGTGGTATAAACATCAACGCTTTGGTCGTCATTGACGATAATATCTTCTGCGCCTGCCTCTAAGGCCGCTTCCATAATGGCGTTTTCATCGCTACCAGGGGCAAAGCTCAATATACCTCGCTCTGAAAACAGGTAGGCAACAGAGCCATCTGTCCCCAACTGACCTCCACACTTGCTAAAGGCATGTCTAACTTCCGAAACGGTACGATTTTTGTTGTCAGTCATGCAATCAACCATCACTGCGACACCACTAGGGCCATAGCCTTCGTAACGAATCTCCATCAGCGCATCACTCTCACTACTACCCTCTCCTTTTTTACGAGCGCGGTCAATAGCGTCTCTGGTCATGTTTTGACTCAGCGCCTTATCAATAGCAAGTCGTAGGCGCGGATTGCTGTCAGGATCACCACCACCCATACGTGCTGCGCTGGTGATTTCACGAATAAGCTTGGTAAAGACTTTTCCACGCTTTGCGTCTTGGGCTCTTTTTCTGTGTTGGATGTTTGCCCATTTGCTATGACCTGCCATTAGTTTTCCTTCTTTTCATTTTGAGTGTTACTTTTTTTTAGTATTAACCCGAGCTCCAACAATTGCGCAGTACTAACGGGACCTGGCGCATGCGTTAGTGGACAACTGGCACTTTGTGTTTTGGGAAAAGCAATTACATCTCGGATAGACGAAGAACCCGTCATCAACATGGCAATTCTATCCAGTCCAAAAGCAATGCCTCCGTGCGGTGGACAGCCATATTTAAACGCAGATAGCAGATGGCCAAATTTTTCATCCGCTTCTGCATCATCAATGCCCAATATCTTGAAAACAGCTCGTTGCAAGGCGGCATCATGAATACGAATCGAACCGCCCCCCAATTCTGTGCCATTTAGCACCAAATCATAAGCCCGGGAAATGGCTGCCCCTGGATTTTCAGCTAACAGTTCAGGATTATTGATAGAGGGTGCCGTGAAGGGATGGTGTAATGACTGCCAACGCTGTTCTCTTTCATCCCATTCAAACATGGGGAAGTCAACTACCCATACCAGCCGCCAATCATCCTTGTTGATGAGCTGCCTATCTTGACCCAACTTGATGCGCAACGCGCTCATCGCCTCATTTACAATTTTGGCTTTGTCCGCGCCAAAGAATATCAAGTCACCATTCTGCGCCTTAGTACGAATCAATATATCTTTAACCACTGTATCTGGTAGGAATTTTAAAATGGGTGACTGCAATCCTTCTGCCCCAGCTTCCATATCATTGACTTTGATATAAGCCAAACCTTTAGCGCCATAAAGAGACACTAGCTGCGTATAGTCGTCAATTTCTTTCCTGGATAGTGTGCTACCTTGTGGCAGTTTCAGCGCCACAACTCGACTACCTGGATCTCTGGCTGGTGCGGCAAAAACTTTGAATTCGACGTCTTGTAGCAAGTCTGCAATATCAATCAACTCTAAGGGAATGCGCAAATCCGGACGATCACAACCAAAACGTTGGATGGCCTCAGCATAAGTCATTCGGGGGAAAGGATTAGGCAATGCAATGTTGAGTAAGGTCATGAATAAGTGTCGCATCATGTCTTCGACAAGATTTTGAATATCTGTCTCATCCACAAAAGACATTTCCATATCCAACTGAGTAAATTCAGGCTGCCTATCTGCACGCAAATCTTCGTCTCTAAAACAACGTACGATTTGGTAGTATCGGTCCATGCCTGAAGCCATCAAAATCTGCTTAAATATTTGGGGCGATTGTGGTAGCGCATAAAAGTGGTTGATGTTTACTCGACTAGGAACGAGATAATCTCGTGCACCTTCAGGCGTAGATTTAGTTAAAAAAGGCGTTTCTATTTCTAAGAAATGTTGCTGAACCAGTACATCACGAATGATATGGTTCATTCGAGACCGAAAACGCATACGATCTGCCATTTCTGGGCGGCGCAAATCTAAAAAACGATATTGTAAACGGATGTCTTCGCCAACCTCAGTGTACTCATCAATGCGAAAAGGTTGGGGCTCAGCCACGTTCAAAACATGGAGTGTATCGGATATGACCTCTACACGGCCCGTCGGCAGCTTTTCATTGACTGTGCCTTCAGGGCGATGTTTAACCGTGCCATGTATCTGAATTACGTATTCGTTTCTCACCGTTTCAGCGATTTTGAAAGAAGCCGCATGTTCGGGATTAAATACCACTTGGACTTGCCCTTCTCTATCTCTTAAATCCAGAAAAATTAATCCGCCATGATCTCGGCGCCTATGCACCCATCCACATAAAATAATGGGTTGATCTATCAATGATTCGTTGATGTGTCCGCAATAATGGGTTCGCATAGTTACTCTCTTGTTGGGTTGATGGAGGAGCAAGGCTATCTCACTAAGAACAGGCTGTCATAGACCGTAGCGTGTTCGTTTATTCCTTCTTCGTTTCTTTTGACTCTGTAACAGCTGGTGGTGGTGTACTTGTGTCAGTGGATGCGGCACTTGTAGAGTCTGGGGCTGCCTTGCTTTCCGTACTTCCTGCACTTTCCTTTTTAATGGGCTTTTTATCTTTGAAGTCTGTCTCGTACCAACCTGTTCCTTTCAACTGAAAACCTGCAGCAGATACTTTTTTCTGTAAGGTTTCTTTTCCGCACTCAGGACAAAGTGTAAGAGGCGCTTCGCTTAGATTTTGTAATGCCTCCATGTTATGACCGCAAACGGCGCAGTGGTATTCGTATATGGGCATGTGATGAAAACTCCTCGGTTAAAATGAGGAAATCTTATAGGAGAGGCGTAGGGATGGGAAGAACAATAGGACATGCAATATGCTAGGTTGATTTCAAAAACGTGATTTATCGTCTATCAACATGGCGATCTCCGTCAAAGGCAGTTCGGTGAGCGCGACTCATATCTCACAAATTAACCGATTAATCGCCAACAACTCCTGCTCCGCAAAGCAACGAGCGCCTAAGGCAGGATCAGGAAAAGGAACCATAATGATTTTTTCGTCCTTTAGAGCAATCATTTGCTGAGAATGCCCAGCTAAAAGATGTTTAACCGCATAATAACCCATTAATGCAGCCGTCTTCCTATCCTTCACTGTGGGCGCACCGCCACGCTGGGCATGACCAAGTATGCAGGTTTTATAGGCAAGCCCACTGAGTGACATTATCTCTTCTGCTAATATCATACTTCGTCCTGGATGACCCGCTTCTGCTACCACAATAATAGACGCCAACTTTTCTCTCTTTCTATGCTGAAGCTGATGCACCAAAGACGCCGTAGTGATGGGCGCTTCAGGAATTAAAATAAACTCAGCACCTCCAGCAATCCCTACATCTACTGCTAAAAAACCTGCCGCTCGTCCCATTACTTCAACCAAAAAATGATTGTTTAAACTAAATGCGGTATCGCGAAGTCTGTCAATTGCCTCTAATGCTGTGTTTGATGCCGTATCAAAACCAATTGTGTATTCCGTCCCAATAATGTCGTTGTCTATCGTACAAGGGATCCCGATGGTCCTGGGCCCACCCTCTGATTCCAACAAACTTGCACCTTTAAAACTACCATCTCCTCCTAGCACAACCATTGCGTCTATACCTAGCTTCTCCAAAGATGCACGACAACGGTCTCTGGTTGCTTTTTCTTTAAATGCTTCATAACGTCCCGTCTTTAAAATAGTGCCACCACGCTGAAGACAATTAGCAACTTGCCTTGAAGAGAATGAAAAAAAATTTTCGTCAATCAGTCCTTGGTAGCCATTTTCGCAGGCAAACACTTCCAGTCCTTCTGAAAGCGCTGTGCGCAAAACGGCACGCAATGCTGCGTTCATGCCTGGGGCATCGCCGCCTGAGGTGATAATCAGCAGTTTTTTTAGCTTATTTTTTTTCATGGCAACCACACTGCAGCTACACCAACCATCATAACAACAGCGAAAACTACGCCCAAAAGAAAATACTTCAACCGACTATGTCCAGGATGTTTGTTACGGTCCTGCGTTTGCCAACTTTTAAACATTCTAGTGGGTCTATACTCTTCCAACACACTCCTAAATACCCCTGGCAGCGCGGCTATATCTCCTACAAAATGTGGAGCCTGTTGCGAAAACTTTTTTAACATAGTTTTAGCGCTATAACGTTTTCGCATCCATTTTTCCAAAATAGGCTTTGCTGTTAGCCAAAGATTCAACTCGGGATAAATTTGTCTGCCCAAACTTTCTATATGTAACAAAGTTTTCTGCAATAAAAAAAGCTGAGGCTGTACTTCCATGTGAAATTTTGAGGCAGTTTGAAATAAGCTTAACAATAATTGTGCAAAAGAAATTTCACCTAATGGCCTTTCAAAAATAGGCTCGCAAACCGTTCGAATAGCCGATTCAAACGCTTCGACTCGCGTTTTTGCCGGCACCCATCCAGATTCAATATGCAGAACCGCCACACGCCTATAATCGCGCTTAAAAAAAGCCAATAAGTTTTCTGATAAGTAATGTTGGTCTGTCGGACTGAGCGAACCCATAATACCGAAATCAACCGCAATATATTGCGGATTTTGTGGATGTTGGCGTGAAACAAAAATATTACCAGGATGCATATCTGCATGGAAAAAATTATCACGAAATACCTGAGTGAAAAATATTTCTACTCCCCTCTCTGCTAATGTTTTTAAATCAACACCTACGGCTTGAATGGCGTCACGCGCTGAAACAGGAATGCCTGATATTTTCTCCATTACAATAACTTTTTTATTCGTATACTCCCAAAAAACTTCAGGGACGTATAACAAGGGAGAATGTAAAAAATTTCTTCGTAATTGCGAAGCATTCGCCGCTTCTCGCATAAAATCTAATTCATTTGTAAGCGTTTGTTCAAACTCCCACACCAACTCACGCGGGCGCAGGCGCTTGCCATGTGACCAAAATCTTTCTGTTAATCCTGCAACTCTATACAACAATTCTAAATCACGCTGTATGATTTTCTTTATATCGGGCCTCTGTATTTTAACCACTACACTTTTTTTATTTTTTAGTATGGCGGAATGCACTTGTGCAATAGAAGCCGAGGCAAGCGGCTCAGGAGAAAAATCTGAAAATATAACGGATAGATCGCAACCATAATTTTTTTCTAGGATTTCCTGCGCCATCTCTCCAGGAAAAGGAGAGACTTGATCCTGTAATTTTTGCAGTTCTAGGATAATTTCTTCAGAAAATAAGTCATGTCTTACCGAAAGCGTTTGACCAAACTTTACAAAGACAGGACCTAACTCTTCGAGCGCTAGACGAATGGCTACACCAGGCGGCTTTCTATTTTTTCTCCGCCAATTAAATGGATTAAGATAGGCTAAAAAACGCAAAGGAAAGAATAAGGGCGTGGAAAATACCACACGATCTATGCCATAACGTGCCAAGACATAGTTGATATAAAACAATCTAAAAAACTGTGAGAGTGATTTCATTAAAATACTTCGATAGTGGGTTATCCTTAAAGGTATTAGATTTTTTTCTGGATTGCTTCTAATCTCTCCACATCATTCCTAAGGCTATAAATATCTGAAAAAAAATCTTCCATTTCTTTACGCGATGGTACCAAGAGCGTTTCTTCTTGAAGATACTCAGTCATATTTTCTTGTATATTACGTTTTATTTGCCCTTTTACATGGTCTAATTTTTCGAAGATATTCTTGACATAATGCGCAACATTATCATTAGTAAAAACAGCGAGTATTTCTTCCCAATCTATATGACTTTCTAACATAATGCGGTTGATTTTTTGTGCCAGCTCTATATCTCCTTCTACTTCAAGATCCTGCGGAAAAATGGCTGCATCACTTCCACTCAAACCTCTTTTTATAAAACTAGAGAGTATCCCTTTGATACTTATATCGGGGGCATTTTCATAAACACTCTGCAAACGGACCCCTTGTTTACAAGGAAATATATATAATTTAATACCCCAATCTTCAATATTAAACAATATTACCTTTCCAGAAAGAGCGATGAGCTTTTCTCGGGTTTCACTGTCAATCTGAAGATAACGCTGAACAACTCGCTCCAGCGCCATGGTCATCAATGTAATCATCAGTATTTATACCCTGTGTGTAGCGCAACAATGCCACCACTAAGATTTTCATATTTGCAATCTTCAAAACCAGCAGATGACATCATAGATTTAAGCGTTTCTTGGTCTGGGTGTTGGCGTATAGATTCTGCCAAGTAACGATAGCTATCTGAGTCGCCTGCAATGATTTTTCCCAACCGAGGAAGGACATTAAAAGAATAAATATCATAAATCTTCGAAAGCAACGGAAGTATCGGTTTAGAGAATTCGAGTACTAATAATTTTCCACCAGGTTTAAGTATTTGTTCCATCGCAGCTAACGCTTTTTCCTTACGCGTGACATTTCTCAGGCCGAAGGCAATGGTCACAAGATCAAAAGTATTATTAGGAAATGGCAGAGATTCTGCATCTGCTTGAAGATATAAGACATTCCCCACTACACCCCTGTCTGTTAAACGATCGCGACCTTGTTTTAGCATACTGTCATTAATATCAGACATTACTACTAGGCCTTCATCACCCACTTGAGCAGCCAGTCTCATGGTGATATCACCTGTACCAGCCGCTAGATCTAATACGTATTGCCCTGGCCTAACACTGGCACATTCTGTAGCGTATCGCTTCCACAAACGATGCACGCCCAGAGACATTGCGTCATTCATAAGATCGTATTTTCCTGCTACCGAGTGAAATACCTGTGCTACTTTGCTTGCTTTTTCTGCGAAAGGTACGCGCTCAAAACCGAAGTCTGTGGTTTCTAGTGATTTTTTTTTAGGTTCATGCTTCATGGCTTCGTGCGCTCCTTAGGAATGACGAATATAAGATCAGCAACTTTGGTTAGTCCGGGTAGCTCCAAAGAGAGTTTATCTAGTCGAGTATATAGTTGAGTCGATCTCCCGCCGTCAAGGTTTAACGCGTTTACACAGTTTAGACCATTTTTTTCCTCTGGACGCTGCATGATTTCAGCTAATTCTTGCGTGGAAAGTAGCAGATTCTCAGTAGCAAGCAAGATGATTTTGTTAGAGGGCTGAATGCCCAAAGCCGTACGGTAGGAAACACCTGGCTTTAATTTAGGGATTTTGCCATTCACAACGAGTCTAGGACCTGCCTGAATAGCGAATTGAATCGCCGAATCTGGACGATAATTTTTATATGACACTACATGCGCTTGGTTATGCTTAATATAAAAAATACCCCACCAGCTAGTGGATTTAATAGGGCTAAGTGAGCTCCCCTTACTCACCCTAAGACCTAACAATCCCATTTCGGGACTAAAAAATCCGCCATTGGTGGCAATAACCGCATTCTGTTGTTGCATCAATCCAGTAATTGAGCGCGCGCCCGTTTGTATCGCATCCTTTCCTGTTACCACAACTTCAAAGTTATAGATGCTAGGATCAATCTGAAAGGCATGTATAGCACCATCAGAAAAGGAAACAAGGTTTTCGATTTTTTTATAGGAAAGACCGGACGCGATAGGCGTCCAATCTGAACTGGCAGCCAAAGCTGGAGATAATAATCCCATGTAAATGAGCATAGAAAATGCCCATCTGTAAATTTTTTGATTCATTTGGGCGCTGCTAATAGTGTGCGTTGTACATTTCACCTTTTAATGGTGAGCGCTATAAAATTACTTGAACTCAAGATGCCAAGCCTGAGCAGCTTGTTTCCCTAACCACTCTTGATAATCGTTGAGTGATTCGTTGTTCCATTCCTCATACCCACATATTCTTTGGGAAATTAAAAAATCACTTTGTTTATAAATCTCTTTTTTTTCTTTAAAAGAAAGACGGCTGGCATCTTTATTATCTAAATATTTAAGAAATACCATATTTCCTAATCTGCTAATGGCATCCTCCCAATTTTCACCAAAGCGACTTATCCAAGCGCCATCCGGATTTGTGGGCAGAATATGTTCAATGGTAACGCCTAAGTTCTTACTCATGCATTTCTTCGATAAATAATCTTCAATTTCGGCCAGAATAAATTTTATTTTCTTTTTCGCTTCGATAAATGGCATTGTTTTATATTTAAAGGCTAAAATAAACGCTTCATCATCAGGATATAGTTTTTTAAATTCAAATGAATTTTTTATATGAGCTGCTCTTTTATATGCACCCAAAGCGATTTTTATGGCAATGTCATTATAAGATCTCTCTTGATCTTTTGTCAGTTTGTTACAAATAGTATTGTAACGAAGAGATAGAATTTTTATATAACGCAGTAATTTAATAAATTCTTTTGCATTAAAAGCTTTGAAAGCAGCAAGAAAAATATTATAGGGTTGGTTGATATTTAGTAATTCAAATGCTCTCAATTCTTCCGCACATTCTCTATATTGACCATGCTGTGCCTCACGCCATAACTCATCATCAGGCCGAGAAAGCGCAGCATAAACTTCTACATTTTGTTCTATCCTTTCTAAATATTCGTAAGCATCGGCTCGAGATCTAACGAGCGATCTAATTTTTTTAAAGAGTTCATTTTTAGTTGCTGTTTTAAAGCGACTATTCCAATCAGTCCTTAAAAAATGTGAGAAATCATTTGACCCTAACTGAGCAACTATCCCCTCCCACCTTTCATCCAGACGTTCTAATTCATCATCAGAAATATCGTCACCTTTATTGATGACTGAAAATAAATAATTTTTAAGTAGATCTGAGGTAGATAGTTGAACACCTCTAGCATTTAGCGTTTCAAATACCTTATAGGCATTTAGCTCATCAGTGACAATTATTTTTGTAAAGATTAGGCCTCTTGACATTTTCTCTACATATTCCGCAATTTCTTTGCCTTTTTTCCCCTGCAGTTTATTATAGAAAAACTCAAAAGCATTGATCATCAGTTTATTCGTTTTTTTTTGTTTCCTAGTATGTAACCTCTTTAAAGCTGATAATTGTCTATAAGCTATATTGTTATTTCTATTCAACTCAAGCTTGTTATAGGTATTCAATGACACAGAATCAAAAGAGCCAATATAGCTATTCCTAATAATTTCAGCTCTCTTTTGATTATCTACGTCACCCTCAGTTAATTCATTAAGACGTTTCAAAGCGGCAAGAATAATGATTGATAGAGTAGTTAGCCTTTGCTGCCCATCAATAATCAATTCTCTCTCTCGCCCCGCTTGTAAAACCACATATCCTATATAATGCTGACCTTCCTCATCCAATGTTTCTATATCAACCCATAAATCTTCCCACTGCTCGTCTGACCACGAATAATCTCTTTGAAAACTAGGTACTTTATACTTGTGACCATTCCCCAACATGCTTTGAAGATTTTGGTTTTCTGTGTTCATTAAAATAGGCATAGAGCACCTTCTTTTCTACATGCAACACTAAAAGCCTGGACAATTTGTTAGCGTGAAATAGTAGAATTATTCAAGCTTCTAACTCTTCACTTCTGTAGCAGTACTGACGCTATCTTCTAACGATAGGGATGATGCTGCAGAAGAATCCTTACTATCTTCTGCGGTTGCCGACGACGATCCTTCTTCAAAATCATCCCCAAACCCATCATGGTTGCCATGCGGATCCAAAACTCTTTCAATTTGTGATTGACGCCGTTGCAGGTAGGCATCACGCACAAGCAGATATGGGTCAAATGCATCATCTATAAGTTTATCCGGGCCTAAGAGGGATGCCCTGTTATCCACGAATCGGACACCATATGCGGCCCAACCCCACCAATCGCTATCTATATAAGGCCATGGAGTCATAAAGAAATCTCCGCTGAAACCAATAATATCTCGTGGTGTCGAGGATGGAAGGAAGGGGATGATGAAGTAAGAGGATTTTCTATATCCCCATTTAGCCAGCGTTAAGCCAAAGTCTTGCTCATGTTTTTCAATACCAATTTTTGTGGCAACGTCAAAGAGACCGCCTATACCTAAGGTCGTATTGATCAGTAAGCGTCCTATATCAGATACTAGCCACTCACCGTTAGCCTGTAATAGGTCATTACCAATAATGGGGAGTTGATTGATATTAGCAAAGAAGTTTCTTACGCCTTTACGGGCAAAGCTAGGCATAACGTAATCATAAGTTTTTGCCACAGGCCGATAGATAAACCTATCAATCTGGCGATTAAACGCAAAAACTTTTCTATTGTAACCCTCGTATGGATCTTCTGGGCTTTGGCCGCTTGCACAGCCGGTCAACGCTAGCACTAGAAACAAAGCTAATATGGTAGGTATATAACTCCGAATACGATAAAGCTTTGTTTTTGTGCTTTCCATATTATTCTCTCTTATGAATGTTTGTGCGTTGACCGTTGGAATGGGCAAGCATCAAATCCCCAATAATAACCGGCTGGGATCTTCCAACAGCTGCTTGATAGTTAAAAGAAATGTCACCGAATCACGTCCATCAATCAAACGATGGTCATAAGACATCGCCAAATACATAATCGGACGTATCACTATTTGATCATTTTCTACCACGGGACGTTTTACAATATTATGCATACCCAAAATAGCAGATTGGGGAGAATTTAGTATAGGGGTGGAAAGCATAGAGCCAAACGTGCCGCCATTGGTAATTGTGAATGTGCCACCCGTCATATCTTCCATCGTAAGCTTAGCATCACGTGCTTTTTCTGCGTAGGCAACAATGCTTTTCTCTATATCCGCCATGCTTAATGCATCTGCATCTCTGATCACAGGAACAACTAAGCCTCTGGGTGTGGAAACAGCAATACCAATATCGTAATAACCATGATAGACGATATCGGAGCCATCAATAGATGCATTGATTACAGGAAAACGCTTAAGCGCTTCCACTACTGCTTTTACAAAGAAAGACATAAAGCCCAGCTTCACGCCGTGATTTTTCTGGAAAGCTTCCTGATGACGTGCACGTAAATCCATCACAGGTTTCATATCTACTTCATTAAAGGTGGTTAACATAGCCGTATTTTGCTGAACTTCCATCAGTCTTTCAGCAACACGCGCACGAAGACGTGACATGGGAACGCGTTTTTCCGTGCGATCTCCCGAAACTTCTAAACTAGATGTTGCCGCCTCTGCAGATGCAGACTTTGCTAGTTGGCTGCCGCCGCTCATATGCGCTAAAACATCTTCTTTATTAATACGCCCTGCCTTGCCTGTACCAGTGATTTTTGTCACATCTAAATTATTTTCCGTCACCATACGCCTTACAGCAGGACTGAGATCGGCTTGTGCTGCAGCTGGTTGACTAGCGGTAGTCGTATCAGAGGGAGGCGATGCTTCGGCTGATTTTTCTGGCGCAGATGTATGCGCTGAAGTGGATGCAGCATCAGCCCCTTCTTTCAAGGTGGCAAGTACTTCATTCGGTGTCACCACCGTGCCAACCTGTTTCAGTATGTCGCCCAGTATGCCATCTTGCGGAGCAGGCACTTCTAACATGACTTTGTCTGTCTCAAGATCCAGCAATGGCTCGTCGCGTTTAACGGCATCCCCTGGCTGTTTGTGCCAGACAGCAACGGTAGCGTCTGAAACGGATTCAGGTAAGGCAGGTACTTTTATGTCGATGGTCATTCTTTTTTCCTCAACTTTCCTCGTTCCCACACAGGCGTGGGAATGCATATTATTAACTAGCAGTGTGACTGGCACTCTGCCCTTTTTATCCTAAATCTTACGCTCTACTGCGCGGGGACGGAGAACTAAGGTGCTAGCGCTGCGTCAACCAAGGCCTTCTGCGTCTGAAGATGCAGCTTCATATAGCCTGCTGCTGGCGATGCAGAAGCTGCACGTCCTACATAGCGTAGCATTTGATCTTTACCCAATGCGCTAGCTATGGCATCTCTTAGTACATACCACGATCCTTGATTTTCAGGCTCTTCTTGGCACCAAACAATATCTTTCACCTGCTTATATTTGGCTAATTCTGCCGCTAATGCTTTGACAGGGAAGGGATATAATTGTTCCACACGAATCAATGCAACATGTTCTAGCTGTTGTTCTCGACGCTGGACCAGCAAGTCGTAATAGACTTTCCCACTACATAAGACGACGCGCGTTATCTTCTTGCTCGTTAACTTATCAATTTCGGGGATAACTAATTGGAAGCCACCATGGCTCAATTCTTCTAAGGAAGAAACAGCTAACTTGTTACGTAAAAGACTTTTAGGCGTCATAACAACCAGAGGAATACGGCAAGGTCTTATCACTTGTCGCCTAAGGAGATGAAAAATCTGCGCTGGTGTCGTCGGCATACAAACTTGCATATTGCCTTGTGCACAAAGCTGCAGATACCGCTCTAATCTCGCAGAAGTATGCTCCGGACCAGCGCCTTCATAGCCATGCGGCAACAATAGCGTCAATCCACTTAAGGTACCCCATTTTTGCCAAGCAGAGCTCATAAATTGATCCACTATCACTTGGGCTCCATTGGCAAAATCACCATACTGCGCTTCCCAAATGGTGAGCGTCTTAGGCTCTGTACTAGCATAACCGTACTCAAACCCCATACTACCTGCTTCAGATAATAATGAATTATAAATTTGAAAAGGAGCCTGATGCTTGCTGATATTTGCTAATGGCGTGTATGTCTCCCCCGTTTGCTGATCATGCAATACCGCATGTCTATGAGCAAAAGTTCCGCGTTGGCAGTCTTGACCAGACATACGCACCGCATAACCTTGGTCTACCAAACTAGCATAAGCCATGGTTTCAGCATAACCCCAATCCATAGGCTGTTCGCCCTGTCCCATTTTTATGCGTGCCTGCAAGGTATGGCTCACTTGCCGTTGAACTTCAAAGCCTTCTGGTAGTTTCCGCAAACGTTCAGCCAATTCAATAAGCTTATTCTGCGGAACAGTGGTATCGGCTAATTGCATGCAATCCTGATGAGTATAAGGCAACCAGTCAGCGCCATACTCTTTGGCGCGGCCTTTATGATGTACCTCTACGACGGGCTTACCTGAGTCTAGCCTGTTTCTATAGTCTTCTACTAATGCATTCACTTCATCATCTGTGCACACCTTCTCGGCCACTAATTTTTGAGCATAGAGTTCGCGCGTTGTTGGGTGCTGACGTATGAAACGATACATAGCGGGTTGTGTGGCCGCAGGTTCATCCGCTTCGTTATGTCCTAAGCGGCGATAACAAACTAGATCGACGAAAATATCTTTATGGAATTTCTGTCGATAGTCCGCCGCCAGACGTGCTGCGCGGACCACTGCTTCAGGGTCATCCCCGTTCACATGTATGACTGGCGCGTCTATCATTTTGGCAATATCGGTACAATAAGTGCTAGAACGTGACTCGCTGGCCTTGCTAGTGGTAAAACCAACTTGGTTGTTGATAACGATATGCACAACACCACCAATATTATAGGCGTCGGTTTGAGACATGCTTAGCGTTTCCATCACAATGCCTTGTCCTGCCATCGCGGCATCGCCATGCACGACCACGCCCATGACACCTTCTACACAACCTGCAGCTTGTCTTTGCTGCCTAGCGCGTACCGAGCCCATAATCACGGGCGCTATGATTTCAAGGTGAGAGGGATTGAAAGCCAAAGCAAGATGTAAGGGTCCTGATGGCGTATCTATATCAGAAGCATGACCCAAGTGGTATTTCACATCCGAGGAAAGATCGCCGTAATCTTTACGGCCTTCAAACTGTTCAAATAATGATTGTGGGGGATGCCCAAAGATGTTGATGAGCACACTCAAGCGGCCACGATGCGCCATACCAACGACTACTTCTTTTACATCTCTAGCAGCTGCTTGCTCATTAAGCATATGTATAAATGGGATAAAACTTTCACCACCTTCTAAAGAGAAACGCTTCTGCCCAACATATTTGGAGGCCAGATAACGCTCCATACCTTCAGCAGCGGTCAGCAGTTTAAGCGTAGCAAGTTTTTCATCCGTGGAAAGTGCTTGTCCGTGTCCTCCTTGTTCGAAGTGATGGCGCCACCAAGCACGTTCATCTTCATCACGGATATGCATGTACTCGATGCCTGTAGTACCACAATAGGACTGGGCAAGTTTTTCAAGAATTTCTTTAAGCCTTCCTTTCCCACCCGGCAATAAGCCTTCCGCTTCAAACACTTGAGATTGATCGATTGACGCTAAAACGGGATAAGATGCCAAGCTTAGCTGAGATGGCGGAGGCTGCTTGTTATCTGAAGGGAGTGGATTGATATTCGAGGCTAAATGGCCGTTGGCACGGTAGGCATCTATCAGCTCCTTAACAGCGACCTGTTTGCGTAACTGGAGCGCATCCACCGGTCCTGATGCCGCCACCGCTGCCCGCCTAGCAAAGGGCTTTTGTGCTAGATCTATGAATTGCTGCCGCACATCGGCGTGCGAAATTGCCTGAGAAGATGCCTGAGAAGATGCTCCATTAGGAAGCATACTCTTAAAATATGTTTGCCACTCTCCATCGACAGAAGAAGGATCTTTTAAATAATCTTCATATAGATCTTCAAGGTAAGCAGCATTATTGCCAGAAAGGTAGGAAGTAGCGCGCAAGCGCTGTATTTTTGAGTCGTTTAAGTCAGACATGTAGCCCTCAATATTAGGTATGAGCGTGGTAGTAGGCTCTGTTTATAATTCTGTTATGCTAAGTGTATACGCTGATTTTCTGTGAGGCTTAGCTTAGCGAATTGTAAACAGGCCTTAATTTTTTCTATTTTATTTCTCGTCATAGCATGCAAAGTGAGCTGAGTATACTAACTCGTATCCTTCAACATTTCGTCTCTCAAATGGGCAATAGCCTTGGTCGGATTGAGCCCTTTGGGGCAGACATCTACACAATTCATAATGGTACGACAACGAAACATGCTGAAGGGGTCTTCCAATGCTTCTAAACGTTCAGCCTTCTGTGTATCGCGACTATCTGCGACAAAGCGATACGCCCACAGCAATGCAGCTGGTCCCATAAACTTGTCGGGATTCCACCAAAAAGATGGACAAGATGTTGTGCAACACGCACATAAAATACATTCATATAAGCCATCCAGTTTGTTGCGCTCTTCTATCGATTGGAGACGCTCTCTGACTGGCGGATCATTCTTGTTTTGTAAAAAGGGTTTAGCCTTTTCATATTGCTTGTAGAATTGCGTCATGTCGACGATTAAATCTCGAACGACAGGTAAACCCGGCAGCGGTCTAATCGTAATATGATTACTGAAATCGAGATAAGAAGTCACACAAGCCAAACGGTTTTTGCCATTGATATTCATGCCATCAGAACCACACACGCCCTCACTACAAGAGCGCCTAAAGCCCAAGGTTGGATCCTTAATCTTTAGCGCTTCCAGCAAATCCAGCATCATCACGCCCTGAAACTCAGAGGTATGAATATCATAGTCCTGTGTATAAGGTTTTTTATCAACATCAGGATTGTAGCGATAAATGGATACTGTTAACTGCCTGTCTTCAGGCATACCCGCATTAGAAGATGTTAGTGTAACGTTTGTCTTTGCCATTAATGTTCCCTCAGTTGTAATTCAATAGGGGCTGTTTCTTTTGTCTTCTGGCTGACTTGTCTTTCTCCTACGCGCCCATCTCCAAAATATAGTGAATGCTTTAACCAATGCGCATCATCTCGATCAGGGAAGTCTATGCGAGAGTGTCCGCCTCGACTTTCCTTCCTTCGCTCAGCAGAAACTGCAGTCGATAGCGCAACCTCCATCATATTGTCCAGCTCAAGCGCCTCAATACGCGCCGTATTAAAGGTTAAACTCTTATCCTGAAGAACTGCGTGGGCTAAACGTTCTTTTAGCGCTTGCAGTTTCTTTAAGCCATCATTCATCGTATCGCCATCACGGAACACACCAAAGTCTTTCTGCATGATCATCTTCATTTCTGTACGAATGACATGCATGTCTTCGCCTTTTTGAGAGAAGTTCCAACGATTTAAGCGAGACATAGCTTCTTCCAGCTCTGCTGTACCAACCTGTGGCATCTCAATCCCACTTTGCAATGCTGCTTCAAGATGCAAGCCGGCTGCTCGACCAAACACAACGATGTCCAACAGAGAATTCGCTCCCAAACGATTAGCGCCATGTACCGATACAGAGGCACATTCTCCTGCACCATAAAGACCTGGAACGATTTGGTCTTTACCCAGTTTGTTCACAGTCAGTACTTCACCATTGATATTCGTGGGCATACCACCCATTAGGTAATGGCAAGTTGGGGTCACTGGAATAGGGGCCTTAGTAATATCTACACCTGCAAATGTTTTAGCGAGAGTCATTACCGTCGGCAACCTTTCCTTCAATACTTCTTCGCCCAAATGATCTAGCTTTAACAATACATAATCGCCTTTAGGACCCAAACCTCGGCCTTCTCTAATTTCTATCATGGAGGAACGTGACACCACATCACGGCAGGAAAGGTCCTTTAAATGCGGCGCATAGCGCTCCATAAAACGTTCGCCGTTTTTATTGAGCAGATAGCCCCCTTCACCACGGCAACCTTCTGTAACCAACACACCCACACCGGCGATACCTGTTGGATGAAATTGCCACATTTCCATATCTTGTAAGGGAAGCCCTGCACGCAGCACTAAGCCTAAACCATCCCCTGTACATGTATGAGCATTGGTAGTGGTTTGGAATATACGACCTGCACCACCTGTCGCCAAAATAGTCGCGCGACTCTTAAGAAACACAACTTCACCAGTTTCTATGCAAAGCGCAATCACCCCAGCAATACCGCCATTGACTGACTTGACCAAATCAACAGCATACCATTCGTTGTAACAATGCGTACGCGCTTCTACATTTTTCTGATAGAGCGTATGCAACATAGCATGACCTGTACGATCTGCCGCTGCGCATGTACGATGTGCCAAATCACCACCGAAATTTAGCGTTTGGCCACCAAAAGCACGCTGGTAGATTTTACCTTGCTCGTTACGAGAGAAAGGCAGACCCATATGCTCTAATTCAATAATCGTATCCGGCGCATGCTTACACATATATTCGATCGCATCCTGGTCGCCTAAAAAATCTGCGCCCATGACCGTATCATACATGTGCCAACGCCAGTTATCTGGCCCGCTATTCCCTAAAGCAGCATTGATACCACCTTGTGCGGCTACTGTATGGGATCGGGTGGGAAATACTTTAGATACCATCGCTACTTTTTTCCCCGACTGCGCCAATTGCAAGGCAGCACGCTGACCAGCTCCGCCTGCACCAATAATCACGGCATCAAATACATGTTCCGATAAACTCATCTCAGCCCCCATACAATGGCAACAGCCCATGCCAGATAACTGAACAGGGACAAAACAATGACAATGACTAGCAACAAACGAAAACGGGGACAGTTGATATAGTCTGTCAACACCGTCCACATTCCTACCCACGTGTGATATACCATACTAAGCAGCGCTAAAAAGGTAAAAATTCGCATAAAACCATTTTGGAATAAAGCTGTCCACAGTCCAAAACTCATAGGCTGATTGAGCATAAAGAAACCCACAAGAAAAATAACATATCCAGCCAACACAATGGCTGTTATGCGTTGAACCAGCCAATCACGTAAGCCGCTTCTTGTGAGACTTGTGACACTTCTTAGCATAACCAAACTCCCAAAGAGATCGCTAATATGGCAGAAATAATCAATGTAAAATAAGAAGCCATCCGCGCACAAGGCAATGACTCACAAACCCCCAAATCCATAATGAGATGTCGGATACCTGCCACTAAATGATAAGCCAGCGCACTTAAGGCTACCCAAAGCAATAACTTAAAGCCCCAAAAACTCAGCGATTTTTGTAGCGCGTTAAAGGAGAACTCCGAACCTAAAGATTCAGATAACATCCAAATGAACAGTGGGAGCAACAGAAATAAAATGACGCCAGAAATTCGATGCAAAATAGATGCAATTGCAGGAACAGGTTGTCTAATTGTCAGCAAATTAAGGTTAATGGGCCTTTTCTGTTTCATGGGTTTAATCCTAGTTATGAACAATTGTCTTCACAAAGCAGGAAGCGCCTCCTTTTTCTGAGCTTGGCGCTATGAGACCGCCGCCTATTGCGGCGGATTATAGACCCAAATAATGAAGAACTTAAACCACTTTAGCCGGCATTTCTACGAAAATCACTATACGTTATCAGCAATGATAGATCATCCTTGCAATTTTCTTAACCAAGTGCCATATACTGCAAACGCTAGCCTAATTTTTAACGATATATAGGGAGAAGGAAAATGAAACACAAATTTACCGAAAAACATGACTTTATGGCCGTCACGGGCTCAAACAAAGTGATTAACCTGCTCAATCAGTCTTTAGCCAATGCCATTGCCCTAAAACTGCAAGCCAAACAGGCTCATTGGAATGTGAAGGGCCCTAATTTTATCGCTCTGCATGAGTTATTCGACAAAGTATCAGGTGAGGTCGATGGATATGCCGATATGCTGGCGGAACGTGCCGTCCAACTGGGTGGGTTAGCAGAGGGGACATTACAACATATAGGGGCAGCGAATTCTTTGGATCTCTACCCTGCAGATACACAAGATGAACAGGAACATATTAAAGCTTTGAGCAGAAGTATCTTTAAGTTCGCAGATGGCACCCGTCAGTTGATTAAGCAAGCAGCAGAAGCCAATGATGATGTAACCGCAGACGTTTGTACTGAGGTCACTAGGGGAATGGATATGCTATATTGGTTTGTCTCTGCGCATTTAGCAACTTAAGGCTATCCCAACTTTCTCGAGTAGTGGTAAGAAAAAACCATATTTTTTACGCGGTGGGGTTGGTTAAGGCAGATAAATAAAGAAAAAGTAATAACTTACCCCCTACTGGGCTTGACATAAATGGGTAGATTTTAGCGCATCGTTCCTAGTCAATCACTGTTAGGCCTTATCAATAGCAATTTCCCATCCCAATCTACTTTTTGCACAACCAGCGGCTGGTCCTCATAACTGACATGTATAACTTTAAACATAAACGATGAACTCAAAGACTTTAGGAAATTTTTAGCCGCGCTATCATACAGAGCGCGAACTTTTTGAGCAGGTAGCTTGATTCGGTTTTCATGCGAAACATAGGCATACAGACTGCCCAGCCAAAATGCTTTAGCTGTGGTAGGATTATTTTCCAGCGTCGCAAATGACCTCCATAGTATCAAAGTGATTTGCTGACCTTGATCGTCTAATCGTGTAAACAACCTCACGGGTGTCTCATTGTGATAACGGACAGGCAATATGGGAAGATGGGCTGAATGGCTGCTCACAGATAACCTGTGCAAAACACTAGACAATCGAAAATCGATGGCATGATTCACCCAACCGCCCTTCAACATCGCAGTCGTGATGTCGTCCAATCCCCCCGCCCATTGCACATTTAATACCTCTTTGAGATGCCCCAGTCCTGAAGTGGTGAACAACGGAATTTCTTCATTTCTGATATTACTCTCCCACCAACTATCCTGATCAATGGTAATATTTGGCCAGTACAAAGTGTAATCATGCTGCGCCATCCTGAAGTGCGTCACGCCGTAAATCGATCCCACCACTAATACCGCACTTAAAGAAATGCCTGCCAAAGCGCCCGGCTGAGCTGATCGCATAGGACGTCTCACATAAAATAGAACGCCTAACAAAACAAAAATCAGTCCAAGGAATATGCCGGCCAGCACATCTGTCAGCCAGTGCGCGCCCAAATAAAGACGAGACAAACTCACTAAGCCAATCACAATCCCCGCAATGCTATAAATAAAACCACGCCTACTAGGCGTGACGGCAGAAGCAATTAAAAAGGCAAGGAATCCGTAGAAAATCATGGACAAGCTTGCATGTCCGCTGGGGAAAGATGAATCAAGGGCTACGTTGAGTATCCCCTGGGGCCTAGGCGAAAAGTACACATATTTCGCTAAGTATCCCGCACCAGCGCCTAGTACAACCGTGCTCAACCAAATATAACCAATCCGAATATTGCGCCGCCATATTAACCAGAGACCAACCAACAATGCCGCCGGCAATAGTATTTTTTTATCGCCCAAGAAGGTGATAGCAATCGCAACATTGTCTAGAGGAAGATGGCGAAGGTACCGGAATAGCGAATATACGGGAGTATTTCCCCATGTTAGTACTCCTTGCGAATACACGCTAATCCAAAGCCATATAAAGATCAGGCCACACAAAAAGATGGCAATCATTCTAGTCAGCTGTTGATGTGGATGCGTTTGATAGGGGTGGTTAAAGAAGTCGGTGATTACCGTCATACGGGAAGATTGAAACCACGCAGTCCACGCCTTTTCTATCAAACGATCGATGAGTTGTAAGGCTCGCTTAAAACAGATATGCATTCCCACAAAAATAAGCCAACCAAAGGCAACTGCACACAATGTCAAAAGTATAAACTTAGTGGCAGCAGCCGGTGGCAACTCAAGCGAAAGCGCGCCTACCAAGATGCCTGGAAGAATATAAATAACTACCCAAATGGTTGCTGATGGCAGGGCTGCCATAATAAAACGCCCCGTACGCATATGCATCATTCCCGCGATCAAGGGTACGGCACTTCTAATAGGACCAAAAAAGCGTCCGAAGACTACGCTCTTTCCTCCATGCTTACGAAAAAAATCTTCCCCTAATGTCAGCCAGCGTGGATTTTTATTTAAAGGCCAGATAGATCTCAAGCGCTGGTTATAACGTGCTCCTACCCAATAGCTAAAGAAATCCCCAACAAAAGCTCCTAGCGTCGCGCAAATCAGCGTTGGCGTGGCAGGCAAAATACCCCCACCAATTAATGCACCAATTGCTGTCATGGTGACCGAACCAGGGATTATAGTACCGATAATGGGGAGAGATTCTGCAAAGGCGACAGCAAATGCAACAAGATAAGCTGTATGAGGATGGGTATGGAGGTAACCGATTAGGCCAGCCATCAGGTGGTGTATATATGCGAAGTCCATTCTTCAAACCCTTTCTTGCTAAGCTTAGTTTTACCCTGGCTTTTAATTTCTGGATCCCAAATATTAACTTTTACAAGTGCTAAAAAGTAGCGCGAGGCGAAAGTAAACCCCGTAATAGGCCAGCCCCACCGCCATCAAGTTAAGAGATCTTGGTCATTTGTTGAGGCAGTAACAACAGGCATAACGGCAAACACGCATGATCACATCCGTGTGGCTCTTTGCCTTTCAATCCTGTTACTGCCTCAACTTAGTGAGAGTTAATGGCCGTGCAGGTCAGCCTCTACTCAGTCTCCTTACCATTAAGTTACTCCGAAGTAGCCAGTGCCTGCCCTTGATCAGCATGGTAAGAAGAACGAACCAACGGACCACTTGCCACATGTACAAATCCAATACCTTCCGCAAACACACGTAACATCTCAAACTCCTGAGGTGTGACATAACGGGCGACGGGCATATGATGACGACTAGGTTGCAAATATTGGCCTAACGTCAGCATATCCACTTGATGATCACGCAAATCTTGTAGCGTCTGCTTCACCTCATCTATCGTTTCCCCCAGGCCCATCATCAAGCCTGATTTAGTGGGCGTACTTGGAAAGCGAGCTTTATAGGCCTGTAATAAATCCAATGACCAGTCATAGTCCGATCCTGGCCTCGCTTGCTTATACAATCTCGGGACAGTTTCTATGTTGTGATTGAAGACTTCTACCGGCGCCTTTTCGAGCTCAGCTAAGGCTCTTTCTACACGACCCTTTCCTCTAAAATCCGGTACAAGTACTTCAATTTTCAATCCTGGATTCTTTTCACGCGCCGCTTTAATACAAGCCGCAAAGTGGCTAGCACCCCCATCCCTCAAATCATCTCTATCAACCGATGTAATCACAACGTACTTTAGTCGCATCAGACGAACAGTCTCAGCTAGGTTTGCCGGTTCGTTGGGGTCTAGCAGGTCGGGACGGCCATGCGCGACATCGCAAAAGCTACAACGACGGGTACACTTGTTACCCATAATCATAAAGGTCGCTGTTCCGTGTGAAAAACACTCAGATAGGTTGGGACAAGATGCTTCTTCGCAAACCGTCACCATATGGTGGCCGCGGAGTAATTCTTTCAGTTCTGACACTTTATTCGTGGTAGGCAGCTTGATGCGGATCCAATCAGGCTTAGGGAGCATTTGCTCTGTAGGAGCAATCTTAATGGGAATACGCGCAAGTTTATCAGCCGCTCTTTGACCAGCTTCTAGGCTGGCACTTTGTTGTTGTGTCATGGTTCTTCCTCTTTATTTTACGCTTATGGCTGCAGCGTGCCGCGCCGCCAATGTTTGCCCAAACTTCTCCCCTACTTCCTGAACTGTTGCCGTTACAAAATCACGCAACTGCGTCATTTGTAAGTCTTTAAAACCGCAGGGATTAATGCGAGAGAACGGCGTCAAGTCCATATCTATATTGAAGGCAATGCCATGGTATGAACACCCCTTACGAACCCGTAGGCCAATAGAACAGATTTTCGCTCCTTCAATATAAACACCTGGCGCCTCACATTTAGACTCAGCAGAAACACCATAGCTCGCCAAAACATCTATCACACAGGATTCTAATGTCTGCACCAATTGTCGAGATCCCATGTTCAATCGTTGAAGGTCAAAAAGCGTGTAAGCTACCAGTTGACCAGGACCGTGGTAAGTTACTTGCCCACCACGATCAGTACAAATCAACGGGATATCACCTAGATTTAGCACGTGCTCGGGTTTTCCTGCTAACCCTTGCGTAAACACGGGTGGGTGTTCTAATAGCCAAACCTCATCGGGGGTATTCGCATCACGTTGGTCTACAAAAACCTTCATTTTGTCCCACGTGGTTTGGTAATCACAGGTGCCCAGCTGTCGAATAATTAAATTTTGCACGAGTCATTCTTCCTAAAGCACCATCAATATGTGCTGGTTAGAGGATAAATCCCTATAGATGGCATCCAACTGTTCTTGACTCTGCGCATCTATGGTCACTGTCAGGGAAAGATATTTATTTCCTTTGCTATAGGCCATATTAATGGCAGATTCGGGCAGAGAGGTAAAGTATTTGCGAAAAATAGCCATAACTTCACCTTGAAATTCAAGATCAGCCTTACCGACTATTTTGATGGGAAACTCACAGGGAAACACTAAGGAAGAGGTTTTATCGGTGTTTGACATAGTTAGAGCCTGTTTAGGTCGCTAAGGTAAGATGGAATTTGTTTCATTGAGCAGCTGTGATTACAGCATACGTATCGCTTAGCTCAAATGCACTAACTCGCCACTGGTAACGGTCACTGCCATTAAGTTAAGAGATCTCGGCCATTTGTTGAGGTAGTAATAGGCGTCACGGTAAACACGCATGAGCACATCCGTGTAGCTCTATGGTGACATCCCTGTCACCAAAGGTTTGCCTTTCAATCCTGTTACTAACTCAACTTAGTGAGAGCGTAATTGGAATATCCCATTGACTAAATGGCAGTGCCGGTAATGGGAACAGTAAAGAAACCGGCGGCACATCCAGAAAAAAATTTAGCACTTCTTAGACTTACAATTGCTTCGCAAAAAAATGCTCGCAAAGACGAGTTGGTTCTTAATTTGATGCCTATGCGGAAGACCAACAACATAGTTGATCCAGGATAATAAAATAAACAGGCCCTAGAAGAGGGGAAGTGCGTTTTTATAAGCCTTATAGAGATCCATCATCCGCAACCATACCTTGCCCACGCACCCGTCGCCAACCACATGGTCGTTAATTCTGACGATAGGAAGGATTTCCTTGGTCGCACTGGTAACCCAAACTTCATCAGCATCCCATAAAGCTATCTCAGAAATCTCTGTTTCTCGGCAAGGAATATTATTTTGCGCCGCCAAATCTAAAACAATTTCTCGGGTGATGCCGCCTAAGATACCGATACTAAGACGAGGCGTGAGTATCTCCCCATCCTTCACCACAAACACATTGCTACTCGCACCTTCCGTAATCATACCGTCACGCACTAAAATAGCCTCTTTAGCGGCAGCCTCTTTTGCTTTTTGTGTAGACAGTACGTTGGGGAGTAACGATGTAGACTTAATATGACACCATTCCCACCGCAAATCTTCTGCCGTCACAGCGACCATACCCTGCTTAATCACATCAAAACTAGGCATATCAACAGCAGTCGTTTGCACAAAAATAGTAGGGGTAATGGAATCAGAAGGGAAGAAGTGGGCGCGGGTGTCTGATACGCCTCTAGTGATTTGCAAATAGACTGTACGGTTATCCCCTTGATCGGGATTGCGGGCTAACAACGTTTTAAAAATATCAATGAAGAAGCTATTCTCAAATACATAAGGCAAAGAGATACCTGACAAGCTTCTTCGCAAACGATTGAGATGGCCTTCAAGACCAACTAAGTGCCTATCCAAAAATGGCACTACTTCGTAAACACTATCTGCAAACAAAAATCCCCTATCCATCACTGAGATTTTGGCTTGATCTACAGGAAGAAATTCTCCATTTAAATAAACAATTCTCGTGGACATTAGCCAATCCCAATGAGATTACTAATAAATAGTTTGACCCTATCGAAAGTTCTAGAAATAAATCCAGCCTCAGGATTGTCCTCTAATGCAATCAGCGGTTGAGCAGAAACCACCTCTTCTCCCAACATTACTTTAATTTCGCCATATGCTTGGCCCTTAACAATGGGCGCTTCCAATGACGGGTCTACGGAAATCGTCGCTTTCAATTTATCAAAACTGCCAACAGGAACAGTCACGTAAAAACTTTGCTGGACGCCCAGTGCAATGTTAGGCTCCTTACCAAACCAAACTGGAAGTGTTTTTAGGGTCGTGCCGCCCTCATAAAGTTTGCTAGTTTTATAAAAACGAAAACCGTAATTCAAGAGCGCTTGAACATCTTTAGATCTCTGCTGCGTACTAGGAGAACCCATGACGATAGCAATCAAGCGCATATCTTCGCGCTTGGCAGATGCCACTAAACAGTAACCTGCATCATCAGTAAAACCTGTCTTTAAGCCATCCACACTAGGATCGCGCCATAATAACAAGTTACGATTAGGCTGTTTGATATTGTTATAGACGATCTCTTTTTGCTTATACCAACTGTAATCTTGTGGGTAATGCTGAATGATGGCTCGGGTCAGGATGGACTGATCGCGGGGAGTTGTATAATTATCAGGATCAGGCAAACCTGTAGAATCAGAATAGTGTGTCCCTGTCATACCTAAATGCTGCGCAGCTTGGTTCATTAGCCCAACAAAGCTTTCTTCGGATCCTGCCACATGTTCTGACATGGCAACACAAGCGTCGTTGCCAGACGCAACAATAATTCCATTCACCAAGTCTTTCACCGGCACATGCGTGCCTACTTGAATAAACATACGCGACCCGCCTGTACGCCAGGCTTTTTCGCTCACTAATACTTGATCGTCTAAACTGATGCGCTTTGTATTTAGCATCCCTGAGATAACGTACATGGTCATTAGCTTAGTTAAGCTTGCTGGTGCCGCCCGTTCATCTGCATTATTTTCAGCAATAACATAGCCACTATCGGCATCTAAAAGGATGTAGCCTTTGCCTTGAACTTCAGGAGGCGCAGGTGCAACCATAGGCTTGGTGTCATTTACAGAGGGTTTGGGCACAATCGCCGTGCCAACCGCGCTACCATAGGTTGGCGCAGAGGGAAGAACTTGTTTGGAAAGATTAGGTGCAGCAGGCAGGTCACTTACTTTGGCTGCAGGCTCATTAGACGCTACAGGTTTTTCCGCAGCTAAACTAGGTATGGTAAATAATCCAAGCAAAAGGACGCTGGCAAAAAACCCGAGGAGCTTAGAGTATGTTTTCATATATACACTCAAGAAATCTATTACAAAAAGATTTGCCGGGTGAAGTACCCGGCAAGGGAGAAAGGATTCAGTGGTTCACGATAATGGGGCAGTAGCCAATTCAAGCCTGAACGGCATGAAGCAAAAGGCTTTCTATTCTATCCGCCCACTTCAAAAGGTTTTTCAAATCCATTCTGCGCAAGAACAGCCTGAAGTTTTGTCGACATCTTTTCATCAATAGGGCCTAAGTTCACCAAATAAATAGGTTCCTTACCACCGCTAGTTTCGGAAGTTTTAACAGATGCTGCCACGTTTGTCAGTGTGGAAACCTCCTTGCTTAGGTTAATAGCCCTATCCTTTGCTTTAAACGCGCCAACTTGTAAGTAGGTGGAGCGCACCACGTCCTGAGCCAACTGCATCTTCTCTGCATTCTGAGCCACAGTTTTTTCTGGCATAATTTTTTCCGGCTCTGGCATCTTCACAGTAACAGTGTTTTTCGCCAACTGGGTAGTCTTTGCACTTTTGAGCATGATTTTCTGTGATGCCATTTTCTCTGGTTTTGGTATCGCCACTGAATTTTCTGCTAGCTGTATTGCTGGCATATCGGAAGTCTTCCCTACGTAAGCTTTAATACTATCTTCATGCTTTTGTCGAGAGGCTAACATGGTCTTTTCATCACGCGTGTCTATAGCCGTTACTTTAACTTTTGCCGTACCATGGTTGAGGTAGTCTAATTTTTTAGCAGCCGCATAGGAAAGGTCTATGATACGGTTTGATTTAAATGGGCCTCTGTCGTTTACTTTAACAATCACGCTACGGCCGTTACTAAGATTAGTCACATGAACATAGGAGGGAATAGGTAGCGTGGGGCTTGCTGCCGTCATACTATGCATATCATAGGGTTCGCGGCTTGAAGTCAAACGGCCATGGAATTTTGTACCATACCACGAGGCCATACCCGTCTTCTCATAGCTCGCAGTCGATTTGAGGACGTGATACCGATTGCCCGCGACAACGTAGGAATTGGGGTTACCATAACGGCTCAACTGTTCTGCCTTGGGTATGGCATCTGGGATATCGTTCTTAGCAGATAGTTTAGGCGGTAGCTCATTCTGATTGGGGGGTGAAGCACAGCCAACAAGTAGTGTAATAGAGGCAGAAAACAGCACAACTGCAGTGCGCTTAGTATAAAAAGATAGACGTTCTCTTAGGCCTTCTGAAATAAAAAATTTTGGTATTTGCATTACGTATTCTCCTTAATCTCCCCCTCATCCTGGGGGCTTCAATAGTCTTACTCAATGGAGACACCATAAGCCACTCTCCTCGCAAAGGTCAAGCCAATCATCGTTCTAACACCTATAATCACCCATTTTTTCGGATTAAAGATCTGATAAAGATCATCATTTTTTATCGGTTCGCCAGCTTCGGATCAATTATAATTGATGAAATTTGGAGTATTTTTTTGCGTTTTAACTTTAAAAAATTCCATCAACATGTTAAAAAGATCATTTCACTCATCATCCATCGCAAACATGTCTTTTCGAAGGTTTGACTCTGATGTGAGTAACGATTTTTTATATAAATCTTAAATTTATCTTTCTCCCAATAGTCTCCTAATTTACTTTTCGAAGCACACAAGCGATGCTTATACCTGATCGACTATATGAGAGACGCTATAAATGCCTCAGACATTACCCTTAAGCGGTATTACCTGTGCGATTACTCGCCCTGCTCACCAAGCTAAACATCTTTCTCAATTACTCAGCGAGGCAGGCGCACGGTGTATTTTGTTTCCGACTATAGAAATCAAACCACTCATACAATACCCCCTTCTATCATTGGCCTACGCAGAAAAAGTCATTTTTGTCAGTGCTAACGCCGTCATTCCTAATCTTACGCTAAATAAAAACACCGTGGTGTTCGCTATTGGGGAAGGCACAAAAAATGCCTTAGCAGCACATGGTATAGATGCAATAACGCCAGAGCACGGCCAATTTAATAGCGAGAGCTTACTAAGGCATCCCATGCTGCAATCTGTTGAACACCAGTATATTGTGATTTTTTCTGGAAAAGGAGGACGTAGATTATTATTTGACACACTCAAGCAAAAGGGCGCCTATGTGCAGCAGGTCCCTATCTATGAACGCGTAAGACCCCAGACGGATCTGAACAGGCTGGTTCAGGAGCCCATTGATTGGATTATTAGCACTAGTAATGAGAGCCTAGAAAATTTATGGGAAATGGCAGGGTCATCCAACCAGCCGTGGCTAATGAAACAACAGCTATTAGTTATCAGCGAAGGAATGAGGAAACTGGCAGGTGAGCTGGGATTCTTGCATTCGGCAGTGGTCGCTAATAGCGTTTCTGATACAGCTATTTTTGAGGCATTGTTGTTAGGGCTCGCTTGCCATTCGTCCGAATGACCGCAAACTTTGGGCAAGGCCTGTTATTATATTAATCATACCTAGAGTAGGTGCTCTAACCCATAAACTAAAGTTTTTAGGCTGGGGACTTTTTTACAAGCGAGGCAGATACCTGGCATAAAGGCGCCTCTATGTAGGGTGTTGTGGGTTAAGGTTAACGTCTCGCCTTCACCACCAAAAATTACTTCCTGATTAGCAATGACACCGGGTATTCTGATGGAGTGCACCCTAATATCCTTATAAAGCCCTCCTCGCGCACCGCTAAGTACTTCTTTTTTCGTAGGGTCTTCTGGCACGCGCGCCCTTACTTCAGCAATCATTTCCGCTGTACGCATGGCTGTTCCAGACGGTGCGTCTATCTTCTGGTTATGGTGATATTCTATGATTTCAACGTCCGAAAAGTATTTGGCTGCTTCTGAGGCATAACGCATCATTAGTACTGCGCCAATCGAAAAATTTGGTGCCACAAGACCGCCTAAACCTTTCGCTTTGCAAGTCTCAGCAAAATGAGCAACGTCGTCTAATGATAAACCTGAGGTAACAATCACAGGATGTGCGTTGGATGCGATGATTGTTTGGGTGTTTTGAAAAACGTCTGATGCCGTTGTCAGGTCAACCACGACCTCTGCTTGCATCGCTTCTATCATATGTGCGAGATCACTATCTCTATGTGCCTCTCCTGCGAGCACAAGGTCGGGATCTTTGTTGATAGCTTTAACAGCTTCTTGGCCCATTTTTCCGTGGGCGCCATTTACGAGTACACGAATAGGCATCACTTCACTCAGAAAGGTGTTGTTCAAACAATTGTACAATGTCATGGTTTTGGTGTAACGCCGCTATATCTAACGGGGTCAAACCGTCCACGGTTTTTGCGTGGATGTTTGCGCCAGCATTGATCAACGCTTGTGCGCAGTCAAATGCATTATTCTGCGCAGCAAAATGTAAGGGTGTGATTTTTGCATCATCCTGACAAGCATTAACGAGGCTGTCATTCTGGGACAAAAAAACTTGAACTTCTACGACATTATTCTTGATAACGGCGTCAATAAACTGATCCATAGTTTGGCTCTTATTGTTGTTTATGTGGTTGTCATCCTGACAATTGATGCGAAAATAATTCAATTTCTAAATTTTCAAGACTTTTGGGGATTTTGGTGTAGCGGGTAGAATTGTACGATATTCAGAAGTATGAGCACAATAAGGGTAGGCAAAAACAAGCTTTAACAAATCAGTATAGAAATTCTTTAAGAAACCCATATTTTGTTCAAATGCAAGGCCTGCTATAGGGCCCGCAGTGTAATACTTGGTTGCTGGTTGTAATGAGCGCGAACACTGTAAGTATGAGCATAGAGCTGCATTTTTGAAAAAGACGGAAGTTTCGAAAGAAGTCAAATGGACACATACCGCCTTGACAGGCTCCATGTATGCTCATAGAATCGCGCCTCTGTCTTTTCGGTCGGGGCTATAGCTCAGCTGGGAGAGCGCTTGCATGGCATGCAAGAGGTCGGCGGTTCGATCCCGCCTAGCTCCACCAACGCGTAAGGTAGAAAAGACATTTCCTGACATGTCCCCATCGTCTAGAGGCCTAGGACACTGCCCTTTCACGGCGGCAACAGGGGTTCGAATCCCCTTGGGGACGCCATCTTTTTATAGCGTCTAATCAGATCAAAATCTTATCGCGACATACAAAAAAGCACAATAATACCGTGTTTTTCATGAAAAACCCAAATATTACCCACAAATTCCAAATAAATGCTAGTATTATGAGTTGAGTTATTACATAATCTGCAGCCTTAGGAGAACCAAATGTTATAATAGCTTGAGCCCTCATCATTCTTTTTGGGACGTTAAAGTGGATTTTTTCTCCTATGACACGTTTAGCAGCTTATTTAATGAAACTTCTACCCGTGTTTTATTTTCATCATTTTTAAGAGGTTTTTATGTCAGATAATCGTGAAATCGGTACAGTTAAGTGGTTCAATAATGCAAAAGGTTATGGTTTTATTGAACGAGAGAAAGGTGGCGATGTTTTTGTTCATTTTAGTGTTATTCGGGCTGAAGGGCATAGATCCCTCACAGAAGGCCAACGTGTTGAATTCAGCGTAATTACTGGTCAAAAAGGTCTTCAAGCGGAAGACGTTGTTGTCATCGGAGAGTAATTTTACTGTTTGTTCGAGAAAGGCGCCCCTTACCGGCGCCTTTTTTATGTGCTCCGAATTTAATAGAGCTATTTTGTCATGGAAGGTCCACACAATGAAACGCGCTCAAGCTCTCTTTAATCTCTTCTTTTTGATGTTCCTAATCAGCATCACACTGCCTTCCGTAGCACAATCATCAAATGATCGATCCAAACTTGTCCAAGAGCTTAACCAGCATAATAGTGGCGTCCAGGTGATAGCGCACAGAGATACATTAAGAATTATAATGAGTGTCGACAGATTTTTTAAATTTCCAAGCGACAACAGAATATACCTTCCCAAAAATGCCAGCTTAGATAAGATAGCCATGCTGGTGCGCACTTATGGAAACAGGCCCATTATTGTGAGCGGGCATACTGATCATGTTGGATCAGATGAATGGAAATTGGAAAGATCAAGAGAACAAGCGGAAACGGTCGCAGGTTATTTGTGGTCTAATGGCGTTGGCTTAAACAACTTATTGATTCTCGGCTGCGCAGACACTGAACCTGTCTCAAGCAATACTACCGCAAGAGGAAGTGGAGATAATCGGCGCATAGAAATAACGATTGGCCTGCGACCGGACCGTATTTATACTACGCGCATTTGAAATTTGTTCTAACAAATATCACCTCAACAAATTTCTTGTGGCTAATTTAAGTTTAAGGTGGATTTATGGTTTGAGGCTCCATCATTTCCACCTCTATTGGTTTTTGTGGCACATCAGGCGACATAGGAATCAGACTATTTAAGTCTTCTCTTAATTTAATTTTCTCCAAAGTAGACAATAATAATTCTTGTAGCGCAAGAGGATAATTATGCCGTCCATGCAGCCAACCATGAAGAGCTTGTAGTTTTAAGTGATTATCAAAAATCATGATATTTTTTTGCACCCATGCGAGCATTGGATTTATTGGTTCACTTTTCCCGAAAAAAGAAACAGCTAGGGGAGGACAGGCAAGCTCAGCTAATGCTCCTAATATTTTAGCTGGGATTTTTATTAGTGCATTTTGTAATTCCTTTGGCAATTGATCATAGGATTTTGTCCAATCCAAAATTTGTCCTATATGCTGTTGACATAATTCACGATATTGTTCGGTATATCGGTACTCAAAAATTAGGGCACCCAAATCTTTTTTTAAACATGGAAATACGGGAGAATCTTCAATTATTTTATGATTATGAATTACCTGGGGATTGGCGCCATAGGCCAAAAGCAGTGCTACACCCCATTCAATGTTTTGGTAAGCAAAAGAGAGTAGTAAAGGAACGCCATCTTCGTCCTGTATGTCAGGATCAACTCCCATAGCCAACATACGTTGTGCAATTGCCGTGTTGCCACGACACATTGCCCAGCGCAATCGTGCATTTTTCTGCGCCGTATTCATTCCGCTTGTAAGGAATTCTCTTCCCTGGCGAATGTTGAGCTCCCCTTTCTCTTTTTCTTCTTCATCCTCTGATTCGATTTTCTCACGTGTATTCAGTTGACTCAAAATATATATGATTTGATCTGGGATTACGGCCTCAACATAATGAAGTGTTTTTTGTGCGGCAGCTACAAGTGCAAAAAATTCTAAACCGTTTTTACAAACGCTTATTTTGTTTTTTATCAGTGAGAGGGCTTCTTTTTGCCCTTCCTTGATTTTATTGCTCCATATAAAACCAATTGCCTCTATCGCTTCTGAGAGCTCGCTCAGCAATTTTATTTTGTCTTCCTTAGAAAACACGATGCCACTATATGTATTTTGTTGTTCATGAAGAGCATTTACGAATTCATACTCAAAAATAAGTTCTATTTTTTTTCTTAATTTATATTTATTCAACATCCTATGATAAAGATTTTTTATACGATCGTCGGTTCTGTATTCTAAAAGAAGTCTAACTGCCAAGACACGGTGGTTTCGGCAAGTAGAATCAACCGCAATCTGTAGGAGAAAATTTTCATAATCGTTAGATGAAGAGGTACGTGCTCCATATTCCAAGATCATTGTGGCAGTTTTTAGATCAGCCTGTAATATCGCCCGCCGTAATGCATTGATAATAGGGATATTTTCTTGTGCAGGGTCCAGTCCAACTTTATGTTGCAAAAAAATCTGAACTATATTACGCCTTTTTTCTCGATTTGAGATTCCGATTGAGTCATATAAATAATTCCCTGGCAGAGGGAATGTTACGTGTTTTAAAATAGATGCTATTTTGTTCTCGTCCTCACGCTTAAAAGCTTCGGTTAATCCATTATTCAACATTTCTGGCGTTATTATTTTATGTTGGCATAAAATAAAAATTTCTTTTGAATGCAAATTTTTCAATGCCCAATTTAGTGAATTTTCATCAAAAACATGACCCTGATTAAGTATTTTATTTTGGATCATTTGTAGTAGAGGGGAAGGGGCTATAAAATTTTTTTCTTCCTGCATACTTTTCCACTCCTATTAATTATTTTTATGGGGAGGATGGCGCTTATTTTATTGCGCCATTTCGCAGCGAAATAGAGATTAGTTTTTCAAAATACTAAGAACTTAAATATAGACCAAAATTCCTCCAGAATATTTAATTGATGGAAATATTTTTATGGACAGCAAGCAGGTGTTTCAGGAGCTACTTGCCATTATTAGAGATAAGTAACTTCCGTAACATTCTACCTTTTACGCACTCATCAGCTGATGAGAAGGTGAGGGAAGCTCGCTAAATTCAGTCCCTCAACAAAGATAAGGATACTTATGACAGCTCTTATATGCTGTCCAAAAAGATGATTTGGGTTTTCGGCCACTTCCACTCTTCTAAAAAAGTGCCAGCTTTTGCCTGCATCAGGATGTTATTACTAAGAAGTTAGGATTGATTATCCGTAACAGGCCAGCCCCTAGATAGAAATGGCGATCTTTTGCCGATTTTATGGTAGAGAGTAAACTATTACATTGGTTATAGGGGAGAATTTTAGTAACAATTTTTGGAAGAAAAGTCTGGACTTAAATGGTGGCTATGGGTGGGCTCGAACCACCGACCTCAGCATTATGAATGCCGCGCTCTAACCAACTGAGCTACATAGCCGAAAGAATAGGGGCGGGGATTTTCGCGAGTCTTCGTCTACTTGTCAACTCCCCCCGCTCAGAGCGAAGTCAAACAATCTTCTTATGTTACCGTAGGCTCTGGTGGGAACGCCATTTTCTTATCCACCACTTTAGCCACACAAGCATCAGACCACACGTTCAGTGAAGTCTCAATCATGTCTATTACTGCGTAAAATGGAAGAATAATGCCCAATAAGACAATCGGCACATCCATTCCTGCAAGCAGACTTGCACTTAAAAAGAAACAGCCCATTGGCACGCCCGCATTCCCTACAGCAGCGATCGTCGCAATGCCTATCCAAACCAGCATAGTCGCCAAGGTAATATCAACCCCATTGTTCTGCATCAGATAAATCACTGTTGTAAAAATAAACGCTGCACAACCATTCATATTAATCGTTGTACATAGAGGCAAAACGAACCGACTCACCTTGGGATGAACCTTCAAGTTTCTTTCAGCATTTTCTATGGTGATGGGCAACGTACCCGCAGAAGACTTTGAAAAAAACGCAATAGACAATGCCGGAGACATGCCGCGCATGGTTGCTATAGGCTTAATGCCGTGCATCTTTAGCCACAGGGGCAAAATAATAAGGCCTTGCGTTAAATTGGCAAGAACGATAACCAGCAAGTATTCCCCGATTCCCGCAAAATTTGCACCACTTTTCAGTTCCACAATTGCAGTGGTAACAAATCCGAAAAGTGCGATAGGGACAATGGCGACCACCCAAGTTGTAATGGTAAGAAAAAGCCCGTGCGCACCTTTGAAGAAGCTTTCGATGGTATTACGTGATGCGGTGTCATGAATATAATGGATGGCAATGCCCAGCACGACACTGATTAAAAGTACGCTGATGACACGATGTTCCACAAATGGTAAGAATATATTAGATGGTACAACGCTAGACAGGTAAGCCAAATATCCGTTATGCGCGATCGTACTTGTATCTGCGGGCTGCACCTGCCCCAATGCGGTCATATTCACATTAGGCGGACTGATCAGTAGATAAATGACACATGCCACCGCAGCAGCAACTACCGTTGTGCCAATAGTATAAAATAAGGTGCGCTGCCATATCCTATGCATGCCTCCTTTAGCGCTATGCTGGGAGAGCACAACGATAATAGAGAGCGCAATAATCGGTAAACTAATGCATTTAAAGATTTTAATGAAAATATCAGAGATTAATAGGCCCGTGTTGTGCAGTAATCCAATATCTGACATGCCACTAAAAATACCTAACAAAATGGCGATGGCGTAAAGGATGGGCGTGCGAATTTTTTTATTTCGACTTATAGTGGTTTGTGCGCACATGTGTGCTCCTAATATAGATTGAGAGCTGAAACGTATCAGCATAAGACCAAAGCGCAGCAGTCTAAACCAGCATTTTGAATGTAAGCAAGACAATTTGACTGCCTCCTTATGCTGCTGTACTAATTTACAGCTATTAGAAAACACATATACCTGTTCAACTAAATTTTATGTGATAGACTTTTGGACATGGGCAATGATTGCTCAAACCGGAAACGGTGTTACATACCAGGATCATGCATGATCCTAAGCCCAAGGAGAGGGACGTTATGGCACATTTGGCATTGAGCGATTTAGAAACAGCGCTGATAAAATTAACAGAACGCTACCGAGTGTTAGAGGCGGAGAATCGAATTTTGCGAGAGCAGGTGATGAAGCTAGAGCATAGGCGTAGATTTCTAATGGAGAAAAACGACAAGGCGGTGGTCAAGGTTGAGCATATTATTTCCCAACTAAGAGATGAGCTTAATGAGCGAATTACATAACCAGCATCAAAATGCAGTTTCCCTGAATATTCTAGGCAAGAGCTATCAGGTGAATTGCCCTGTAGAAAAAGTGTCAGAGCTGCGTGAATCTGCCCAGTATTTAGAAAGTAAGATGCTAGGTGTAGGCAAATCAGGCAAAGCGATGGGGTCTGATCGCATTGCTATTATTGCAGCACTGAACATTGTCCACGAATTCCTTGCACAAAAGAGGCAGGTGAATACCTATGTCGAAGCAATGGGTGAGCGTATCAGTGATTTGCACGCGAAAATTGTTGAGACGCTAGCATCTGTTGAAGGAGAAGAGTAAGATTCGTGCACCTCTGCGGTGCAAGCTAGCAGGCGCATTATTTTTGAACCTTATACGTAAATATAGGGATAGCTTTTGGTTGAGTTGTTGTTGTGCCCGCTGGCGTATGCCAATGAGCCTGATACGACCACCTTATCCCACCTGAACCAAAGGGTTCAGACTTCGCCCTGCTGGCGGTATCTCGGAGGCTTTTCTTATTTTATAAGATCGGTATAAGAGTCTATTTTTTATAGCCACTTCATCTCTATGTTGGTAAGGTTGATTCTCCTTGCTTAACCGTCAATTACTTCGATCTGCCCTTAGGCAGCAACGCGCTAATCTTCCTTTTTCCATCCAGGGTAGCGCTGCTCGAGCAATTGCTTCTTTCATTGAAGGGAAGCAGTGGTTTAAACGATCCTCTCATTTAGCCTTCTACGCTGCCGTTCGGGGCGAAATTGATCCTTTTCTATTATTAGCGCGCGCATGGGAACTAGATAAAACCTGTTATTTACCCGCCCAACTTCCCCCCGAAAATGGCCACCAACTCCACTTCATTCCATATTTTCCCTCTGACCCACTTATCATGAATGATTACGGTATTTTGGAGCCTGATTTGAGTATACGATCTCCTTGCAAAAGCAATCTATTGGACTGTGTTTTTGTGCCCCTGGTTGCATTTGATAGCATGGGTAATCGTTTAGGGTCTGGGAAGGGCTATTATGATAAAACGTTTGCGTACTTGCTGGATTTTCCTGCACAACGTTCGACGCAGTTAGTTGGGTTGAGCTATGATTTTCAGCAAGTATCGATGCTTAACGCAGAAAGCTGGGATGTACCCCTGGATAGAGTAGTAGTGTTTGATACTTTGAATAATGCCGTGGATGAAATAGTATTTGCGAACGATAAATAGATCATCAACCTATCTCAACGAAGGAAAACCTAGAACATGCCTTACTCAAAGCGCACATTAAATATCTTAGGTTTTTTAGCCGTTACTGCACTGTTGTTGATGGGATTCTACCTAGAGTACGTAGAAGGTATGTTACCGTGCCCACTTTGTATGGTGCAGCGATTGTTTTTCTTTCTGATCGGTGTTGTTTTTCTAGTCGCTGTTTTACGCAAATTGGGGAAAATCGGTCAGAGGGTCTGTGGTGGAGCGATCTTTATTTTTGCATTAGGCGGCGCATCGGCTGCCATAAGACAATTGTGGGTGCAGACTCATAGTCAAACATTGTCGGAAATTTGTATGCCGGGCATTCAATATATGATGACAAACTTCCCATTTGAGCGAGCACTCGGACTTCTTTTGAGCGGATTGGGAGACTGTTCTGAGGTGAGTTGGAGATTTCTGGGGCTTAGTTTAGCGGGTTGGGCACTTATTGCATTTATTAGTTTTGCTTTTCTGGGGCTTTATCAGATGCTTTTCGCTAAGTAAGTAATGGGTTGGGGGTGACCATCCGGCCTATCGGCCACCTTCTCCCACAAAGGAGAGAAGGAACTTAACAGTGGCTTTTTAAGCAGCGGCCTATAACTTTCACTTTCATAAGCTTTATTTTTTTTCACCATCGACAATTCTAACAGCCAACACATCGCACTTAGCTCCGTGTATAACTGCATTTGCCGTAGACCCCAACAGCAAACGAATACCATGCCGACCATGACTACCCACAACAATCAGATCTACCTTCAATTCCTCAGCTTCTGCCAAAATCACTAACTTTGCGGGACCCATTTTTATGATGCGATGGCTTTCAGGAACTCCTAATTTATCTCCCAGCTCATCCATTGCTTTTTGCGCATTTTCTATGAGCATTTCTTCGACATCAGCACCCACTGCAATACCATAAGCAGCACCATAGCTACTCATATGTTCAACTGCATGAACCAGCGTCACTTTAGCATCGAGCACCTTACTAAGCGCCAACGCCCTTTTAACAGCAATATTGTCGCACGTTGGGTCTAATTCTACTGCAACCAGAATGTGCTTGTATTTGACCATTATCATCATCTCCATTTAACTAAGTAAAATCGGTATGCCTATTCGAAGTGTAGCATACAAAAAAGTAAAGAAAAGATAAGCGCTATATACTCTTTCCTTTGAAGATCTTGGATCTAAAAAAATGCTTTTTCTGTGCTTGGTGGCAAAGGAAGGCGGTGTGAATAAGTTCGGTAAAACATTGGGAAAACTTGGGATAAATCTGTGGATAAATTTATTCACATAGTTATCCACAAGAAATAGACAGGTATTACCACAGATTGTTTTTTGCATAATTCATAGTTAACTTTATGAAAATGAAAGATTATTTTATGATATCCACAGAATTAAACACACATAATAGAAACAAAAAAAGATATATATATAAAATATTACTTTTTATTTAGATTAGATTTTTGGGCAAACGCCCTCCCTTTACCTCAGCCAAAAGAATCGGGTATGATCGCCAGCAGTGAAAATCAATGAGATCAATCTGTGATGCAAAAATTTACTACTACCATCTTGTTTACTTTATTTGTTTTGTTAACGGCATGTTCATTAACAACGCCTTACCAACCGAACATACAGCAAGGCAATCTTATCTCAGAGCATATGGTTTCACAGTTGAAGGTTGGAATGAGTAAGGAGCAGGTTATACATATCCTTGGCGCGCCTATACTGTCTAATGCATTCGACAACAGCCATTGGGCGTATGCTTATACGTTTCAACAAAAAGGTGGTCCTATTACCAAAAAGCATTTAGATCTGTATTTTCAAGGGAATCAATTGACACGTATAGGTGGAAATTATACACCTTGAAGTTTTTCGCTTTAGAAGAATTTTTTCTGAAACCCAGTTAACTCCACAAACCAGCCCTCCTGAAAGCAGAGATTCAAATAACTCATCCTCCCTCTGCTTCTTCGGCTTGAGGTAACACACCCCTTTTTTTACACCTGCTTAGGAACTCATCAAATGGTCAAAAAAACAACACTAGCTGTCGTCGTTCTCACGGTACCTTTCTTACTATCTGGTTGCATAGCTGCAGCTGTTGGCGCAGGTGCAGCTGCTGGTGGATATGTATTGGCAAAAGATAAAGGGAGTGCGGGCACTTATGCAGATGACTCCATCATCACTAGCAAAATTAAGAGCCGGTATATCGCTGACATCAACTTAAAGTCCTATAACATCAGCGTAAGCACCTATGAAGGTGTAGTTGTTCTGACAGGGAGCGTGCCTAATGAAGGAATGCGTCAAAAGGCCATCGAAATCGCTCGAAATACAGCCAACGTTAGATCAGTGAATGTTACTAACTTTGCGGTGGTGCCTTGATGGTCATCGGTATTATTGCAGCTTTAGATGAAGAAGTTTCTTACGTCAAAGAAAGTATGATCGTTCAGCGGCAAGAGAAAAAAGCGGGTTTCAATTTTTATTTTGGCACGTTGGTCAGTAAACCAGTTGTTCTATGTCAATCAGGTGTCGGAAAAGTTAATGCTGCAATTTGTACAACTTTATTGATTGAGGTATTTAGTTGTGGCGTCATTATCAACACAGGAGCCGCTGCTGGCTTATCCTCCGACATGGCCACGGGCGATGTGGTGGTTTCCGACAGCGTGATGCATCATGATGTAGATGTCACTGCATTTGGTTATGAGTTAGGCCAGGTGCCTGGTATGCCATTAGCCTATGAAGCAGATAAAGCACTGATTGATATCATGCGTCATTTTTCGGACCCTCATTTCACACATCACATGCATATAGGTTCTGTTATTGCTGCTGATGCCTTTGTTTGTAATACCACATTCGTTAAAGATAAATTTCCCATAGCTATTGCGCTTGATATGGAATCAAACGGCATTGCTCAAACTTGTCACCGCTTCAGTATTCCTTTTATAGTCATTCGGTCAATTTCTGATGATGGCGGCGAGGAGGCAAAAACAACACATGAAATGTTTTTGCAAATTGCAGGAGAAAACTCCGCCATGTTGGCAAGATTTTTGGTAGGGAAGTTGTAGGCAATAGAAGCTAACATCTTGGTAAGGGGTAATCTATTACTTACTTTCTTCTTCCAATATATCCAGACTCAAACGCCACACGCAGCAAAATACCCACCACAAAACAATTCACCAATAGACTCGTGCCTCCGTAACTCATCAATGGCAGCGTCAAGCCTTTTGTGGGCAAAAGACCGATATTTACCCCTATATTAATCATTGCCTGTAACCCTAAACACAACGCTAACCCCCATCCTAAATACGCACTGAATAATTGCCCTTTGGTATAAGAACGCAAACTCAATAACATCGTTCGCATGATTAACACACCAAATAAAAGCACGACGGATATTTGTCCTATCAAGCCTAACTCTTCACCGAGCACTGCAAATAGAAAGTCAGTATGTGCTTCAGGGAGGTAAAACAATTTTTGCACGCTACCTCCTAGACCTAGCCCAAAAACACCTCCCCGACCAAAAGCAATCAGCGATTGTGTGAGCTGATAACCTGTGTCATAAGGATTTTCCCAAGGGTGCAAAAAAGTGGTTAACCTTAAGAGACGATAAGGCTCGGAAATAGCAACCACCGCCAATACAGCAGCTGCAACAATCAACAGACAAATAAACTGCCATAAGCGCACCCCCCCCAGAAACAGCATAGCCAACATGGTAGCTGTTAGCACTGCCGTTGCACCAAAGTCTGGTTGTAATAGAAACAAAAAGGCAATGCCTGCCAAAATAAGCAAGGGCTTGATAAAACCACGAATGCGTGTCTTCACTTCATCCTGCTGCCTTACCATATAGCCAGCTAAATAAATCACCATAAACACCTTCGCTAACTCAGATACCTGTAAAGAAAAAGGCCCTAAAGCTAGCCATCGGACACTACCATTTACTTCTCGGCCCAACCCAGGAATCAGCAACACTAGCAGTAAGATAAAACTGATGATGACGAGGTATCCTCCTACTTGCATCCAAAATTTCAGTGGAATACGTGTTGCCACCAAAGCAAAAAAACAGCCTAAAGATAAAAAAATAGCTTGCCTGGTTACATAGTAGAAGCCATGGCCATGTTGTTGATCAGATATCACTACCGAAGATGAGGCCACCATAATAAGGCCTAAACCAATCAGAGAAACCGCGCTAAATAAAATCCAAGGATCATAAGAGAAGGTGACGACTTTCTTGGTCTGTTTTTTGTGAGATCGACTCATACCAACCCCTCCACATATTTGATAAAAGTGTCTCCTCTATCTTCAAAATTCTTGAACATATCGAAACTGGCACATGCGGGGGCCAATACAACGGAATCTCCGAATGCTGCTGTCTGATGAGCGATCATCACTGCCTCCTCAAGGCTATCTGCACGTTTAATGGGCACAACTCTAACCACAGCCGTTTCTATTAGATCGGCATCTTCACCAATCAAAACCAACTGCTTCACATGCTGAGCCATCACTTTTTTTAATGGTGAAAAATCTGCGCCTTTTCCTTGTCCACCAGCAATGACGATCAACTTTCTATCCCCATCATGACTTAAACCTTCTATCGCTGCTTGTGCTGCACCCACGTTAGTGGCCTTAGAATCGTTATACCAATCGGCACCATTAATATTGGCAATCCATTGGCAGCGGTGCCTCAAACCTGGAAAAATGCGTAAAGTTTGCAGCATAGGTGTCAATGGTAAGCCCATCACTGTCCCTAATGCTAAAGCTGCCAAGGCATTGGCTACGTTTGGCTTACCTCTCATTTTCATTTCACTAACAGGCATTAAGCATTGCTCACCTTTTGCAAAATACGTGATATTTTGCTGGGTGATTAAACCAAAATCGCTTTCTGTTTCTGGAGCAGGAAATCCAAAACGCAAAGGTGCTTGCAATGATAATCCTTCCCAAGTTACGGGATCATCTCTATTGATCAGGGGATGCTGGCAATCATGATAAATCCGCTGTTTGGCATGCAAATAATCTGCCATGCTGTCGTATCTATCCATATGGTCTTCACATAAATTTAAAATCACAGCACTGAGTGGGTGTAAAGAGAAAGTAGTTTCGAGCTGAAAACTAGAAAGCTCTAAGGCGTAGGTGTGTGGCGTAGGATACTGCAATAGATCAAGCACAGGTTCTCCTAAATTTCCGCCGATGCATACATCTATGTTCGCGGTTTTGCCCATCTCGCCCAACAAAGTGGTCACAGTACTTTTACCATTTGATCCAGTGATACCCACGATAGGCGCTTTGGCTAACAAAGCAAATAATTCTACATCGCCCACAACCGGAATACCGGCTGTAACGGCCTCGGCAATGACTGGCTCATGCAGCGATACACCTGGGCTGAGGATAATGCGTGCGGCTTGTAGGCATAGCGTTCTATCAAAGCCCCCCAAAAAAAGTTGAACGGTGGGAAATTGTGCTTTGATGTCCTCCAAGCCTGGAGGACAAGTGCGACTGTCGGTGGCAGCAACATTAAACCCGTTTTCCAATAGATATCGGATACAAGATAGTCCCGTTTTGCCTAAACCAACAACAACTTGCGGGGGAGAGGTGTGATCGATAGAATTCATGCGAAGCTTCCTTCTTAATTGTTGTTCATTTTTTGTAGGGTCTGGTCTGTTTACATTGAGCACAGAAAATCGGCGTAACAGGTCAGCTCCTAGATAGAAACGGCCATCTTTTGCTAATCTTGGCAGGGAGGGTGAGCTATTACAAATTGGCAGATTGTGCTCAGTATAGGAAGCTGAATAGACCTAAGATAATTCTCACCATAATTCGCCCAGCAAAGAGGAAAACAAATGTTCGTATTTAGCAACCATCCGCAAAGCATCTGGCGTATTATGGCTGATGCCTTAAACCTGTATCGCGATAGCATATCAAAAATATGGTACTGGCAAATTATTTTCATATTACCCACTATACCGTTGGCTATACTAAATGTACGCATCAACCCTGATCCTTCACTACCATTCACTCCTTCCTATATCAGCTTTTTGATAGCTGCTGGTTTAATTATGCTATTTGTTTTATTGCTGGGACACTGTTTCGTCTATGCTCGCATGCATGCTATAGGGACAGGAGGAGATGCCCGCATCAAAACATGCCTACGTATTGCCGCTAAAAAAGCACCTATGGTATTTATGGCTACAATGGCACTTGCCTTGGCAATATCTATCATCGTTGTGCCCACGCTTTCTCTGCTTTTAAAAACGAACAACGCAGCAATAGCCTTCTTTGGGATAACTATCGCTTATTTCTTTACGTTAATCGTCGGTATTCTGGCTATCCTTTATCCGCTCTTTATTCTAATAAACAACGAGACAATTCTTGGCTCACTAAAAAGCAGTATCACCCATATGTGGCAAAATTTTTGGCGCGCTTTGACACTGTTTATGTTTCTTTCGCTTATTTGTGCAATATTGATGTTGATAGTATTAGTACTACCATCGAACCTCATTAATCTTGCGGAGTCTCCTGAGGCATTAGTAACAGGATTGCTTGGCCTACTGCTTGTTTATGCTTGCACGTATATTTTTATTCCACCTGTTTTTAATGCCATATTATTGACACTTTACCAGGACGTAAGGATCAGAAAAACTCATCCCTCATCTCCGGATATCATTACCTAACACGGGAGCGTTCACCTTGAACCTATCTTTTTACGATCGTGCAGCCCAAACCACTAATCCAACGGCAAAAGCGCTGTTGCAATTGATGGATACCAAAAAAACTAATTTGTGTCTCTCAGCCGATCTTTCTTGTGCTGGGGATGTGTTAGCATTAGCCGATAAACTGGGTCCCCAGATATGTGTTTTCAAAACACATGTGGATATCATTCAGGATTTCACCCGGTCTTTTGCTTCTGAACTAACCAATCTCTCTGAAAAGCATAACTTCATCATTTTTGAGGATAGAAAATTTGCCGATATTGGTCACACTGTTAAGGAACAATATGGCAAAGGGCTATATTCCATCGCAGATTGGGCGCCTATTACTAACGCACATATTTTGCCGGGGGAAGGAATTATCGATGGGTTAAAATCAATCGGACTTAACAAAGGAAATGGCTTACTACTCCTTGCGCAAATGAGCTCGAAAGGGAACCTATTCAATGAGGCTTATACTGCATCGGCCGTTGAAATGGCTAAAGCCCATCGAGATTTTGTTATAGGCTTTATCACGCAACATCGTTTAACCGAAGATCCTGCCTTTATCAGCTTCACCCCCGGGATCAGCAGTACCGATCAAGGCGACGCGCTTGGCCAGCAATATGTCACCCCTAGACAAGCGATTTTAGAAAACCATACTGACGTTATTATTGTGGGTCGTGGTATTTATGGCGCAACGGACCCTATTGCGGCAGCAGAGGCTTACCGTGCAGAAGCTTGGCAAGCTTATACCGATCGCCTTTGCCTATAAATGGTTGAGGCAACACCAAGAACGATGAAAATTATACTCCTCACACTAGCCATACTCTTCCTCAGTACCCAGTCGCTTTCTGCTGAAAAAAATGTCTATGCCAAAACACAGGCAGAAGCCGCCTTCAAGCTTTGGACAGAAACCTGCCTTTATCATCGAGGAAATTATCAGACACTGACCCTCTGGGCACGAGCTAACAATCTGCATCGTACAGATCCAAGCCTTTCTCAAGAAATCTTACAAGGAGAAAAAGGTGAAGTTTGGCAGCCATCTAAAAGATCAAGCAATCTACTGCTAATACTCAATGCAGATGACCAATGTGCAGTTTGGGCAACGCGTGCAGATGCAACAGACATCAATAATAGGTTTGAGCGAAGCATGGCAAACATGAAAGACCAGCCCAAGCTGGCGGGAGATAAAACTGTGAAGGGACAAGATGGAGAATATCGGCAAATCGCTTACTATGTGCGCACTAAAAGCAGCCCCCATGGCTGGGCTTTTATTGCCACCACCTCTGACTCAGATAACGCGGCCATACATGTTAGATTAACTGTAAGTCCGGCAGGGAAGTAAAAATAAAAGAATGTTTAACGAGGTGCTTGCCTCAATAATGTCCTTTTCGTATTGTCAGCCTTATTCGGATAGTCTTCCCGGTAATGCCCACCCCTACTCTCACAACGCTGTAATGCTGAACGAACGATAAGCTCAGCAACCAGAATAATATTTCGCAATTCTAGTAAATCCTGCGTGACCACATGCTGCCAGTAATATTCTTCCACCATTTGTTGACGTAATAGGATCAATTGATGGAGATCTTTCAAACCCGCTTCTGTCCGGACGATTCCCGCATAAGACGTCATTTCTCCACGTAATCCCCGCCAATGTGCATTGATCTGGCTGGCGCGTCTTAAATCGGTCACGCCTCCTGAATCCCAACCTGCCGACATTTGCTCGTGACTCAGTGGCTGGTCCAGCCAAACCAAACAATCTTCTGCTGCGTTTGTCGCCATCACTCCCGCTTCTAACAAGGAATTACTGGCTAGGCGGTTAGCACCATGCAGTCCAGTGCAAGCCACCTCCCCAATCGCATATAATCTATTTGCCTGTGTTCTACCTGAAATATCAGTCAGCACTCCCCCACACATATAATGCGCTGCCGGAACAACGGGGATCATATCTTGCGACATATCTATTCCCAGGCGCATCAATGTATCATTAATCGTAGGGAAATGTTGTTTCAGAAAAGCTTTAGATTTATGTGTGATGTCCAAATAAACGTATTGGTCGTTGCTATGTTCAGTTTCGGTAAAAATCGCTCTTGCCACAATATCACGGGTGGCCAATTCCATTTGCTTAGGCGCATAACGCCTCATAAATCGCTCACCTGTCTCAGGCAGACGCAAGTAAGCACCTTCGCCTCTAATTGCCTCTGATATTAAGAAATTAGGATAATTTCGCTGATAAAGCAGAGTGGGATGAAACTGGTAGAACTCCATATTACTTATAGGCACGCCCGCACGATACGCCATGGCAACGCCATCGCCAGTCGCAATGTCAGGGTTAGTGGTATATCTATAAGTCTTACCTGCACCGCCCGTCGCGAGCACAACGACGTTGCATAGAAAGGTATCAATCAATCCACTTTTTGTGTCTAGCACATATACTCCAGAAATATCTTCGCTTGGTCTATCTTTCTGGCGTAAGAGTTTAACGGCCATATGCGATTCAAAGAGATAGATATTGGACTGTTGCTGGATATGAGGGATCAGTGCATCGATCATAGCGCGGCCTGTGTGGTCACCCGCATGAAAAATGCGTCGTTTGCTATGACCGCCTTCTTTGGCTAAATCGGGGAGAGATTGATCGTTCTGATCAAATACAACACCTTGCTGTTGTAGGAAAGCTATGTAGCTCAGCGATTGAGATAAGATCGCTTTTGCCGCCAATGGACTAACTAGGCCATCACCCGCTGCAAGCGTATCAACCAAATGCTGCTGGACGGAGTCATCAACACCCGCTGCTGCCGCTATACCGCCTTGTGCCCAATAGCTATTAGAATCAGAAAGTGCTTGTTTGCTAACTAAGGCAATGCGCGTGTGCGGTCTACGCGCGATTAATGTAAGGCAAAAGGTGAGGCCTGCTAAACCACTACCAATTACAACCACGTCAAAGGATTTTCTATCGCCACGTTGAGAGAGTGAATTCATGTGATCTCGTCAAAAACATCTGCCAACGTCTCAGCACTCAATATTTTTTCAGCCCAATTAGATAAAGTATATGTATTTGCGCTCGATATGCGTTTTACATATATAGAGGGCAAATCGCCAAAGCGTATCTTAAGTAAGCGCTGCAACAATGCCGCTCCTTCTTCTTGCCTGCCCTCCTGCCTACCTTCCTGCCTACCTTCTTGCCTACCTTGCTGGCGGCCTTGCTCTGTAAAATGTTCTGCGAGAGTCATGATTTTTCCTTAGTCAAAAACATCTGCCAATGCTTCAGCACTTAACATTTTTTCAGCCCAATTAGATAGAGTATGTGTATCTGCGCTCAATATGCGTTTTATATATATAGAGGGCAAATCGCCAAAGCGTATCTTAAGTAAGCGCTGCAACAATGCCGCTCCTTCTTCTTGCCTACCCTCCTGCCTACCTTCCTGCCTACCTTCCTGCCTACCTTCCTGCCTACCTTGCTGGCGGCCTTGCTCTGTAAAATGTTCTGCGAGGGTCATAATATTTTTCTCCAATTTTGGTGATAGCTGGTCATGAATGAGCGCTTGCAAAGATGCTGCGTTATGTATTTGACCAGCAAGAAAAAAGTAGTGAAATACTGTCCGCACATACTCAGCCCCACCTTCTCGTTCGATTTGCTTAATGAGATCCAAAACATTTTCTATGAACGGAATCAGATCTCGCTCAGAAATATGTTTTAAGGATAGCTCCATCATACCTGACCAAATTTGCTGCTTCAAATCTTCGTCCGGTATCTGTGAGAGGTCCAGTAAGTCAAATGGCTCTAACAACGTTCTTTCAGCCAAGTTTTTATGTTCCCCAAATAAGTCAAATAAATTAGTGGAGTATGGATATTTTCGCTTACCATGATAAATCACCAACGTATAAACAAGGGGTAGTTCTTTGTGCTCTTTATAATGCTGGTCCATAATCTTGATTGAATACTGTAGTTTTCTAAATGGCATCAGGCGGTCAGCATTGCGTTGATGTTCTAGTAGCGTGTACAAATACCCTAATTTCCCATTAGCCCATTTCAATGAGAAGAGCACATCAGAAAGATGTAGCTGCAAAGTTTCATCCACAAAAGTACCTTGGCACATCTTCAATGTTTTTAAATCAACTAATGCCTTAATATCCGTTGGCAAATGCGTTTCCATAAATTCTTTAGCAACCCGTGGATCACTTAAAGACCCGCGAAAGAAACGATCATGTGGATTTGGCACGATATTTTTTGTCATACAGATTCCTGCCAAGCCTTCATCGATAAATCAACATGGCCTGCGCCATAGGTGAGTTCCCCCACCGACGCATAGTTCACACCTGTTTTTGCAATATCTACAATACGATCCAAGCGGATATTTCCTGACGCTTCCGTTTCGAAAATGCCTTGGCACGCTTTGACACAAGCCGACATATCTTCTAAGGACATATTGTCTAGCAGGACGCGATGTACCTTCGCTTGTCCATGTTCTAATACGATGTGTAACTCTTCTTGTGATCGTACCTCAACGATAACAGGCAAAGTATGTTGGTTTAAACAAGGAAGCTCGATAAGCGTTTTTTCCATGTCACCCAATAAATCAACGTGCGTATCTTTAATCATTACCGCATCATATAGGCCCATACGATGATTCATCCCACCGCCACAGTGTACGGCATACTTTTCTAACAGACGAAATCCTGGCGTTGTTTTTCGCGTATCTAAGATTTTCAAATCATACATTGAGATTTTATCCACGTATTTTTTGGTTAATGTAGAGATAGCACATAAATGCCTTAAAAAATTTAAAGCTGTGCGCTCCCCCTTGAGTAACGTTTTCGCATCTGCTGTAACAGACAACAATCTTTCTCCAGGCATCAAAAGATCGCCATCAGAGCGATCCGATTCTATACGAGCATCTTCGGATAGCTTGGAAAATAAAAAGCGTGTCCACTCAATGCCACAGACGACAATAGGTTCATGGTGCTTTGAAATAATATGTGCCGTGCCCTGTATTTTATCCTTTGGAAATAATAAATCTGTGGTGATATCGCAGAAATTTTCACCCAAGTCCTCTTGTAGTGAAATATTTAATAATGTTTCGTTGAGTTCCGTGATTTTCATTTAGGGTCCTTATGAGAAAGTAGTGGTTTTTCAGAAGCACATTGATAGAAGAATAAAGCTAAAAACAGCACGTAGAAATTTCCTGTCACCGTTGTATACAAAAATGCGTTATAACAAGCTCCCAGCATAAAGGAAAAGACGAGCGCCTGAGCAATAGGCCAGTCAGGAATACTTTTCAATGTCATCTTCCATTGCACGTAAAAAAAACACAAGAATAACGCTAACCCAATCAAGCCAAAATGTATCAGTGTTAATAGATATTCATTATGAGGATGCCCCCAACCTGGGATACCTGTGATTTTTTCAAATGCCTTAGGAAAGCTTCCTGGCCCCATGCCTATGATAGGATGCTCTTTAATCATCATCATACTGGCCCGAATAAAATCAATCCTATATTCCACAGAGAGCTGATAGGTATTTTTCACTTCAACAGAGGAGTGCTCTATCAGGTCTCCCACAGAAGTCTGAACTTTTTCTGATGACGCATAAAGCGATAGGCCCAAAAAAATTGATGCGAGCACACCAATCGTTATGCCTTTAAAAAGGGCTATATAGGCCTGTTTGGGATTATGCTGGAGCGATTGCCTTAAAAAAAATTGTACAAAAAAGAGGGTAACTAGGCACAGATACACCACCCAGCCTGTTCTCCCATCATTGATAAAGAATTCCTGCCAGGTGAATAATAGAAATAAAATGAAATATAGCCATCGAAAGCGAACACCATAAATCGCGCGGTAAATAAATATATAAGCGGAAAAAGCCACAAAATAGCTGGTTTCAATATGGCTATGAAAAATCCATGTCGCATCACTAGGATATCTTCCATATCCTATTCCTGCATATCGTGTTAGAAGTGAAAGACAAACAGTTAACGTCATCGCGACTAAAAAAGCTTGAATGGCTGCATTACGCGCTCTAGAACCTAGGTGTTTGTCGTCGTTATCCATGCAAAGTGGGATGAGAAAAATAAAATAAAGTAGCTTGTCATATTTATGCAAGGCACGCAGTCTTTCACCCCAAGATGCCTCTCCCCATAAAATAGTCATAGCCGCAAATATAAAAATGAATAAGATGCTCCAGACAAGCGGATTTTTTTTAACTTCGCCAAATTTTTTAAAAAACTGCCCTGATAAAACACTGCAGGCAAGGGCAGTAGACATAGAGAGATTCATGCCTGTGATGGAAAGTGGTGCAAAGAAACCAGCGGCAGGAAGACAAAAAAGTCCGAATAAATAGAGCCCGTGCTGAAATTTGATCAGAACATTTTTTGTGGGAATGGAACATGTAGTTGCGGGCATGATTATGCCCTACTTGCAGATAAAGCAAATTCAACATGTAATGGCGCATGATCAGACAATTTACTCCAAGGCATTTGATGAAGGCGATCGCATCCGACAACATCTACACCTCTAAAATACACACGGTCGACCTGCAACGTAGGGCGCCAAATAGGAAAAGACCTTGCGTGTTTGCCTGTAAGGACTTTGAATGCTTCTTGCAAACAGAGATGCGATTCCATATAACGCTCGGCGCGTTGAGTCCAGTCATTAAAATCGCCAGCAATAATTAAAGGTGCATACTCAGGGACATGAGATTGAATGCGATCACAAAGCGTGGCGAGTTGTTTGTCACGCTCAATAGTGAATAATCCCAAGTGTACGCACACCACGTGTATTTCGGGCTGGCCTGGAATATGAATAACCCCGTGCAACAAACTGCGACTGGCTTTTTTGTGAAAAGAAACATCAATATTTTCCCAAATAATAAAGGGAAATTTACTTAAGATGGCATTGCCATGATGCCCATGATCATAAATTGCATTTTTACCATATACGAAATGTTCCCAAACACCGTTGGCGAGAAATTCAGCCTGATGCTCTTTTACCCAGTTTTTGTGTTTTTTTGCGCGTTTGACATGTTCGCCTTGTATCTCTTGTAGAAAAAGAATATGAGGATTAAGGTGATCAATGCTTTCCTTAATTTGATGTAAAACATAACGTATGCCGGTAGAGCTAAAGCCTTTATGTATGTTGTAAGTCAGTATGTTAAAAGTATTTTTTTTAGACATAATCGATTTCGCTTTTGTTCTAAATCCAATATTTCAAATAAAGAAATAAACGACCTATGTTTTTCTTTATCCATCCACGTTTAAGCCAGCTATCCAGGCTGATTTCCTTCGATAGAGCAACATCTTTTAAGAATTGCTCCTCTATCTTTAATTTAGTCTCTTTCTGCTGAATATTCACATCTACTTCTAAGTCATGTAACAAGCTACGATGATTTAAGTTGCTTGAACCTACCATAACCCAATCATCTAATTGCAGAGACTTCGCATGCAGCATACTAGGTGTATACTCCAAAATTTTAACGCCAGCTTCGAGCAAGGATGCATAAAAGGCCGAAGATGCCCATGGCATAATCAGCAAATCAGCCTTTTCTGGCAAAAGAATTCTGACATCTACGCCCATACGCGCTCGGTCTTTAAGAATGTGTAACAAAAAATTATCTGGCACAAAATAAGAATTGACGATCCAGATGCGTTTTTGACACCGGGCCATATGCTGCAGTAATTGCTTATAGAGTAGCCGCCGCTTTCGTCGAGTATTATTAAGCCTAATAGGGTTGTGCAAGTTGATTTTCCGGGCTCTTTTTTTGACCGTCTCATGGGACCAACACGCATTAAATGCAGTGGTTAATTCGCGCAGGTCAATGTCTTCTAGCCGAACAATAGTATCTCGCCAACCTTTCCCTTCCTGAGAAGCAGACAAATGACATATGCTGATGTTCGCACTACCGACATAGCCAATCTTTTGATCGATAACACAAACTTTTCGATGATTTCGCTTATTGGCATTATAAAAAAAGTAAAAGGCCTTGAGTAGGAAGTGTATGCGTATGATGCCATATCTTAATTGCCAGAATCGCCATAGAAATGGATGATAAACACGCACTTCTACCCCCCCTGCCCTCAAATTGTCAAAGAATGGTATTTTTTGCCAGCCCGTACCCGCGCCATCTACCAACAGGCGCACGTGTACACCGCGCTTGGCAGCCGCTATGAGATGCTGCGACAAGCGCTCTCCTAATGCGTCCGCGGCAAAAATATAGGTTTCAATATCTATACATTTTTCTGCTTGATCAATATCCTCAAAAAGAGCATTAAAATAAGCATCACCGCTGAAAAATATGTCTTCTTTAGGCATATAAGGGACCCCATTTCAAAGCTAAGGATTTAAGGATGTAATACCGTTCCTCTTTATGATTTGCTTGATTTCATTTTTGCGAAAATTCGTATTTTGAAAGATAGGTATAAATATAATCAACCGCTTCCTCCGGAGAATCTGTGACTAAGAGGCCCTCCACATCCGCAGAAGAAATCGTGCCTTGCTCTAGCAATGTAGCGCGCATAAAAGTTATCAGCGGCTGCCAAAATGACTTTCCCATAAGCACCAAGGGAAAACCCCTCATCTTTTTAGTTTGAATCAATGTCATCATTTCAAACATTTCATCCAACGTGCCAAGTCCGCCAGGCATAATGATA
>JAQSWO010000118.1 GCA_029266595.1 Gammaproteobacteria bacterium
CGCCACATAACCCAACACACTCACAACAGACTCCCCATAAGGGTAGTATCGCATTAAGCGCCCTGTGATTTTAAAACCGGGATATTTGTACTGATTGAGGTAAAAATTTGCGGCCTCCTCTTCTGTCAGATTGAATTTAAGAGAGACACCATCGTACGAACGACGCTGACGCAGCGCTTTACGAAATTGCTTCATTTCCTCATCACTAACCTGGATGATCTCCTGTACCTCTTTCAGCGCAGCCTCAAAATTTGTTGTACGATCCGGTATCACATCTAAACTTAAGACAGGAACATTTTCTGCTAGCAATACCCCATTCCTGTCATAAATAAGGCCACGATTAGGATCAATGGGAATAAAATCGAGATAATTTTCATTAGACAAAGTGACATAAACCGCCTGATCCAGCACCTGCAAGTACCATAGTCGTCCAATTAAACAGCTCAACAAAGCAAAGCAAAATACTATGGCGATAATGACACGGCGACCATTGATAATGCGCTTTAGAGAGACATGCTGCAGACAAACCCTCTGGACCACCAATAAGGAAACTAATATTTTCTCCTACAGTTTGAAAGGCTTGTAGTTTCATCGCGAGTGTTTGCGTATCAAAACACTTTCCACGTTCTGTGAGTGCAACCACTTTATCTCCTTGGGGTATAGCAGCCAGCATTTGCTCGCCTTCCTTTTGTCCTAGTTTTTGAAGATCTGCGCCCTTGGCGCGACGACTCATGGGCACCTCAATCAAACGCCAGCTGACATCATGTGATAACCGTTTTACGTAGGTTTCGTAACCTATGCACACCCAGTCTGGCATTTGTTTTCCTACAGCAATGCAAGTGATATTCATGTGATTTGCGCCCAGCTATTCCAAACCAATTCTTGCTTCAAGATCGGAAAAAGGTGACCGTTTCTATTTAGGGGTTGGCCCATTACCCACTTTTTCATTCCCCGACCATAGCTTCTCTAAGCTATAAAATTCTCTCGTCTCAGGCAGCATGATATGCACAACAGCCGCACCAAAATCCACCAATATCCAGTCCGCTTCATCTTCTCCTTCCACACCTAAGGGCTGAAGCCCTAACTTTTTGCCTTCTACTACTAAATGTTCAGCGACAGATTTTGTGTGCCGACGAGAGGTTCCGCTACAGATAATCATATAGTCAGTCATACTAGTCATCGCCGTCACATTTAAGGTCGTGACATCCTTAGCTTTCATATCATCTAGCGTGGATAAAATAAATTTAAGCAGCATATTTTTGTAGTTCCTATCTTAATTACTTTCTCTACTTCTTCGTTGTGACTAGTTTTTGCCCAGCAATCCAGGCAAAAAATCGGGTTGCCGCATTGCAACCTCGTAAAGGCCAAATGACCCTTAGAAGTTACTCTTTTCTCACTTATACAATCCACATTGCGTAATAAAATCTCCTACCTCTTTTGGTAAATAAGGTCCGACGTCTTCACCTTTAGCGATCTTGCCACGGATCTCTGTACTAGAGATCGGCAACGTATCCAACGATAGCAAAAAAATCTTTCCACACGTCAATTGTTGCAAGTCGCGCACTTTATCCGTCTTGTGCTTAAAAAGGAAATCCTTTATCTGAGAATTCAGCACACACTCAAATCCTTGCCGCGTTGTCACAACGATATGCGATAAGGAAGGCATATCCAGCCACCCTTTCCATTGATCAAATTTAGAAAATTGATCAACGCCTATGATCAAACACAGAGGCGCCTCAGGGAAAGCAGCACGAATATCCACGAGCGTATCTATCATATAAGAATTACCGCCACGCCTGATCTCCCTATCATCTACGCTAAAAAAAGGTTGTGTGGCTACAGCCAACTGCACCATACGCACGCGTTGCGCTTCACTAGCCTGAGGAGGCGTACGTAATAATGGATGCGCCGCGGGAATAAAATGCACAGCAGCCAAATTGAGCTTTTGATAAACTGAGTTCGCGAGGTGTATGTGCCCTAGATGAATAGGGTCAAACGTCCCTCCGAATATACCAATTCCCCTACGCTCGGTCATTAGCAGCCCCTATATCAATACCCGCCATACTCAGCACTAAACTAGATAGCTCATCCCAAACAGAACCCACAGCCATTCCTTTAATCAATAGGTCTATACGGGCTGCACGCTGCAACAAAGCATATAAAGTTTTTTCTGAATGCAAAGAAAGTAGGCGTACCATCAAAGGCTGGCGCTTATTCCAAAGGTTTTGCGTATTGAGCCCTTGTGATAACCCTTGCGTATGCTTTAATTTAATCAACTCACGCAACTCCCGCGTAATCGCCCAAAGTACTAATACGGGCTCCACCGCCTGTTCTCGCAATACAGTCAAAGCATGCAAAATTGGCAAAGGATCCCTTTGCAAGATCTTATCTACCAAATCGAACACATTAAAACGTGCATTATCTGCGCCAACTTCTCGAACATGCTCAATAGTCAGCCTTCCCTGAGGATAGAGCAAACCCAACCGCTCAATCATCTGAGCAGTGGCAAATAAATTGCCCTCTGTTAGCTCCGCCAATAATGACACTGCCGCTGGATCAGCTGATAGGCGTACAGATTGCAAGCGCTGCTGTATCCAACCAGGCATTTGCGCTAACGGCAAAGGCCAAATAGGAAGAAATGCACCCACTCTATTTAAAGTTTTAAACCAAAGAGTTTTCTGTGCAGCTGCATCTAATTTATTCGCTATCAGCAATAGCTTTTTGTCAGGAGAAGGTTGTTCTAGATAGGCTTGTAATGCCTTGCCTCCTACATCACCTAGTTTATTAGAAAGAAAACGTAATACGATGATCTGCCGGTCACTAAATAAAGACATACCCATAATGGCTTCACGAAACAAAGACCAATCAAAGTTGTTATCCACTGTAAAACGAAGACACTCCTCATAGCCATTTTTCTGAGCGGTCAATCGAATAACATCCGCTGCTTCCTGGACGAGCAAAGGCTCATCCCCAGCAACTAAATAGGCAGGCAAGAAGTTTTGACGTAGGTGTGAAGATAATTGCTGTAGTGAAAGTTTCATGGCAGGGATTATACAGTGGTATACCTCCCCCACTTCAAGATGCTGCTTTTAGCGTCCTTGAAATTTAACAGGGCGAGGTTGGACGCATACCCCTCCATGTGGCATGTTTGCACTCGCTTCTTACTTGATTGGTTGTACGCAAAAGTTTTTCTGGTCATGTAGAAATTAGATTGCGGGGCATAAAAAGAAATTCGACACATTAAAAAAGCTAATATCTTCAAAGGTGAGCAAGACATATTTAAAAAAGTATGCATTTTTTTCTTTTCTATTCAACAGATTATCATTCCTCTCACAAAACTGCTCATTGCCATTTTAAAATTCTCTTTCTATAATTGGAAAAATCTTTCCCATATTTTTCTTTTAAAAAATGCCTAGTATTTCTGAGATCTTGAAAATATTAGATTTCTTTTAAGAAAGGTTGTAACTCTCAATCACGCATTTATTCGAAAAAAAATTCGCGTTTAACTAAATTCGGGAGCAAAACTATGGCTAATGAGCGAGCAGAACAAATTCAGGAATACTATCTCGGATTAACAGAAATTTCGTCCGAGCAGCTAGAAGAAAGCAAACAAGATAATGAAAGGCTACTGCTCAATAAGCTTAAGGTGGAGAACTCAAATATCCCCACATTAGTAAAGTTCACGGGGCCTCCTCATAAGCCAGAATACTACTTATTTGGGTTATCAGGAAAAGGTGAAGAAATTCTCACCCCCATATCATCGTCAGTTTATGAAGCAGCGTTAACGGCGGCAAAAGAGACTGATAAACGAAATCTTGGCAATGGCGGCGTTAGAAAATTAACAATATCTCCTCGGACCAATCCTGCCACCTACCGTACAATCCTATCCCTACAACAAGATCACTCTTTTTTTCCCACGCTTATATGGCACCACTTGCCAGCGTTGCTCTCAGCATTTGATTCCGATTTAGAAACCGAGGAACGAAACAATGAGATTTATAATGCTATTCAAGAACTCGGAATCGACCTAAGCGAGTACTTTAAAGCTAAAGGAATAGAGTTGTCAGAACAAGCCATTTCTGAATTTGTACATAACATTGCCACTCATAGCTCTCTTCAAGCACCATTAAAACTATTTTCCCATATGGGTGTTATCAACAAGCTATATGACGATGCGCGCCTGCAAGAAGAATCATCAGCATCAGCAGTACAAGCCTCAGCATCCTCAAATATCCAAGGAATAGATAATTGCTTTATTTTAGCGGGCAAGGTTTTGAAGGGCATCAACGATCAAATATCCAAAGCAAATCCAAATCCTTTCTCTCAAACGCTTTTAACAGCAGACATGCTTAATGCTTATCTTACCGCTGCTGTATCAGCTGAAGATACACAAACGCCTTTAGCAGCAGACACCCTCAACGGTTGGCTTTCCTCGCACTCGCCTGCTGCTGCCGTCATTGCATCAACTGAGACTGCACTAATAATACATGGAAAACAACTATTAAAATTGATAGAAACCAACGCTAACGCGCAAAATATTCTGGATGCCTTTGTCACGCTACTAGCAAACCTACCTCAAACGGAACGTAATCTATCTGAACTAGCTAACAATCTAGAGCTTACCCTGATATTGGATGGATTGAGAAAACATAGCGAGATTTTCAAACAACTACG
>JAQSWO010000025.1 GCA_029266595.1 Gammaproteobacteria bacterium
CGAGGTTTTTTATTTTTTTCTGCATTATCATAATTATTGTTATAAGGCATTATTTTTCTCCTTAAGTATTTATTTTTATAGATGGCTCCTTGCTGTTAGGTGGTATTTGCTTTTCTCCTTGGTAAAGCTATGTTTGACGAAAGTAGTGCAGATTTTATATCAATATTGATCGTTTGGCTAAAATGTTTGATTGAATTTAGATAAGGTGAAATTTTGTGATAACCACCTTATATGAACAATATATGTCATACTTGACCACGTGAGCACTTGACTTTATGATTTTATCTCCTTAATTGAGTGTTATCCAAGGAAAATAAATGGTGTGTACTACTTATGGCTTCCTGGATTAATAATAAGTAAAAGCCAAGAAAAAGCACTTGCTCAACTGAATAAGAACAATATCGCCAGAAAATTTAGGCATAAAAATCTTATCCATCAGTTAAAAGAGACAACCTATGAAAGAACAAGTCCAAAAACAAACCTATAACACAGCTATATTACAATTCAAAGCAGGAAAGTACAGAATTGCTGCGGGTATTTTTAAAGGCTTACTTGAGGAAGATAAAAGTTCACAGCAGGCAGTAGGAGTAGTAGCAGCGTTAGCGACTGCATCATTGGTAAACAAATAATTTTCTTTTTAGATGGTGATTGATAGGCAGGGTTTTGTATTCGATATATATTCAGCTTAGGGATCATCAAATTAAAGCAAAATTATGCTTTTTGAATTGGGCAAAAAATAAAATGAAACAGAAGGCCTTGCAGGATTATTGCGAAGAAGCCTATAGCTATTGTTATGGTTGTGGTCATTTGAATGAAAAAGGATTGCAGCTTAAAAGCTATAGGGAAGGTAATGAAGCAGTTGCCATTTTTCAGCCCAAATCCTATCACATCGCCGTACCAGGTTTTGTTTATGGAGGGCTTATTGCTTCTTTGATTGATTGCCACAGTATAGCTATTGCTGCGGCATCCGCAGCGTTTGAGAGAGGAGAGAACATATCTGCTCACTTAGAGAGATTTGTCACAGGTTCATTAAAAGTTGATTATTTGCAGCCTACGCCGTTAGGTATACCATTGGAAATACGTGGGCATGCAGAAGAGGTTCATGCCCGAAAAATAGTGGTTAATACAGTGCTACTGGTTGATAAAAAAGTTTGTGCGAGAGGTCATGTCGTTGCGGTTAGAATGCCAGATATCATGAAGGAAAGCGCTTAATTGAAATATAAAGATCAACAGACACAGAAGGATTGCCTATGACAATACTTAAAACGCAAAGTTTACCGCCGAATACTTTTAGGATTGTATGTCACAAGGCGACTGAACGCCCATTTACGGGTGCTTATGATGAGTTCACAGCAAAAGGTAGTTATCTATGTAGGCAATGCGGGCTAGCATTGTTTCGTTCTCGAGATAAATTTCACTCTGGTTGTGGTTGGCCTAGTTTTGATGAAGAAATTACAGAGGCTGTTAAACGTGTCTCTGATACAGATGGTGTACGTATTGAAATTCTTTGTGCACGATGCGATGCACATTTGGGACATGTTTTTCAGGGAGAAGGTTATACCAACAAAAATACACGACACTGCGTCAATTCTCTTAGCCTAGATTTTGTGTCTGACACGGTTGTATTGGATAGCGAAGAAGCCATCGTGGCTGGAGGATGTTTTTGGGGAGTGGAATATTATCTCAAGCGAATTCCTGGGGTGTTGAGTGCTGAAGTGGGTTATACCGGCGGTATAAAAAATAATCCTTCCTATGAACAAGTTTGTAGCGGTAATATAAATCATGTAGAAGCAGTGCGCGTTTTATATGATCCTGAAAAAATTACTTATGAGAATTTGATCCATGATTTTTTTAAAATTCATGACCCTACTCAAATAGACGGACAAGGACCTGATATAGGATCACAATATCGTAGCGCCATTTTTTATTACAATGAAGCACAACAGAATGCGGCCGAAAAGGCCATTGCAATATTTGAGAAAACAGGTAAAAAAGTGCGCACGCAAATTTTACCCGTGAGTACTTTTTGGCCTGCAGAGGAATATCACCAAAATTACTATGAGAAGACAGGGAAACTTCCTTACTGTCATAGGCCTGCATAAAACAATTTAATTTTCAAGAAGCCAGATATACCGTAGCTTTAATCAAAGAAATAATTGTGCCGTGAAAACTGAATGTATTAATACACTTTGGCAGAGGAATAGATGATACTTCTGCCAAAAGTTGTATGAGAGAGTAACTTCAGGACTTAAAGGCCATAACAGTAGGAAAAAATAAAAACATGAATTATCGCCACATATATCACGCAGGTAATTTTGCAGATGTCTTTAAGCACGTTTTGTTAATTGCATTGGTCCAATCATTATCTATAAAAAACACACCTTTTTTCTACTTAGATACTCATGCAGGTATAGGGGAGTATGATTTACAGAAAAAAAGCGCACAAAAAACGCAGGAATATAGAGATGGAATAAATAAATTAGCTTCACCATTGTATACAAAGGAAGTAAGAGCATCGCCCTTATTGTACGATTACTTGAAGTTAATAGAAGGACTGAATAACAGTAGAGACTCAAAAAAAATACGCTATTATCCTGGGTCTCCGGCTTTGGTAAAAAAATTATTGCGCCCCTTGGATCGCATGGTTCTAACAGAATTGCATCTTGAAGATAATTCACAATTGAAACAACTTTTTTCAAAGGACAAGCAAGTAGCAGTGCATTATTTAGATGGGTACCAAGCATTAAAGGCATTTTTACCGCCAAAAGAAAATAGGGGATTGGTTTTAATAGACCCACCTTTTGAAAAAACCGATGAATATCAGCAAATTGTTCAGAATGTAGTACAAGCAAATATGCGTTGGCCAACAGGAATATATGCTATTTGGTATCCGATAAAAGAGGCAAAAGCAATTAAGACTTTCTATAAGGATTTTATTAAGAGTGGGATTCGTGAAATTTTATGTTGTGAAATACAGATTTCAGATATTGCAGAAAATAATGGTTTGCAGGCTTGCGGCATGATGGTTTTGTCCCCTCCTTGGCAGTGGCAGAAAAAAATAGAGCTGGTTTTACCACTTTTGTCTCATATTTTAAGCCATCCGAGTGAAGGTCATTATTCTGTAAAGTGGTTGGTACCAGAATAATTTTAAATCATTCAAAAATCTATTAATAGTGGCTGAGCTTTTAGTAATATAAATTAAATAAACAATAATTGCTAAATCAGTTACTTACTTTTTTTGTTGTCAATTTATAAAAATCTCTAAATTAACATAATTTGGGGATGATAGTTCTCGCTGAGTCAGGTTTATGTATTAAAAATTTTTTAATATTTTTTCCGTTATCAATCAATAGGTTACATATAATTTATAATTTTTATGCCTATGTCGACTGGAAATTTAATTATATGGAACTAGTATTATGGCGTTAGATATGCATTCGTTTATTTACGAATGTTTTCTATGGAGCAGGCTGAGTATATTGGCTTGTATTGTAATACCATTACAATGGAGTGATACTTATGAGCGCTAATCAATTACAGCAAAATTCTTCCCAAAAACCTAATGAAAACCCAACAAATGATCCAAACCGCCAAGATCCAAATCGTCGTGACAAAGATATAGGTGAAAATCCAAATCGCGATACTAGAAAGCAAGGAACTGACCAAAGAAGATAATTTTGTTATTAAATTGTTTTCTCTTATTCCAAATGTGTAAACTCAGCCTTTTGGAGTGAATTGAACAATTTGATTTCTGTAGCTGCTCGCCTCTTTGCAAAGCATTATGCCTTGCAAAGAGGGAGTAGTTTACTATCGAAGGAGAAAAAATATGGATAGCGATAGAGTGCAGGGCCAATTTATGGAATTAAAAAATGAGCTAAAAGAGGAATGGAATAGACTAACTAATAGTGATTTGATCCAAGCGGGAACAGGATTCGGTCAACAAATAGAAGGCTGTCTTCAGAAAAAACATCGGGATTTACAGAACCAAGCAAAAAAGGGAGCTAATATTTTTCACTGTAAACAAATCTGAATGACAAAAAATGATTTATTTGTGCTTTGTGCCCACGTTATTAAGTCTCAGCATTTTTATGTAAGCGGTAAAAACCAATACTAAACCGCTTTTAGATGTGAAGATGAGCATTTTGAAGTGAAATGAGTATATAATTTTTTTCAAAACAACTATCTAACCACTTTAAAGGAGCATTACTATGGAATTTCTTAAAAAAGTTAAACTGGCATTTTTTACTGCAGTATTGTTTTCCTCAGTTTCTATTTTTGCAGCAACAGATGATGCTGCTCTCCAAAAAGAGGTAGCGTCAAGAGTTGATGCTGATCAAACCGTTTCAGGAAGTGATGTTAATATAGAAGCGCGTAACGGTGTTATTTTCTTAACAGGTACAACGAGTACTGATCAAGAAGCCAGCACTTTAGTAGAAATTTCTTCAGCCACACCAGGTGTAAAAGAAGTAGATACTTCAAAGTTAAAAACTACCAAAAGCGAGCATCCATTAGATGACACGTTTATCACTGCTAAGGTGAAAGGTGAGTTTCTTAAAAATAAATTATTTGGGGATGACCCAGCGCCTGTGATGAGTGTCAGCGTAGAAACCAAAAATGGGGTTGTTTTTCTAACCGGTACGGCTAAAAACAAACAACAAGCGAGTAATGCAGTTCGTTTGGCAAAGTCTGTAAAGGGTGTGAAAAAAGTGACATCTACAGTGACAGTTGATTCAAAAAAATAGGAAATGCTTGTTTCCTTAGAGGGCAGGTATATAGCTTGCCCTCTTTCCATCCAGATTGCCTAAAAACTTCTTCCTGAATCGCCAATAATTTCCCAAACAACCTTAATGGCTTCCACCGTTTCTCGGACATCATGTGCACGAATTATAGCTGCGCCCTTCGCCACGGCAATAGCGGCAGCAGCCAGGCTGCCATGCAGTCTTCCTTCTACCGGTTGCTCAATAATGTTTCCAATAAATGTTTTTCGCGAAACGCCGATCAATAACGGAAAAGGCATGTCTTTAAACTGATCAAGTTGATTCATTATCTGGAGATTTTGTCTTTGTGTCTTTCCAAAACTACCGTGTCCAATCCCAGGATCTATAACAATGCTATTCACAGATATGCCTGCAGCTAGGCAAGCTTCAATTCGTGCTTGAAGGAAAGCTTTAATTGCTGGCAAGGGATTATCTCCCATATCAGGGGCTGAGTTTTCACTAGGTTTGCCATCTGGATGCAGCATATGCATAAGGCAAACAGGGACACCTGCTTTTGCAATGATGTCTAGCGATGCTGGGTGGCGTAGTGCGCGTACGTCATTGATAAAGCTAGCGCCTTTGCTAATAGCTTCTTTCATAACGTTTGGTTTACTGGTGTCGATGGAGATGGGAAGGGAGGGAAGTTCATGGGAAATGGCTTCCACAATGGGTATGACTCGGTCTAATTCTTCCTGCTCTGAGATGATTGGGTGAACACCAGGGTTGGTAGGTTCTCCACCAATATCAATGATGGCAGCGCCTTCGCTAATAATTCTTTCAGCATGTTTTAAGGCTTTATCTAGGACAGTAAACCGACCAACCTGAGAAAAAGAATTGGGGGTGACGTTGAGTATACCCATCACCCGTGGAGAGGATAAATCTAGGACGTGATGCCCACAGGTGAGTGCCCTAGGCGGGCTGTTCTGGGTCTTCAGGGCTGTCGTTGTTATCATCTTCAGTCTTTGACGTCGTCTTTTTTGTCGAGATTTTTTTCTTTTTTACGATGCTCACATCTACCCAACCTTCAGGTGCAGGAGGTTCTTCGCCCAACATAATTGCGTCAATTTGCGGTTTCCCAATCGTTTCGTATTTAATCAACGCGCTGGCCATATTATGTAGTGCTGTGATTTTTTCTGTTAAAATTTGTTGTGTTCGCATGTAGTTTCTATCAATGATGGCGCGAACTTCTTTATCGATTTCTTCTGCTGTGATATTGGCAATTTCTTGACGTTTTGTCATATAGCGTCCCAGGAAGACTTCTCCCTCATCTTCGCCATAGGTGAGAGGCCCCATTTTGTCGGAAAGCCCCCACTTAGTAACCATATTTCTTGCAATCGCTGTTGCACGTTCTATGTCGTTGGATGCGCCGGTAGTCACGCTTTCCTTTCCAAAAATCATTTCTTCTGCAATACGTCCACCAAACAGCGATGAAATCTGACTCTCAAGTTTTTGTCTGGAGATGCTATACGCATCTTCCTCAGGTAAAAACATAGTGACGCCTAAAGCTCTACCGCGTGGAATAATGGTAACTTTATAAACAGGATCATGGCTTGGCACGAGAAGCCCCACAATAGCATGGCCAGCTTCATGGTAAGCAGTGAGGCTTCTTTGCTCCTCAGTCATGACCATGGACTTTCTTTCTGCGCCCATCATGATTTTATCTTTTGCTCTTTCGAATTCATCCATACCCACGAGTTTGTGGTTTGCACGAGCAGCAAATAACGCAGCTTCATTCACAAGATTTGCTAAATCTGCACCTGAAAAACCTGGTGTGCCTCGCGCAATAATCTCAGGTTTGACGTCTTTGGAGAGGGGCACTTTCTGCATGTGCACAGTAAGAATTTTTTGTCTACCACGTATATCAGGTAGTGGCACCACGACTTGCCTATCGAACCGGCCAGGTCGCAAAAGCGCGGGGTCCAATACATCTGGACGGTTAGTTGCAGCCATTACAATGACGCCTTCTTTCCCCTCGAAGCCATCCATTTCAACTAAGAGTTGATTTAGGGTTTGCTCGCGTTCGTCATGACCACCACCAAGACCTGCACCACGGTGTCGCCCTACAGCATCAATCTCGTCTATAAAGATGATGCAAGGAGCTTGCTTTTTCGCTTGTTCGAACATATCTCTAACGCGAGACGCACCAACACCGACAAACATTTCAACAAAATCAGATCCTGAAATGCTAAAAAAGGGAACTTTGGCTTCACCCGCAACTGCTTTTGCCAGCAAGGTTTTACCTGTACCAGGTGAGCCTACCAATAAAACGCCGCAAGGTATTTTTCCGCCTAATTTCTGAAACTTGCCTGGATCCTTTAAGAATTCAACCAACTCTTTAACTTCTTCCTTAGCCTCATCAACACCAGCTACATCTTCAAAAGTGACTTTGACCTGGTTCTCATTGAGCATTTTGGCTCTGCTACGCCCAAAAGACATAGGGCCACCTTTACCACTTCCGCCACCCTGCATTTGACGCATAAAGTAAATCCAGACAGCAATCAGCAACAACATCGGAAACCAATTGAGAAGGATAGTGACCAGAAGCCCACGTTGTTCAGGAGGCTTGCCGGTAATCTCGACATTTTTTTGGATAAGTTCAGCTAGTAGCGCTTGATCGTGGAAAGGCATGTAGGTGGAAAAATTCTTGCCGCTGCGCGTCATGCCATGAATGTTTTGGTTCTCTATGGTGACATTTGCCACTTGGCCTTGTTCTACGGACTGCAGAAAATTAGAGTAGGAGAGTTTTTCACCATTATCGTGTTGGGTATTGAAATTACTGAAAATGGTGACGAGGATGATGCCGATGATAATCCATAAGAGTAAGTTTTTTGTCATACGTTAAACCTTGGGTTTGTTGGGCAAGCGTAAGTGAACATATTCCGTTATTGCATTAACTTCATCTAAAGCCTTGTCCAACAAGATACACCTCATTAGAGCGAGGTCTTGATGCTTTAGGTTTTCGAATCTTAACACTGGTAAAAGATGATCGCATGTCTTTTAAGAAGGCATCAAACCCTTCTCCATGAAACGCCTTAACAAGAAAACTGCCGTTAGGCTTTAATACTTGTTTCGCAAAGTCGAGTGCTTGCTCTGTGAGCGCCATGGCTTTAGGTTGATCGATCTCTTTTGTTCCGCTCATATTGGGCGCCATATCTGACATTACAAGGTCAATAGGGCGATTGTCAATCTGAGCCATTAATTCTACTAGTACACTATCTTCATTAAAATCACCTTGTATAAATACTACACCTTCCAATGCATCCATGGGTAATAGGTCTAAGGCAAAAATTTTGCCTTGCCCTTTGAGGGATTTATAAGCTGCTATAGACCAGCCGCCAGGTGATGCGCCTAAGTCAACAATAGCCATGCCAGGCTTGATGAGTTTATCTCTTTCTTGCAACTCTAATAATTTATAGGCAGCGCGAGAGCGATACCCTTCTTTTTGCGCGCGTTTGACATAATCATCATTAAAGTGTTCGCGTAGCCAACGTGCGCTGCTATTGGTTCGTTTCATGGTTTGGTTGTCTTGGGTAGCTCGTAGTTGTTTGGAACTGGGGATGAGGAATGTTTTTTTCAACTCCTTGTTTTTGGAAGCTACATTTGACTTTGGTATGTCTCTTTCTTTAAGGTGCGCGCCATTCGTAATACAGGAGAAGCTTCGATGAGAAAACCAATGGTTGCAGGTAATTGGAAAATGAATGGCACAAAGCAGAGTGTCGGGGAATTGTTAGCTGCCCTCAAGGAGCAGATAACGCATGTGTCGGATGTTGAGGTGGCTGTTTTTCCACCTTATGTGCTTTTAGGGCAGGTGGAGCAGCTTTTAGCTGGCTCTTTGGTCTCTTGGGGAGCACAGAATCTTGATATTCATACAGAGGGCGCGTACACCGGAGAGATCTCTGCACATATGTTAAAAGATTTTGGTTGTACCTATGTTCTTGTGGGGCATTCCGAACGTCGGGCACTGTATCATGAGTCCAATGAACTCACTGTTGAAAAATACCGTGTTGCCATTGCTGCAGGTTTGTCTCCCATCTTTTGTATTGGTGAAACTTTTGAAGAACGAAAAAAAGAAAAGACCTATGAGGTACTCAGTGCGCAATTATTAGGTATATTGTCATCGCAAGAAAATTTAGCATCGCTCAAAAACGCAGTGATTGCTTATGAACCGGTTTGGGCGATTGGTACTGGCTTGACAGCGTCTCCTGAAATGGCGCAGGATGTGCATCAGAAGATTAGATTTTGGGTCGCTGAACGCGATAAACATATTGCCGACGGGTTACGAATCTTGTATGGTGGCAGCGTTAAATCGGACAACGCTAAGTCGTTGTTTGCCATGCCAGATGTAGACGGTGGTTTGATTGGTGGAGCTTCATTGAAAGCCCATGACTTTTTGGGAATTGTGAAATCATGCAGCAGTTTTTGACTATCATACATATTCTTGCAGCAGTATTTTTGATTCTGCTTGTGTTGATACAAAAGGGTAAAGGCTCAGAAATGGGTGCAGGCTTTGGTGCAGGCGCGTCGCAAACAATGTTTGGCAGTCAAGGGGCAACCCCATTTCTCGTCAAACTTACAGGTATTTTGGCGTTTGTGTTTTTTATCACTTGCAGTGCGCTAAGTTTTTTCCTCAATAATAAAAGCGTGCCGGTTAATAACTTGCCTGATGCTATTCCTATTGCGCAGCACCCCATCGAACAAAAACCACTGATTCCAACTGAGCAAACTCAAGTCTTGCCTCAGTCAGAGAAAGAGTCTGTTATTCCATCTGTGCCTCTGTCTGAAGGAAGTAAGCCTTTACAATCGCTTATTCCAGGCGCTGTAGAACAGCAGTCTTCGGAACAAACATCCTCTGTACAGAAAGATATACTTAAGTCTGAAAATAAGTCTAAATTATAAGGTGGTGCCTCGATTAATCATGCCGGAGTGGTGGAATTGGTAGACACGCTATCTTGAGGGGGTAGTGGCGAAAGCCGTGTCGGTTCGAGTCCGACCTTCGGCACCATATTGCTGTCAAATTCTTAGACGAGATTGTTCTCATTTTTTTAAAGTGGAACCCTCTGTATTTTAAATATAAACGCAAACTTATAAAGTCCATTAGCATGCTTCAAAACTATTTGCCTATCTTGATTTTTATTGCGATAGCTATCGTGATCAGTGTAGTCCCTCTCCTTGCGGGACTTATTTTGGGTCCGCGTCGTCCTGACGTAGCCAAAAACTCTCCCTATGAATGTGGTTTTGAAGCCTTTTCCGATGCGCGTATGCCTTTCGATGTAAGGTTTTATCTTGTTGCTATTTTGTTCATTATTTTTGATCTTGAAACGGCATTTTTATTTCCTTGGGCAGTTTCCTTAAGAGAAATTGGTAGTTTTGGTTTTTATGCCATGATGGTGTTTTTAGGTATTTTAATCGTTGGTTTCATTTATGAGTGGAAAAGAGGAGCCTTGGAATGGGAATAGTGCAGCCAGAATACGCTCATGTTGTTGAATCGGAACATCGCGGTTTTTTTGTTACATCACTGGATAAGTTGTCAGCCTGGGCGCAATCCAATTCCTTGTGGCCCATGACATTTGGTTTGGCTTGTTGCGCTGTAGAGATGATGCACTCTGCTGCTGCGCGTTATGACATGGACCGTTTAGGTGCTGGTTTGTTTAGGCCTAGTCCGCGTCAGTCAGATGTGATGATTGTGGCTGGTACTTTGTGTAATAAAATGGCGCCTGCTTTAAGAAAAGTCTATGACCAAATGGCAGAGCCACGTTGGGTAATTTCAATGGGTTCCTGTGCCAATGGTGGTGGCTATTATCATTATGCCTATTCTGTTGTGAGAGGGTGTGACCGAATTGTCCCTGTGGATATTTACGTGCCAGGTTGTCCGCCCCCAGCAGAAGCTTTACTGTATGGTGTTATTCAGCTTCAGAATAAGATTCTTCGTCAGGCTGAAAATGTAATCGCTCGGGATTGAGAGTCTATACGGCAATTCCTTTTTTTTTGAGTTTTAAGGATAATCCAAAAATATGTCTACTGTTCAACTTTCAGAAGATGTCTATCGTGAACTGAAGGACAAAATAGCAAAGTCTGTTATCGCACTGGATGAGTTGACTATTACAGTTCGTGCGGAGGACCTACGCGAAGTTTGTCTTGCTTTAAAAAATCCCCCTTTCGACTTTGATACCCTCATTGATATTTGTGGCGTGGATTATTTGCACTATGGCATATCTGAGTGGCATACAACGTCTGCTACCACTAAGGGTTTTAGTCGAGCTGTATCTGATAGAATAATAAAATCTAATATTTGGGATGGTCCCCGCTTTGCCGTGGTTTATCATTTTCTTTCTGTCACTCAAAATCATCGTATTCGCATACGTGTTTTTTGTGAGGTAGACGATGCCCCTCAAGTTGATTCTGTCACAGATATTTGGCCAGCAGCTAATTGGTTTGAAAGAGAGGCATTTGATTTATTTGGCATAGTCTTTAATGGTCATCCAGACTTAAGGCGCATACTCACGGATTATGGCTTTATTGGTCATCCTTTTAGAAAAAATTTCCCACTCATCGGCGAAGTTGAAATGCGTTATGATGCCGCCCAGAGGCGTTGTATTTATGAGCCTGTCAGCATACAGCCACGTACCCTAGTTCCCAAAGTAATACGTGAAAAGAACGTTCATGCCCATCCGTTGTCTGAGGGAGAAAAATCTGGTGAGTGAGCTACGCAACTATACATTGAATTTTGGTCCACAGCATCCGGCAGCGCATGGTGTGCTTCGTTTAATTATGGAAGTAGATGGTGAGCAGATTTTACGGCTTGATCCTCACATAGGCTTGTTGCACAGGGCCACAGAAAAATTGGCGGAAACTAAACCCTATAATCAGAGCATTGGTTATATGGATAGATTGGATTATGTTTCCATGATGTGCAACGAACATGCTTATGTAAGAGCCATTGAGAAGCTATATGGTGTCACGCCTCCTATACGTGCCCAATATATCCGGACCATGTTTGATGAAATCACTCGTATTATGAACCATTTGCTCTGGTTGGGAGCGCATGCGATAGATATCGGTGCCATGACAGTTTTTCTATATGCTTTTCGTGAGCGCGAAGACTTGATGGATTGCTACGAAGCTGTGTCTGGTGCGCGCATGCATGCGACATATTACCGTCCCGGCGGCGTGTATCGTGATTTGCCCGATAAAATGCCGCAGTATGAAGCATCTCCTTATAAAAAAAGCGCCGAAATTGAAAAGATGAATGAAAATAGACAGGGATCTTTGTTGGATTTTATCGAAGATTTTACACGACGTTTTCCAGGTCTAGTTGATGAGTACGAGACGTTACTCACCGATAATCGTATTTGGAAGCAGCGAACGGTCAATATTGGTATTGTTTCTCCAGAAAGGGCATTAGCACTTGGTTTTACAGGGCCTATGCTAAGGGGATCAGGCATCGCGTGGGATTTAAGAAGAAAACAGCCGTATGCAGCCTATGACCAAATGGATTTTGAGATACCCATTGGTAAAACAGGCGATTGCTATGACCGCTATTTAGTTCGTGTAGAGGAACTGCGTCAATCCAATCGAATTATCAAACAATGCATAGATTGGTTACGCAAAAATCCTGGGCCAGTGATGACGGACAACACTAAAATTGCTCCACCCAAAAGGGTAACGATGAAAAAGGATATGGAGGCAATGATTCATCACTTTAAGCTGTTTACAGAAGGCTATACGTTGCCAGAGGGGGAAGCTTATGCCGCAGTTGAACATCCCAAAGGCGAATTTGGTGTTTACCTTGTCTCAGATGGCGCTAATAAGCCCTATCGATTAAAGATTAGAGCGGCAGGTTTTCCACATTTAGCTGCTTTGGATGAAATGTGTCGTGGCCATATGATTGCGGATGTGGTGGCAATCTTATCTAGCCAGGATATCGTATTTGGAGAGATTGACCGATGAGTGATTTTTCTGAAGCTTCTGCTTCTGTGCAAAGCCAGGATGACATATTGATTTCGGCAGCGGCTAAGAAGGAGATCGATCAATGGCTCAAAAAATATCCTGCTGATCAAAAACGTTCAGCCTTGTTAATGGCCTTGCGTGTCGTGCAAGAAGAGCACGGAGGTTGGTTAACCAACGCACATATGGACGCCGTTGCTCAGTATTTAAAGCTACCTGAAATCGCTGTTTATGAAGTGGCGACATTTTACAAAATGTATAATCTACAACCTGTCGGCAAACATAGAATCGCTGTATGTAACAATATTTCTTGCATGTTGAATGGATCAGAAGATGTGATTAAGCATCTAGAAGACCGATTAGGAATTCAGCATGGAGAAACAACAGCAGACGGTTGCTTTACGCTTAAGGAAACTGAGTGCTTAGCTGCTTGTGTGCAAGCACCAGTGCTGCAAATTAACGACAAAGATTATTACGAAAACCTGACTCCTGAAAAAATAGATGCGTTATTAGAAAAACTTAAAAATAAGGAGGCAAGTCATGAATGATATTTGTTTCCGAACCTTAGATTTAGAAAATCCTTGGGCCTTCGCCACGTACGAAAGCGTTGGTGGTTACGTACAATGGCGCAAGATCATCAACGAAAAAATCCCCCCTGAAACCATTATCAACACGCTTAAGCAGTCTTCATTGAGAGGACGCGGCGGTGCAGGTTTTCCTACAGGTCTTAAGTGGAGTTTTATTCCCCAAGATAAAAAAGGACAAAAATACATAATCTGTAACTCCGACGAAGGCGAGCCTGGGACATGCAAAGACCATGATATTTTGAAATATAACCCCCATCAATTGTTGGAAGGCATGCTAATAGCCGCCTATGCTATGGGTGCAACCGTAGGCTATAACTATCTGCGTGGTGAATTTTGGGTACCATTTCAGCGTTGTGAACAAGCGCTAAAAGAAGCCAGAGAAGCAGGATTACTAGGCCAGAATATTTTGAGTTCTGGCATAAATATAGAGATTCATAATCATTTAGGGGCGGGTGCTTATATCTGTGGTGAAGAAACAGCGCTAATGGATTCATTGGAAGGAAAAAAAGGCATGCCTAGGTTTAAGCCACCCTTTCCTGCCAATTTTGGTTTATACGGTTGCCCAACCACCATTAATAATACAGAAACCTTTGCCTCCGTGCCTCAGATTATGGAAAAAGGGCCTGAATGGTTTTTAAATTTAGGCATACCTAACAATGGTGGGGTTAAGATTTTTTCAGTAAGCGGTCATGTCAACAAACCAGGAAATTATGAAGTTCCCTTAGGTATTCCTTTCTCTGAATTATTGGCGTTAGCAGGTGGCATGAAAAATGGCCGTAAACTTAAGGCGGTGATCCCAGGTGGGACGTCCATGAAAGTTTTGCCAGCAGATGTCATCATGCAAACCAATATGGACTACGATTCCCTAATGAAAGTAGGTTCAGCACTAGCAACTGCTGCAGTTATTGTGATGGATGACACCACTTGTATGGTGAAAGCATTGCTCAATATTTCCAAATTCTATAAAGAAGAATCTTGTGGGCAGTGTACACCTTGTCGAGAGGGAACTGGCTGGATTTTGCGCCTGGTTGAGCGTATAGAAAAAGGTCAAGCGCATCTAGAAGATTTAGATAAGCTTCAAGAGGTTGCAAAAAATATAGAAGGGCGCACGATCTGTGCCTTTGGTGAGGCTGCTGCTTGGCCCGTCGCTGGATTTTTAACGCATTTCAGACAAGAATTTGAGCATCATATCGTGCATAAAAAATGCTTAGTGTGATGTTATACACCTATCTTTGTGAGAAGCCTGCGAAAAAGCAATTCAGGAAAAATTCAATATATACTCCGAAGGACAACTATGATTGAAATAGAAATAGACGGCAAAAAGGTTAAGGCAGAAAAAGGCAGCGTGGTGATCAAAGCTGCTGATGATGCGGGCATTTACATTCCCCGTTTCTGCTATCACAAAAAGCTTTCCATTGCAGCTAACTGTCGTATGTGTCTGGTCGAAGTAGAGAATTCTCCAAAAACCCTGCCTGCATGTGCAACTCCTGTTGTAGAAGGCATGAAGGTGTTTACCCAATCAGAAAAAACTTTAGCAGCACAAAAGTCTGTTATGGAGTTTCTGCTGATTAATCATCCTTTGGATTGTCCCATTTGTGATCAAGGTGGGGAGTGTGAGTTACAAGATCTGTCTATGGGTTATGGGCAAGGGGTATCACGCTTTAATCAAGGTAAGCGTTCTGTCGAAGATAAAGATCTAGGGCCTTTAATTTCTTCTGAAATGACGCGCTGTATACATTGCACACGCTGTGTTCGCTTTGGAAGCGAAATCGCAGGTTCGCGAGAGCTAGGTGCGACGAATCGTGGTGAGAAAATGGAGATAGGTACCTATATTCAAAAATTTATCACCTCTGAGCTATCTGGCAATGTGATTGATCTTTGTCCCGTTGGCGCTTTGACCTCTAAACCCTATCGTTTTAAGGCAAGGGCTTGGGAGATGGAACAACATCCTGCGATCGCTATTCATGATTGCTTGGGTTCTCACATATACGTGCACACCCGTGATGAGCAATATACATCAAATAAATCTGTCATGCGTGTTGTGCCTAGAGAAAATGAATCCATTAACGAGGTTTGGTTATCTGACCGAGATCGTTATAGCTATCAAGCGATTGGAAGCGAAAACCGTACGCTTGAACCTATGGTCAAGACAAATGGCAAATGGGAGAAGGTGTCTTGGGATATTGCGCTGAACAAAGTGACGGCTAGCATTCAACAAATCATTTCAAATTTAGGTGCCGATCAGGTAGGTGGCCTGATTTCACCCAGTGCTACGCTTGAAGAAATGTATCTCTTCCAAAAGTGGATGCGTATGTTGGGTGTAAAGCACTTAGACCACCGTTTACAGCAAACTGATGTGAGCGACCAAGAATCCGCACCTTTATATCCCCAATTGGGTTTTGCTATTGCAGAATTAGATCATTTAGAAGCTTGTCTACTTATAGGCTCAGATATCCGTTATGAACAACCCATAGCCAATTACCGCCTAAGAAAATCTGTGAGCGCAGGCGGGAAAGTAATGTCTATCAGTCCCCTTGATTATGATATGAATTTCATCTGTGCCGAGAAAATCATTGCCGCAGAATTCAATTTTATTAAAGTGTTATCTGAAATTGTTAAAGCAATTTCTCAAAAAACAGGGGTTGTGCTTCCTCCAGCAATTTCTGCGTTTGCTGAGGCAGTTACATCTTCGGATGCAGCTTTAAGTATTGCTGATAATCTGCTGAATTCTCAGGGAAATAAGGCTGTTTTATTGGGTGCTTATGCGATGAATCATCGACAAGCTTCTGCGGTTCGTTTATTGGCAGAAGCTATAGCAACATTGTCAGGTGCGACGCTTGGTTCTCTAACACAAGGTGCCAATGCTGCAGGTGCGTGGCTTGCTGGTGTTGTGCCGCACCGTGGTCCTGCTGGGCGGCCTATTGCGTCCCCTGGCCTGGATGCTAATAAAATGTTTGATGATTCTTTGCGTGTTTATGTTTTGTTTGGCGTTGAGCCGGAGCGGGATGCTGCGCATGCACGTGCTGCGTTAGAGGCAATGAAAAATGCGGATCTCGTCGTTGCATTTACGGCTTTTTCAGGAGAACATCTCAAGGATTATGCCGACATCATTTTGCCTATAGGTACGTTTACCGAAATATCTGGCACTTATGTGAATGCTGAAGGAAACTGGCAACAAGCGCTTGCGGTGGGAACACCTAAAGGTGAGGCTCGTTCAGGCTGGGAAGTGTTGAGAGAGTTGATCACTTTCGTAGGGAAGGCGAGCAATCAATACACTCATTTAGAAGATGTTACGAAAGCATTGCAGGAGATGTTAAAAAGCGCATCAATTGATACAAAAGGTTTGA
>JAQSWO010000002.1:5000-58755 GCA_029266595.1 Gammaproteobacteria bacterium
TCAGGGACAGGCAAGGGCGAGGCCTTGAACACAGCCGCTCGAGCAGAATTATCGAGTGCCGGATTACCACTACTTTTCGCAATACTTACGTTAACCACAACACCACCTGGACCTATTTGCACATGTAGAAGACAATAGGTGCCAGGCTCAAGGTTAGGTGGTTTGGTCCAGTTGTTTTCAAGCGCCTGTTGAATCAATGCCAAATATCGATCCACCTCACTTTGACTCGCTTTAGTTTTGGATGCCTCTATGGCTTGCTGTTCTTTTGTAATCTGATCTTGGAGCGCTTGATCCTGCGCCTGCTCTAATTCCTTCGCGGCCTTTTCTTCAGCTGCCTTTTTAGCTTCTGCCTCTTTAACCGCTTTTTGCTCGGCTGCTTTCTTGGCTTCTGCCTCTTTAATTGCTTTTTCTTCAGCTGCCTTTTTAGCTTCTGCCTCTTTAGCCGCTTTTTGCTCAGCTACTTTCTTGGCTTCTGCCTCTTTAATTGCTTTTTCTTCAGCTGCCTTTTTAGCCTCTTCAGATTTTTTAGCTTCCGCTTCCTCTTTCTTGAGCTCAGCTTCCTTGGCTTTTTCAGCAGCCTCTTTTTGCGCCTCTAATTTTGCTTCTTCTTGCTGAGCAGCTTTCTCAGCCGCCACTACTTGTTCCTTCTCTTTCTTTAGCTCAGCCTCTTTTTCTGCTTTTTGTTGCGCCGCCAATTTCAACGCTTCTTCTTGCATAACATTTTTGGCCGCAGCTTTGGCTTCACTCGCTGCTTTTTCTTGTGCAATTTTTTCGGCGGCAGCTTTGACATCAGCAATCTTTTGAGCCTCTGCTTGCGCCTCCTTCAACTTAACCTCTTCTAACTGCCGCCGCTTAAGTTCTGCTTCCGCCTTTTCTGCTGCAGCTTGTTGCTTTTTGTGTGCATCGGGTTTAACACTAGGGCTCTGTTCCATCACAACCACTGCTTTAATGACATCTACATCAGGTTGTACAGTATATTGCTTAGCGTCATGAGAAGGTGCAAAACGCCAAAACAAGAGCGTCAATGCTATTACGTGCAAAACAACGGCAAAGATAAGTGGGCGTTTGTAAGTGGCATTCATAGGATCACCGCTACTCTCCAACAGGAGTTGTCACTAGACCCACATTTGATGCCCCCGCTTTTTGTAACAACACCATGGCCTGCATGACTTTACCGTAATCGATATTTTTGTCCCCTTTCACCAGAATTTGTTGTTTTTGATTGGCTTGAGCCACTTTTTCTAATTCGCCAGCAACCTGCTCCATCAAGGCTTGTGGCGTAATAGGCTCGCTGGGAGTATTAGAAATATTTAGGTAGTATTGGCCGTTAGCATCTACACTGACGACGATAGGCTCTCTTTCTTGTCTAGAGATAGGTTGTGCAGACGCTTGAGGCAAATCAACGTCTACACCTTGCGATAAAAGTGGGGTTGTGATCATAAAGATCAGCAGTAGCACAAGCATTACGTCTATATAGGGAACAACGTTGATTTCTGATACTGCTTTACGTCGATTTCTTCGGCTTTTCATGAGCGCCTCTGATGAGTCTGGTGGGAGCTATTCACAATTATGTCGCACGGAGAGCTTGATGCGTACAGGGACAAATTACGCTGACGCTCTTCTCACGGTGGCAGACTCTTGCGCTTGCAAATGTGCCTGCCTATATAAAATGCCGGAAAATTCTTCCTGAAAGGTGTCATACGCATTAGCCAAACGCTCAACATCACTATTGAAACGATTGTAGGCAATTACCGCGGGGATTGCAGCAAAAAGGCCCATTGCGGTTGCGATCAATGCTTCTGAAATACCAGGAGCAACCATAGCAATCGTTGCCTGTTGGAGTGTGGACAATGCCTGAAAAGAGGTCATGATGCCCCATACCGTTCCAAACAAGCCAACGTAAGGACTCGTCGAGCCAACAGTGGCTAAAAAGGAAAGATGCTGCTCGAGCTTATCCATCTCCCTCGCCTGCGCAACCCGCATTGCACGCTCGACACTTGCCATAAGCGCATCGGCAGCCATACCAGGAGACTGATTCATGCGCGTATACTCATGAAATCCCGCATGAAAGATGCTTTCTAACCCCTGCACATCTCCACCTTTTTTGCTTAATCCTTCATACAACTTACTAAGATCTCGCCCTGACCAAAAACGATCCTCAAATGAAATCATGTTGCTTTTGGCACGCTTAAGAAAGGCACCATGCTGAAAAATAAATGTCCATGAGAGAAGAGATGCAGCAAGCAACATTAACATGACAACCTTCACTACCAAACCAGCGTCGGCAACGAAGGACCAAAGAGAGGCATCTGAAACCATTATTTTTCCCCGGAAAGATCATTTCGAAACATCAGAATCATAACAAAGCTCATGATGGGGAGGGAAGTTGAATATGCATCAGTCAGCCCATATACGTTTGAGCCTTTCCCTATTTAGCTCTAACCACATTAGCGCCATGATAGACATTGCATTGTTAACTTTATTTTCCCTGACTGACTGGAATGCTTGATCTGCATCCATGACATGAACACGAATATCTTCGCCCTCCTCCACTAGCCCATATATTCCACCAGCTCCACTAGCATCTACTTTTCCACAGAAAAGGGACATATATTCAGTTGAGCCGCCGGGACTTGTCCAATAATTAGCAATTGGCATCAGGTCTAATACCTCAAGCCCAGCTTCCTCTCGTGCTTCTCGTATCACAAGTGCCTCAGCAGTTTCACCAGCCTCCTTTATTCCAGCTACTACTTCTATCATCCACGGTGTTTTGAGATCTTCCAATGCACCTGCTCGGAACTGTTCAATCATGACAATTTTGTCGAGTGCCGGATCATAAGGCAATAAACCAGCCGCATTACGACGCACGACTATCTCTCGACTCAACGTATCTCCCCACCCACCGTTAAACAGTTTGTGCGCTAATAAATAACGTTTTACTGAAACGAAACCTTGATATATCAAAGTCTCGGATATGATCTTCACATCACTTTTGTCCATAGAACTCCTCGACGATATTTATTCGAACCGGTACACTACTGAAAATTTAAAGGCTGAAAATTGCCCAATGGATGGCGTTGTTCTATTCGCATTCAATGGACGTAGTTATAACTAAACCACTATAGATTAATAACTCATGAAACACCTACTGCTCCCACTCGTCGCTATAATATTCGTCATCTGCTCCTTGCCCTGTCATGCGGCAAATCTAATAGAAGCCTATCGCGACGCACTACAAAGTGATCCTACTTTTAAATCAGCAGAGGCACAAAAGTTTGCAATACAACAATCAGAGCCCATTGCACGCGGCGCATTTTTCCCCCAAGTCTCAGCAATAGGTGCTGCAGACAGACTGCATAATGATCAAACCTTTGGCGGCACTGATAATAGTTTTCATCAAACCATCCAAAGATACGCACTAAATGCTAATCAAATTATCTTTGACTACGCTTCTTGGGGCCGTTTACAAAATGCTAAAGCTCAAGTAAAACAAGCGCAAGCTGCCTTTAATGCAGCGCAGCAAGATCTGATGATTCGTCTAGCAGGGGCTTACTTTTCTGTGCTCAACGCATACGATACCTTAGTTTCTACACAAGCAGAAAAACGTTCCTTAGCAGAACAATTGAGGCAGACGGAAGAGCAGTTTAAGGTAGGCCTGATTGCAGTGACGGATGTCGACCAAGTAAGAGCAAATCATGACATTGTTGCTGCCAGAGAAATCGCACAGCAGAATGATGTTTCGGACAAGCTAGAAGGACTACGGGCCATCACAGGAGTTTTCTACAAAAAACTCGCTGCGATAAAAGGCTCAGCTCCTCTAATTCCACCTACGCCCAATAATATTAACGAATGGGTAAAAGTGACTGAAAAACAGAACTACACGTTGCTAGCCGCCAGGTTTGCAGCACAGGCAGCCAAAGAAAATATCAAAATACAGAGTGCAGGACACTACCCCGTCGTTGGAGCGGAGGGCTCCTATTCTTATACTGATCAGAGTGCCACACAATTCTTTTTAACAGGAACCAACTCTGCACAAACAGACAGAATTGCAAAGGTAACTGTCAACGCACAATTGCCTATTTTTAGCGGCGGCACGGTGACAGCACAAACGCGTCAAGCCTCTTATCAATATGCGCAAGCGGTCGCGGATATGGACTTTACGTATAGAAGTGTGTTGACCAAAGCAAGAGAGGCTTTTTTAGGTGTGATTTCTGGTATCAGCAAAATCAAGGCTGACAAACAAGCGATTGCGTCTAACCAAAGTTCTTTGAATGCCACGAGGGCAGGATACGCTGTTGGCACAAACACCCTATTGGATGTGCTTATTCAACAAACGGCTCTCTATAATGCACAAACTAATTTCACCACCGATCAGTATACTTATTTGATTGATATACTCAGGCTTAAACAAGCCGCTGGCATATTAAGCGTGCAAGATTTAGAGCTTATGAACACGTGGTTAAAAGATACAATTGACCTCGCCAACTACTATTACGATGCTGACATCACTCGTCCCACTCCATGGTAATTAAAAAAAAACACTCTCCTTATTTAAGCTTCTCGCGACCAGAGTGGTACGCCCTTAAAAAAGACACCCCACTTACGCTGACAGAAGCAGACTTACTCATATTAAAAGGACAGAATGAACCAGTTTCACTATTAGAAGTCGAAGAAATCTATTTACCCCTCTCTCGACTCTTCAACCTCTATATTGCTGCTACACAAAACCTTTACAAAGCCACCACAGATTTTTTAGGACATCCCGAACCTAAAGTGCCTTATCTAATTGGTTTAGCAGGTAGCGTTGCAGTTGGGAAAAGTACAACCTCTCGTATTCTTCAAGCATTACTCGCAAGATGGCCTAATCACCCTAATGTCCAGTTGGTGAATACGGATGGATTCCTTTACCCCAATGCCATACTAGAACAACGTGGGCTTATGGATAAAAAAGGCTTTCCCGAAAGCTACGACAAACGCGCATTAGTTAATTTTTTGTTTGATTTAAAATCAGGAAAACTTAACCTTAAAACGCCGGTTTACTCACATCATTATTACGACATAGTGCCAGGAAAAGCCCAATCAATTAAAGCAGCTGATATTGTAATTGTGGAAGGATTAAATGTTTTACAAATGGCCAAACAATTTTCCACCGAAGAACCGCAATGGTTTATTGCAGATTTTTTTGACTTTACAGTTTACGTTGATGCGGAAACGCACTTAATTCAGACCTGGTATCTTGAACGCTTTCTCACTTTCCGAGAAAAAGCGAAACATGACCCTAATGCATTTTTTCATCAATTCTCCACCTGGCCTGAAGAAAAGGCTTTGAGTTTTGCAAAAAAAGTATGGCGAGAAATTAATGAAAAAAATCTTAGAGAAAATATATTACCATTTAAATATCGTGCGGATTTGATTTTGAAAAAAGCTGAAGATCATTCTATACAACAGGTTTTTTTGAAAAAACTATGAGGGACTGAGAATGAACCATATTTTAAAAACGTTGAATATTTTAGACATCAATCATGGCGCACGCACCGGTCATAGCAATTATCAACCCACGAACTATCTAGATACCCTACCATCAATTAATCCTGCAACGGAAGAGGTCATTGCCCTCACACAAACCGCGAGTAAAACACACTTTGACGAAGTGATTGCGCAGTCTGTCAGAACCTTCGATACCTGGCGTCAAGTACCCGCGCCTAAGCGAGGCGAGCTCATCCGGCTATTAGGAGATGCTCTTAGAAAAAACAAAGATGCGCTCGGCAGTTTAATTGCCATAGAAATGGGGAAAATAAAACAAGAAGGTGACGGAGAAGTACAAGAGATGATCGATATGGCGGATTTCGCCGTTGGACAATCTCGTATGCTATACGGTAAAACTATGCATTCTGAAAGACCACGTCATCGTATGTATGAGCAATGGCATCCGCTGGGCGTGGTTGGCGTGATCACCGCCTTTAATTTTCCCATGGCTGTATGGGCATGGAATGCATTTATTGCGGCTATCTGTGGCAACACAGTAATATGGAAACCCTCATCCAAAACACCATTATGCGCGATTGCTATACAAAATATTTGTGAACGTGTAATGGCAGAAGCGGGCTACCCAGGCATTTTCTCTTTATTGATAACAGCTAATAACGACCTTGCGTTAAATCTCGTCGCTGATCAACGTCTATCCCTAATTTCATTTACCGGCTCTGTGCCAGTAGGGCGGAAAGTAAATGAAATTGTCGCTCATCGTCTAGGAAAAACACTGCTAGAACTTAGCGGAAATAATGCCGTAATTATTGATGAAACTGCTGATTTATCATTGGCAATTCCCGCTGTTCTATTTGGCGCAATCGGAACAGCAGGACAAAGATGTACTAGTATACGTCGATTATTTGTCCATCATTCTCTTCTAGAAAAAGTAACGCAAAGTCTCAAAGACGCCTACAGCAAAGTAATGATTGGAAACCCGCTGGATTCCAAAGTGCTTATGGGCCCGCTCATAGACCAACAAGCGGTAGAATATTATGAAAAAGCTTTACAGCGCATTAAGCAGTCTGGCGGAGAAATCCTCTACGGCGGGATGGCGCTTGCGCAAAAAGGTTTTTTTGTTATGCCAACACTAGCAACTGCAAGAGCTGATTGGGAAATTGTAAAAATCGAAACTTTCGCACCTATTTTATACCTCATCCCTTTCAATCATTTAGACGAAGCTATTGCCCAGCAAAATAACACCCCTCAAGGTTTATCTTCCGCAATTTTCACTCGCAATTTACAACATGCCGAGCAATTTCTTTCCGTCATAGGCAGTGACTGTGGAATTGCGAATGTAAACATAGGCACTTCTGGTGCTGAAATAGGGGGTGCTTTTGGCGGAGAAAAAGAGACAGGCGGAGGGAGGGAATCAGGCTCGGATGCGTGGAAGGCTTATATGCGACGCCAAACTAATACGATAAATTGGGGGGAGGGGCTGCCGCTTGCTCAGGGAATCCGATTTGAGATTTAAAGCATGCGATGGGAGAGGCATAGCACTAAAGACCGTGATAACAGCTCAGCCCCTAGATAGAAACACTTTGACCGTCACTTCAACATCATCACCAATAAAGCAATAAACCCTATCAACACCAACGCTAATATCCCCATGGTATAAACGCTCTTGCCCAAGTTCTCTCGCGTAAATGCCTGAGGATTTCCTTTGATCTGCCTATATAGCAACCAAGCGATTATTACGCCAGCGATGATCAGAAATATTTGGGTCCACACTACACTTCTCCCACACGTATGATCTTCATAGAATTTGTTCCTCCATGCATGCCTATGTGATCGCCTTTGGTCAAAATAATTAAATCTTCGTCTTCAACCAAGCCTTGATCTTTAAGCACGTTTACAGAACTGGCATTGATCCTTTCTATAGGCACTTTTGTAAAATCAAAAAACATAGGATACACATCGCGATACAGCGTCATTTTACCTAAGGTATCCAGATGCCGACTTAATCCATAAATAGGAATACTCGTCTTAATACGAGACATCATTAGCGGCGTAGCCCCAGATTCTGTAAGTGTAATAACCGCTTTAATAGACAAATGATTTGCCGTGTAAAGCGCCGCCATAGCAATCGCTTCATCAATGCGCGCAAATCGCATCTCCATACGATGACCTGAAATTTGCGTTTCGCGCTCTCTTTCTGCTGCAATGCAGATACGTGACATCGTGTCGACGACTTTGTCTGGGTGCGCACCAATGGCACTTTCAGCAGAAAGCATGACTGCGTCCGTTAAATCTAACACCGCATTGGCCACATCGGATACTTCTGCTCGCGTTGGAATGGTATTTTCTATCATACTTTCCATCATTTGCGTCGCAGTGATAACAGGCTTATCCAATGCACGTGCACGACGAATAATTTCTTTTTGCGCGCCGGGCACTTGCGCCGCACCAATTTCAACCGCTAAATCTCCTCTCGCAACCATTACGCCATCAGACGCATTAATAATTTCATCAATGTGTTCGATGGCTTCTGCACGCTCAATCTTAGCAATCAACCCAGCCTTTCCATTCATAGATTCAAGCATTTCACGCGCATACTGCATGTCTGCTGCATCTCTGGGGAAAGAAATGGCAATGTAATCAACGCCCGCAGCAACAGCCACCTTCATATCTCTTTGGTCTTTTTCGGTAAAGGCTTCTGCAGATAAGCCACCCCCTAAGCGATTAATGCCTTTATGATTGGATAGCGGGCCTCCCACCTCAACTCTACAGATAATGCGCGGGGCAGTGACCTCTTGAACCGTGAGTACAATACGCCCATCGTCTAGCAGAAGGATATCTCCAAATGCCACATCATCCACCAGCTCTTTGTAATCTATGCCCACCATCTCTTCTGTGCCCATATCAGCATCTAATCCGGCATCCAAAATAAATTGTGCACCGGGCACTAGCGTGATACTACCCTCTATAAAACGCGCAATACGGATCTTAGGACCTTGTAAGTCAGCCAAAATACCTATGGTCAAGCTAAGTTTTGCAGCGCAAGCGCGCACAGCATCAATTCTAGACTGCACTTTATCTGCACCGTGGGAAAAATTAATACGAACGACATTCACACCCGCTTCAAAAATGCGTTCTAGCATCGCAGGATCATCCGTCGATGGGCCTAAAGTGGCGACGATCTTGGTTCTTCTTAAGTTCATATATGCTCCAGAGATACATTAAAGCTTTGGTTACTATAGGCTATTCTACAGTAACAGACTTCGCCAAATTCCTAGGCTGATCGACATCTGTGCCTTTCAGCACAGCAACATGATAAGCCAGCAATTGTAATGGGATGGTGTAAATGATAGGAGAAATGACATCATCATTGGCTTGGACAGGAATAAACGTTAAGTCTGCGAACTCCTGAAAATAGCTAGAGGCATCGCCAAAGACAATCAACTCCCCACCACGCGCACTGACTTCTTGCAAATTAGATTTGACCTTTTCCAGCAATGTATTGCTAGGTGCAACGGCAATCACCGGCATCTGATGGTCTACTAAAGCCAGTGGCCCATGCTTAAGCTCACCCGCAGGATAGGCCTCCGCATGAATATAGGAAAGCTCTTTTAGCTTTAAGGCCCCTTCTAACGCAATAGGATAATGCACCCCTCTCCCTAAAAAAAGCGCATGTTGTTTACCGACAAACCGTGCGGCTAATTCGGAAATTGCTGTATTTAAGGTGAGCGTTCTTTCAATCTGAGAAGGCAATGCTCTCAATTGATAGAGAATATTCGATGCTACACTTGTACCCATGAATTTGCGCTCAGCACCAAGCACCATGGTCAGCAATAGCAAGGCAATTAACTGCGTGGTGAATGCCTTGGTCGACGCCACTCCAATTTCTGCACCTGCTCTGGTTAATATGGTGATATCGGCTTCTCGCGTAAGCGAGCTTTCCGGCACATTACAAATGGCCAGTGTCGCTGCATATCCCAATTCTTTTGCCTGACGCAATGCTGCCAATGTATCGGCTGTTTCTCCCGACTGCGATAACACGATAAAAAGAGAATTAGGTGAGACAACAGCTTTTCTATAACGAATCTCGCTTGCTATTTCAGTTTGACAGGAAATACCCGCCAAGCTCTCCATCCAATAACGGCCTACCAAACCAGCGTGATAGCTAGTACCACAAGCAGCTATTTGTACATGTTGAATTTTTTTGAGTGCGTGAAGTGATGGTCCATCAAAGAGGTTATCGAGAACATGTTGGTGATCGATACGACCATCCAACGTGTGCGCCGCAGCAATCGTCTGCTCGAAAATTTCTTTGAGCATAAAATGACGGTAATTGCCTCGGCTAACGCTATTTTTATCTAGGCCTGAGGTATGGATTTTTCTCTTCACCAACGCACTAGACAAATCGTAGACATCGACTTTTTCTTGCGAAACATCGGCAACATCACCTTCTTCCAAAAAAATAAATCGGTCTGTGACAGGCAATAAAGCCAAGGTGTCAGATGCAATGAAATGACTGTTTTTACCGAGCCCAACGACAAGAGGGGAACCTTTTCTTACTGCTATAAGACGATCAGGGGCTTCACGATTAATAATGACCAAGGCAAACGCGCCTTCTAATCTTTTGATGGCCAGCTTAACCGCGGCTAAAAAATCATGTTGCTTGTGGTAATCGTATACTAAATGAGCAACGACTTCTGTATCTGTGTCCGAAGCAAAAATATAGCCCTTCTCTAGTAATTCCGTCTTTAGCTCGTGGTGATTCTCAATGATGCCGTTATGAACAACGGCAATGTTGGCACCTGATATAAGGGGATGCGCGTTTCCTTCAGAAGGTATACCATGCGTTGCCCAACGCGTATGAGCGATACCGATCCGTCCTTGCATGGGATGTTTAATTAACTCAGATTCCAACTCTTTGACTTTTCCTTTAGTACGAAGACGCTGAATATCTCCTGTATCACAATTAAGCGTAGCAACACCCGCAGAGTCATATCCACGATATTCTAAGCGTTTCAACCCTTCTAGTAGGATGGGGATCACATCTTCAGATGAAATGGCACCGACAATTCCGCACATATATTTATCTTCCTACATGAATTAACCGAAAAATTGCTTACCTTATCAGAAACTCATTCAAAACGCGTCAATTTTTCTGCATCGGGTCCACTTATAGTAAGCATTATTACTCAAGTCTTTGATATTAACTTTCACTAAACTCTAAAAAGCAGAGTAAGTAAGATAAGTTTCAGGATGACGATAGCCTTGAACACAGGAAGCCGCCGGTAGATGATACGCCCAATACAAATAGAGCCTAGACCACAAGCATACTCATAAACTCAGGCACGCTCATCGCCTCTAACTGGCTTTGATCCTGGCACAGTGAAACAATTCTATTTGCCCTAACCTTTGGGAAACGCGATAACAAGTTGTGATAAAACTTCTCTTCTAATAACGGGATACCCTCTTCACGACGACGTTTGTGCCCAATAGGGTATTCAATCACAATTTCTGGAGTATGACTGCCATCCTTAAAGAAAATTTGAATGGCATTACTAATGGACCGCTTCTCAGGATCCAAATAATCACGAGAGAAATTTTCATCCTCTATCATTTCTATTTTTTCACGCAAACTATCGATACGTGGATCAGCAGCAACCACATCCTCATAGTGATCTGCTGTCAGCGCTCCTTGAATCAGCCCTATTGCTACGATATATCTTAGACAATGATCTCGATCGGCCGGATTATAGAGTTGACCCTGTTTATTCAAGATACGCATAGCTGGCTCTTGCGTGCGTATGCGCACTCTTTCAATCTCATGCAAGCGATCTTTGACATCAGGATATAAATTAATAGCACACTCTACTGCCGTTTGCGCGTGGAACTCCGCAGGATAAGAGATTTTGAATAACACATTCTCCATCACATAAGTGCCATAAGGCCGCTGAAATTTAAATCGCTTACCGTCAAAATACACATCGTATAAACCCCATTTTTTGGCCGTCAATGCGCTGGGATACCCACACTCTCCCTTCATGGTCATCATTGCCAATCTAACGCCGCGTGCCGTTGCATCTCCAGCTGCCCATGACTTTCTAGACCCTGTATTCGGAGAATGACGGTACGTTCTAAGGCTTTGACCATCTACAAAAGCTTGCGATAAAGCCTCACATATTTGCTGATGGTCTCCACCTAACCAATGGGTAATCACTGCTGTTGTTGCGACCTTCACTAAGACAACATGATCCAAGCCCACGCGATTAAAACTATTTTCCAGCGCTAATACACCTTGTATTTCATGCGCCTTAATCATAGCTGTCAGCACATCCTTCATTACCAAGGAAGGCTGACCCTTCTTAATGGCCTGACGGCTTAGATAATCTGCCATGGCTAAGATGCCACCCAAATTATCAGAAGGGTGGCCCCACTCTTGAGCCAGCCAAGTGTCATTGTAATCCAGCCAACGAATCATAGTCCCTGTATTAAATGCTGCCTGAATAGGGTCCAGCTCGAATGACGTGCCTGGAACACGCGCACCTTCGTGCAAAATCGCCCCAGGTACAACAGGCCCCAACAGTTTCCTACATTCAGGATAGCGCAAAGATAAAAATGCGCATCCCAAACTGTCTATCAAACAAAGACGAGCTGTTCTATAGGCTTCAACACTGTCCAAATCGTCTCGACGAACAAAATGCGCAATATCTTGAAGCTCGACATCAAAATCGGGCCTAGTGTTTATTTCGGGAATGGCGGTGATCATGCGAGAGGGTTCCTTGTATTTTGGATACGGGGGTGAGTATCATTGAAGCTGGCCATGTTCTCTATGCAGTCGAGGTTTGTCAAGGGCGAGGTCGCTAGGCCGAAGTTTCTTTATTAGAAACAGACTTTAAAGATTATGAGTCATATCGCATATTATTAAGGTAATAGTAGCCAAGTCTTGAGAGGTCAAAAAATGTTCATCCCCATTAAAAAAGCTGTGTTCCCCGTTGCTGGATTAGGCACGCGCTTTCTACCAGCTACTAAGGCTAATCCCAAAGAAATGCTGCCCATCGTGGACAAGCCCTTGATTCAATACGCTGTTGAGGAGGCTGTTTATGCGGGCATTACTGAGCTGATTTTTGTTACAAGCTCAAGCAAGCGCGCCATTGAAGATCATTTTGACTCCAACTTTGAGCTAGAAGCAAAGCTCCAAGAAAAAGAGGCCTATTCTCTACTTGCTCTTGTACAAGACATACTGCCTAAAGGCATCTCATGTGCATATATACGACAAAATAAACCATTGGGACTAGGGCACGCTGTGCTATGCGCTAAAAATATTATTGGTGATGAACCATTTGCTGTGCTACTTGCCGATGATTTAATTGAAACGACTAATGAGCACAGCTGCTTAAAACAAATGGTGAGAAAATATGAGGCCACACAATCCAGCGTACTAGCTATCGAAAGTGTTGCGCCTGAAGAAACTTCAAAATACGGCATCATTAGCCTAGATGGAAATTCTGACAAACTAAAAGACATCATAGAAAAGCCTTCACCCCAAGAAGCCCCCTCAAACCTAGCCGTTGTTGGTCGTTATATCTTCACGCCTCATATCTTGCAGCTGCTTGAAAATGTGCAGATCGATAGCCGAGGGGAAATACAACTGACAGATGCAATTTCTGCGCTCACAAAAGTGGAAGATGTCTATAGCTACTTGCTAGACGGCAAGCGGCATGACTGTGGAAGTAAGCTCGGTTACCTACAAGCAACCATCAGTTATGGACTTAAACACCCAGAAATAGGTGAAGCATTTAAACAATACCTAGCCAGTTTAAGTTTTTCCTAAATTAAAGACTTTCGCAACAAACTGACATGACTCCTTACACTTATGCCATTGGCGACATACAAGGTTGCTTTGACGAGCTGCAAGACCTACTTGCACTGATTGGATTCCGCTCCGAAATCGACCACCTCTGGTTCGTGGGTGATCTAGTGAGTCGGGGCCCTCAATCACTGGAAGTCCTAAGGTTTATTAAAGACCTCCCTCACGCTACTGTGGTCCTTGGCAACCACGATATACATCTGCTCGCCATCGCCAGCGGGCGCCTTCCCTTCAGAGAAAGAGAAAAAGAAACTTCTTTACAATCTATTATCGATGCCCCTGATCGTGATGGCCTACTTAACTGGATAAGAAAACAACCACTACTACATCACGACCCATCCTTAGGCTACGTCATGGCCCATGCGGGCATACTACCCGAATGGAGTTTGGAAGAAGCAAAAGCTTGTGCTGCTGAGCTTGAAGCGGTTTTGCGCGGCGATGACTACACCGCGGCCTTTCCGCATTTATACGGCGATACACCAAATGTATGGTCGTCCACGCTCACAGGTTGGGACAGACTTCGATTTATCACCAATGCGTTTACCCGGATGCGCTTCTACGATCCTAAGGGACATTTAGATTTTCAATGTAACGGAGAACCCAATACCGCACCACCGGGCTATCTGCCTTGGTATGAACAACCACATCGAAAAGCACAAGACATTTCTATACTTTTTGGACATTGGGCGGCACTCGATGGCCACACCTCCATCGCCAATGTTTATGCATTAGATACCGGATGTGTATGGGGTAGAAGGTTGACCTGTATGAGGTTGGAAGATACTCAGCGTTTTAGCGTGCGGGCAAGAGTGACAAAGCTAAGTGCATAACAATTTCTCTCATCTGGTGCTCGCTCTTCTCGAGAAATTTCCTCCCATTCAGCCAATTCAACCTTGGGAAAATGACAATCCCCTTCGACCTCACCATGCACCCACGTCAAGTAAAGCTTATCTGCTCCCAACAACGCTTCCTCAAATAATTGTGCGCCCCCGATAACCATGATTTCTTCTTCTCTATGAACTAAAGCAAGGGCCTCGTCTAAAGAATGCGCCACTTCACAACCTTCTGCTCGAAAATCCAAGCGACGAGAAATCACAATATTCCTTCGTCCTGGCAAGGGCCGCCCGATAGACTCATAAGTCTTGCGCCCCATCAACATAGACTTGCCCATAGTGAGGCCCTTAAAATGCGCCAAATCCGCGGGAAGATGCCAAGGTAATTGGTTGTTTTTGCCTATCACGTAATTCGTGGATAAAGCAGCAATAATTGATAAAAGCATTAGGATTTACTCCAACTGGAAAAAAACATATGTCGCTTGATCTTATCATTCGTCTAGATACACTCCGCTCTCCATTGAGTGGCATCGGATACTACACCTTTCACCTATTACGCGAACTACTCATACACCCCGACATAAACGATATAATAGGCATCAGCTCTACCTGCACCCGAAACAAACAAGCTTTGCACCAGCTTATCCAGCAATATGAAACGTCCCACCTTTCTGACACCACACATATCAACGCCAGTCGATACATTCAAAACATTCCTGGTGCTTATATCCTTCTAAAAAAACTCATAGACTTAAAAGAACAAAAAGCGATGATTCCCTACCGTCAATGGCTATATCACGAACCCAGCTTTCTATCGCTCCAACACCAAGGGCCATCAATTGTCACCGTGCATGACCTATCTCACCTCCGACATCCTGAGACACACCCACAGCATCGCGTAAAGCTACTCAACAAAAAATTACCCGATACACTCAACCGCGCCAACCATATCATCACCGATAGCGCCTTTACACGAGATGAATTGCTAGATACTCATTTGGTTGAAGATGCAGCTCGCGTCTCTGTTGTACACCTAGGCGTCGACCCATTATTTTACCCTAGGCCTCTAGAGGCAATCGCACCCTGTTTATCTGAGCTCGGACTTACACCTCAAACCTATGTGCTTGCTATAGGAACGATAGAGCCACGCAAAAACTTACCACGACTACTACGGGCTTATGAGCGCCTACCTGATCACTTAAAGCGATCATTTTCCCTGGTGCTAGTAGGCGCACGTGGTTGGCATGATAAACAACTCTTAACTGACATCAAAACTCTTATTCCTCCAGGAAAAGTGATCTGCACCGGATATTTACCTCGAGAAAAGTTAGCTGCAGTCCTTGCCGGTGCTGCTGTTTTTGCCTTTCCTTCACTCTATGAAGGTTTTGGATTACCCGTGCTAGAAGCCTTTGCCTCTGGCGTTCCTGTGCTAACATCCAACAACAGCGCACTCAAAGAAATTGCGCAAGACTGCGCTTTACTGACGAATCCACTGGACATTGATGACATATCAGATAAATTAGCGCGCTTACTGGGTGACACTGGAAAAACCGATACGCTCAAACAACGTGGGATTCAGCAAGCACAAAAGTTCTCATGGAGGCGTTGTGCGGACCTAACCGTACAGGCTTATCAAAAGGCATTCTTTTCATGAAGGTTTTGCATTTTTACAAAACATTTTCACCTCAAGCGTTTGGTGGCACTGAAATGTCTATCAGACAATTGTGCTACGCCTCCAAACACTTAGACGTCTCAAATAGCATCCTCTCTTTATCTCCCCATCCTACCGACGTTATTGAGACAGATGCTTACACTGCCTATCAAGCAAAAGAACACATTAATATCGCATCAAACGCCATTAGTTTTTCGGTATTCAAAAAATTTAAAGAATTGGCCACAGCATCCGACATTATTCATTATCACTTCCCTTGGCCATTCATGGATATTGTCCATCTATTATCTGGCATTAAAAAACCCACACTCGTCACATACGAAAGCGACATCGTGAGACAAAAGTTGTTTATGCCACTTTACAGACCCCTGATGCATCGCTTCTTAGAAGACGTGGACCACATCGTCGCCACTTCACCTAACTACTTAAAAACTAGCAAAGTGTTACAGTGCTACCAACATAAAACTAGTGTTATCCCCATTGGACTGGATAAAAATACATATCCAACACCTACAAGAGCCGCATTAGAAAAATGGCAACAGACCTTTCAAAAACCTTTTTTCCTCTTCGTAGGCGTTATGCGTCATTATAAAGGGTTGCATATTTTGCTGGATGCTGCCAAAAATACAGACTTGCCTATCGTCATCCTGGGTTCAGGACCTGTTGAAATGGTATTGAAAGAACAAGCAAAGCAACTCCAGCTAAAGCACGTATTTTTTCTCGGTGTTTTGCCTGAAGAAGACAAGGTTGCCTTATTGTCTCTCTGTTACGCCATTGTCTTTCCTTCACACCTGCGTTCAGAAGCATTTGGCATCTCTCTCTTAGAAGGCGCCATGTTTGGCAAGCCTTTGATTTCTAGCGAGATAGGCACTGGCACTAGCTATATCAACATACATAAAGAAACAGGATACGTGGTGCCACCCAGCAACCCAGAGGCACTCAGAAAGGCTATGCAAGACTTATACGATAACAAGCTATTGGCAGAGCAGATGGGGAAAAATGCTGAAATACGCTACCAGACATTATTTACAGCAGACAAAATGGCAAGCGCTTACTATGCCCTTTATCAGAAGCTCATAAATATTTTGTAACTACCCAGAACTTACCGCCACTGATTAAGCTATGGCATTGGGACGAGCTGTTACGAAAAAATCTATATAACCTAGGAGTTTTACCCGTGGATCTAACACACCCTAAACACATACATCTCATTGGCATTGGCGGTGCCGGCATGGGCCCTATCGCTGACATCCTGTTTCACCAGGGCCACCATATCACTGGCTCCGACCCCAACCAAAACACCATGACCCAGCACCTACATAGTCTAGGAATCAACATTTATCCAACACATCAGGCAGATAACATCACAGATGCAGATATCATCGTAACCTCCACTGCTATTCCCCGCCACAACCCAGAAGTAGTCGCCGCTCAAAAAGCCAACATTCCTGTTATCCCGCGCGCACAAATGCTGGCTGCTTTGATGACAACCAAAGATGGCATCGCCGTTGCAGGCACGCATGGCAAAACCACCACCACCAGTTTATTAGCCTGCCTTTTGACAGAAGCAGGATTAGATCCTACCTACGTCATCGGAGGCCTACTGCAAAGCACAGGCTCAAACGCTGGTATAGGGCAGAGCAAACTATTCGTCGCTGAAGCAGATGAAAGCGATGCCTCATTTCTACACCTCCACCCTAAGATGGCCATCGTGACCAACATTGATGCCGACCATATGGAAACCTATGGTGATAATTTCGACCGCTTATGTGACACCTTTGTGCAATTTCTGCATCAACTTCCTGAAGATGGTTTGGCTGTCTTATGTATAGACGATCCTGTCATTCGTAAGCTCATTCCTCAGATTAAACGTCCCATACTCACTTATGGTTTCGATGCGGACGCTGATATTCGACTCATGAATTATCGCCCGCAGGGCTTTCACAGCCAGTTCACATTGATACATACCAGAGATAACCATCGCCTAGATATCACATTAAATGCTCCTGGCGAACACAATGCACTTAATGCGGCAGCTGCCTACGCCGTAGCACACACATTGGGCGCATCTGATGAAGCGGCTCAACAAGCTCTTGAGAAATTTGCTGGTGTAGGTAGGCGCATGCAGGTTTATGGAGAATTAGAAATAGATAGCGGCAAAGTGCTATTGATTGATGACTACGGGCATCATCCACGAGAAATTTCAGCGACTTGGAAGGCCCTACGTCAAGCATGGCCTGGTCGCAGATTGGTGGTTGCCTATCAGCCACATCGTTACACACGTACACGGGACTTATTTAATGATTTTGTGGATGTATTATCTGATCCCAATGTACAGCTGATCTTGCTAGACATTTATTCTGCGGGGGAAGCCCCTATCACCGGCATCGATGGACCTACCCTATTTGAAGCCATCAAAAATAAAAGCAAACACCAACCTATCTTTGTAGCAGATATAAACACATTGCCTTCTGTACTAAAAGAAGTTTTGAGAGAAAGCGATGTGTTATTGACACAAGGCGCAGGTAGCGTCGGACGCGTTGCACCTCAACTTCAAGCAGAAGGACTGTGCTTGATCTCGTCATGAGTTTTTGGAGAGAGGCAAGGTGAATGTGTGGACGGTGCAAAGAGTATAGTCCATTGATAACCGTGCCAGCTCTCTAGTCCATCCTTAACTACTGAAGAGGCATCGCCGCCTCTTTATCTGAGCTTGCATTTTTTTCTCGCGAAAGCATGCATAATTCTTGCTAGTTCATTCGGCCGGTCGACCACTGGCCGCATGCTACTGTTTCAATGAGCTGCCTCCTTTCTTTCTGTTTCCCATATGCCTATCAGCAGCGTTTTGCACCGAAATTTAGGCTCGATTTTAATCTAATTGTATTTTTTTGATTACATGAAAAACTACGGCTGGCGTTTCTTCTGAAGAAAGTGAAGAACCCATAACTAATACATAACTAAAAAAAGAGGAAAACATGATATGTCAGGAGAAGTTTTTGAAAAATTAGAGCAAAAAGAAGAAAGCGTAGCTCCGGCTAGCACAGATTTCGCATATGGAGAGCTTAGCGCAATTGGCCCAGACCTCAACCGATTGATTGAATTGTGGCAAAAGGCGGAAAAAGCTTGCCACAAAGGTTCATTAAAAGATGAAAAGTCCATCAAATTCGTTGAAAAATTAAGGGCCGCGGACACCAGCGAAGCAGCACGTGCTTATATTTACCATCTTCGTGCTGCCGATATTGCTCGAAAAAAAATGCTATCAGAGCTTTCTAATTTACCCAGCAAGACTGCTCCCATGGGGACTCTCATAAAGTACTTATCAGGTTATCCACACTACCATATCTCGCGCATCATGAATCCCTTGATGCTATTTTATGGCTTTGATTGGTCTCCATTCACCAGCCAAAAACCCTTTCCCGGCCGGATGGATGTTTTAAATCGTGTGTTGGATTATCTAAACTCGGATGCCGCAAGCGAGATAAACCATAATGCCGATCACGAGTGGGATTCTGAAACTTGAAAAAATCGGACCAGATCCTGGTCATTTAATGGTGCTGTGGCATGAGGCAAAAGAAATCTATTTGCAAAAGATGCATCCGCACACTACTCAGTTTCTAAATAACCTGATAGCAGAATAAAATCAAGGCCTTACAAGCCCGATACAGCTTGCTCACAAGTATCATGCACAGGCTATCAAGGCTATACAGACGATGATATTGCGGGAATTTTATGCCCCTCAATCTGAAGCTGATTCAGCAACACCTATAGAAGATAGATTGGCAATGATTATGGTGAAATATATGAAGCTCCATCCTAGTTATCATCCCACTGCTATTATAGAACACTTGATGAAAGAGTTAGTATTTTCACCAGATCAAGTAGCGTGCATCTTTTCAATAATGGAAGCTAGTGCCTCTGCTCAAGAACAAGTGAAGGGTACAGGGGGTCAATGTAATTCGAGTAAGAAAAATCTTCATACTTCCTTAACAGCTCTCCACTGGTGGCTGTTAGGGCAGTATTGGAATGACAATCTTGGCTTTTTCCCCCACGCAGTATAACCTCCAACCTCCTGGTCAGAAGAGCCCGGCCATTATCACCCTCTTATCACATTTAAGCTTAAGGAGTGTTTATGCAAAAAACCATCGCACAACTGCCTGAAATAAAACTAGTAGGCATTACTAGTAGAACCAATAATACTGCTCTATTATTTGAGGACCATCCATCAGACGGCAAAATTGCCGCTACTATGCAGCAATATTTTCAGCAAGGACTGATGAACAAAATGCAACATCGAAAAAATCCAGGCACAACTTTCTGTGTTTATACAAATTATGAAAGTGATTTTAAGGGCGACTACACTTATTTCATCGGTGAAGAAGTGGATACTTTTGATGAGCAAGATGAAGCCTTGGAAAGACTTTTGATACCCCTACAAAATTATGCAAAATTCACTAACCGACCAGGGCCAATGCCAGATGTTTGCATTAATATGTGGCAAGCGATATGGCAAATGGATGCATCTGATTTAGGGGGAGAAAGAGCCTATATTTCAGATTTTGAAATTTATGATGCGCGCAGTGCTGATTATAACAATGCGATCTTAGATATTTATGTTGGGATAAATAAATGAATATTCTGAATGAATTTCTTATTTAATCGATAGACAGATACCTATATCAACGACAGAGGGAACTCATGAAACAACACACTATATATTACGCTGATGAAAACCAACCACTGGTGGGACAATTATTTTTTGATGAAACGACAGTAGAAAAAAAGCCAGGGATCATAGTCTTTCCTGCTTTTGAAGGACTAAGTGAATTTGCGCTGGACTATGCAAAAAATATTGCGGCACAAGGTTATGTGGCGTTAGCGGCAGACATATATGGTGATGGAAAAACATCAGAGACTATAGACGGATGTTTTTCGCTGATCACACCCTTTTTAAAAGATCGCGCACTTGTTAGGAGGCGCGCAGGTCTAGCATTCGATTTATTAACCTCTCAAGAAATAGTTGATCCCGAAAAAATAGGCGCAATAGGATTTTGTTTTGGGGGAATGTGTGCATTAGAAGTTGCGCGTTCGGGTGCAAATATTAAAGCCATTGTTTCTGCACATGGCATACTAACCAAATCAGACATCCCTAATGAAAGTATCAACGGCAGCCTATTAATTCTTCACGGATATCAAGATCCCCAAGTTCCTCCCGAAGCATTAGCGCCTTTTGCCAGAGAAATGTCGGCAGAAAATGTGGCTGATTGGCGTTTTCTTTTTTTCGGCCAAGGTAAGCATTCCTTCACTGACCCCAAAACAGGTACGTTTGATTCAGAACAGGAAGCAGAGATGGGCCGCGAGTATAACCAAATTGCAGCTAATGCAACTTGGCGTTATGCGATTGATTTTTTTGAAGAAAAATTAAAGACCGATGCATGAAAAAACTCAGCTTATTTTTAATTTTTACCTGCCTATTTAGCTCAGCAGCATATGCTGAGGCAAAATGTTTCTTAGCAAAAGAACACGACCAAATCGTCAAGCAAGAAGGTGATTGCAAAACACGCCACTCTCCCGAGTCGACTTTTAAAATTCCACTAAGCCTGATGGGTTACGACGCAAATATTTTAATAGACGAAGCACATCCCGAATGGCCTTTTAAAAAAGACTATGATCTTGCAGTGAACGTTTGCAAAGAACCACATAATCCCAGAACATGGATGAGAGACAGCTGCGTTTGGTATTCTCAAGTATTAACGCAAAAATTAGGAGTGGAAAAATTCAGAGAATATGTCACAAAATTTAACTATGGAAACCAAGATGTTGCTGGCGATAAAGGCAAACAAAATGGGTTAACGCATGCATGGTTATCAAGCTCCCTCGAAATTTCACCTGAAGAGCAAACTATATTCTTACAAAAATTAATTGACCATAACTTACCTTTAAGCTCAAAAGCACATGACATGACGAAAAAAAATATGTTTGTACAAGAGTTATGGGGTGGTTGGAAATTGTATGGCAAGACAGGAAGCGGACAGCAGTTAAATTCTGGTAGAAGTAAGAAATTAGATCTTAAGCATGGTTGGTTTATTGGCTGGATTGAAAAAGATGGCCGAACATTGACATTTGCGAGTCACATTACAGATGATAAAAAGCAAGAGATTTTTGGAAGCTTCAGAGCAAAAAATGAAGCATTAATTAAATTGTGGTACTTAATTGATCAGATGGCAAAATAATCCCACGCTTCACACTCTTTCGGCCTATCGGCCACCTTCCCCCATGATTTAACCGTACGTAAAGCCCTAATCTAATCTGACCCATTGATAATTTATGTAAAATTTTTTTTCCGACCAAAGAAAAAGGACAATGTCATAAATTACCAATGGGTTAAATTAAATTTCTCCTTAAAAATCTCTCCTCCTTGAAGTCACCTCAGAGAATCTTATTAAAATAGCAAAACACTTTAATATTCTTTTAAGGTTTGCTTGGTAATGTAGGCAATCCTTTGCTTTGAGGCGATATAAAAGAACTCAGCAATTATTCAACTAATAAAAAAAAGAGGATAAAAAATGGCGCCAGAACAATCGCGAGAAAATAACAATTTAAACAATAAACTTCATGAAGCAACTCAAGACGATCAAAAAAGCAACTCACCTGTCTCTCACGAAGGGGCAAAATTTCTGCCTAAGCCGCCTCCTGGACCTGGGCCTAAACCTAGATTTATGCCTAAGCCTCCTCCTGCTGGGCTTACACCCTTGCTTCCTCCTGGACCCGTATCTAGTCGATCTCCGTCTAAGCCTCATCCAATTTCTACTGCACTGCCGTCCAAATTTGAACCTACACCGCCACCTGCGCATAAACCTAAGCCCCCTGCTACTCCCCCACCTGCAAACGTTGAATACGTACAGGGTAGGCAAAAATCTTCCCCACAACAGGAAATCGATCTAATATCTCAAGGAAATTTTGAAAAAAATCCTTGGCAAAGCAATAGTTATGCAGAAATGCTGGGCAACGGACCTCTTGGCAATTCTGTACCCGCAGCAAACCTTCTAAATATTGGCGAAAGCAAAAGTAGTAGAGGAGGATTTTTTAGCAGCGCTAATAATGTCCCTCCTTCCGGAATAGACGTTGATGGGCTTGGTCATCCTGATAATGATTTTAGTGATTTTTCTGATGATGATTTTGATAACTCCAACAATACAGAGGACCTTAATCAGAGACAGAATAGCAGCAGATCTCGTTCTTTTGATTGAGATAGTAAGCTTTGCTTCATCTCGTTGAAATTGGATCATATAAGATAGTGTTTTGAAGCAATCGTAAGAATCCATTTTGCGATTGCTTTATTTCACCTTCTTTTAAGGGGCCCCTTCTATGCAGCTTATTGAAGTCACTTCACCGAATTTTTGGTTAGTTCTTTTAGTCCTTTTTTAGTCAGCTGATATTTCTGTTTGCTACTTTGAGGTTTATCTGGAACAGTCATCGTCAACAAACCTGCATCTACAAGGGGAACAATATATTTATGTCTAAATTTGGTTCTATTTGTCCATTTTAGAACATTCATTAGATCGGTAATATTTTGAGGCGTACGGCATTGACCCAATAAAGTTATCGCTTCTAAATCCCATTTAGATTCAGTTTTGACTTGGTCCCAACCTGGTCCCAACTTGGTCCCAACTTGGTCCCAACTTGGTCCCGGTTTGGTCTCTAATGAAGCCCTTTGTTTTGAGCCTTCTTCCGTGAGTTGATATTTTTGTTTGCTGCTTTGAGGCTTGTCTGGCACAGTCATTTTTAATAGACCCTTTTTTATCAAGGGAACAACATATCTATGCCTAAACTTGGTTCTATTAGTCCATTTTAAAACATCCATTAGCTCTATGATATTTTGAGGAATGTGACATCGATCTAATAAAATCATTACCTCTGAATCCCATACCTCCTCACTTTTGACTTGGTCCCAACTTGGTCCCAACTTGGTCCCAACTTGGTCACGACTTGGTCCCAATTCTGCCTCTACCGAAATCTTTACAACCTCTGGATGTGGGAAAAATGTCACTCGGGTAACTGTGCCAAATTCCTCCCAAATAGGCTCAGGGTATCCATCTTTTTGGCAAGCCTCTCTAATACGTTTATAACCACTCCCCCACTCCTCCACCAATTCTAGCTCGCTAAATATTCGGGCAATGACCGGATTACGAATACGGCTTACGCCTGCTTTAAACTGTTCTATGCTCATTCCTGGGGGCATGATGCCAGGATTTTGGATTTCAAGCTTGTCATCATAAATTGCCACAAAAATACGTGTTCCACTGATTTCATAATTGGCATGCACCAAAGCATTTGTGAGTGTTTCACGAATACCATCTATAGGATATTCTGGAATATCCCGACGCCTCATGCTGCCAAACTTCCCTGCTGTTTTGGTATTACGTCGAATAAATTTAGGTACTTCCGTCACAGCTGCAAGTATGCCGCCTTCAATATTTAATCGATCAATAAATTCTGCACGACTGCTGCCCGAAAATCGCGCGCATCTAACTTCTGCATAAGGAAAGTATTTTTGCCGAATATCAGCCTTTCCAAATAAGATAACACCGCCGTTACTCGCTAATATTCGTTTCCCTTTTTGCACCAGCAATCCAATACTAAATAATTTTGAGGTATCTATAGTCACTTTATGATCAGAAAACGTTTTGAGAATTAATTCTTTGTCCAAATCACTTTCAACAACACTATCACAAGGTGCTTTATCAAAAAATGGGTGCTGCTTAGCGCGCTTCATTTCAGCAATCGCTTCTACGCTGGCTAATCGGTTTGAATTACCTATCCGAATATAGACGCCTTTTTCTTCACCTTTGTCTGATAGATAATAAGGTGCTAATAGATAGTCTACTTGTATTACCAAAATAAATTTTCCTTTAACTTCCATAATATGAAAGTCGGGTGAAATTTGAGGTTTGATGCGATGTGCGACGCTATTGACAATTTGCTCTTCTGATTTACTTGGATTTTCTAAACCATAGATAGTGTGATCATCTGCGACGCCAATTATTAAAATTCCTCCTGCTGTATTCGAAAATGCAACAATAGTTTTCAGAATAGATTCTAAAGAAGAAGAATCTCTTTTAAATTCCAAAGTTTTGCTTTCTGGTAATTTGATTAATTTCTGTATATCCATTTTATGCTGTCCATCTCTTAAGGTACTAGTTTTTAAAAGTATCAGCTTTTTTATAGAAGCAGTATACCCGTAACGCAGCCTTAAACGAGAGAAAGCACTACTAGCGTACAATGAGCTGTGCTTCTCCTCTGATTAAAACTATCTCGTACAGCAGCTCCTTTAGGAACCCCATCTATAAATTAACCACAAGATACGAAAACCAGCATTTTCAGATAGAACAAACAGTAGTATTTTTGATATTTTCCTCTTAGAATCGAAGTTGGAGCCGACATTCACAGTTTGATGTATTAAAAATAAGACTGATTACACTTTATACACAGCAATTCGAACCTTCCCATCATCTTCTCTGGTGATAATGAAATAGCGAGCTGTTACAGTATCCTTAATGTCAACCAAACCCAAATAATTGGAGACTCATCAATGCAATATCTCGTTAAATATCACAGCTACGCAGGTCGTGCCTTAGCACGTTGTTTTACGCGGACAGCTACAAAATATCTGCTGGCACTTATAACTTTCTTTAGCGTTGCTTCTCAGGCTGCCCTAGAAATACAGCTAACCCGTGGTGTAGAAGGTAGCCTTCCCATTGCCATTGTTCCTTTTGCGGGACAAAATCCTAATAGTCAATCACCTAATGATATTGCAAACGTCATTTCCAATGACTTAAAAAATAGCGGGCGCTTCAGAGTTGTACCCGGACAAGCAGGTCCAAGCACAGCAGAACAAGTAGACTTTCAGCATTGGCAACAGCAAGGCGTAGACAATATTGTTGTTGGAAACGTCACACCTACTGGCTCAGGAAACTATCGCGTTCAGTTTCAGCTACTGTCTGCCTATCCCAATAAAGCTAATGACCAACTGGGATCCTCAGCCCCTGTCTGGCAAAAAACGATCATTCTCAATCAAAATTTTTCTGGCAAAGACAACCAATTACGCGCTTTAGCACATCACATTAGCGATCTAATCTATGAAAATTTGACGGGCGAACGCGGTGTGTTTTCGACACGTATTGCCTATGTTGTTGCTCAACAGTCTCCTAAAGCGCCTAGCGTTTATACCTTAGAAGTGTCAGATATTGATGGCTATGGGCCTCAGCCTCTTTTAAAGTCAAACGAGCCTATCATGTCACCCAAATGGTCGCCTGATGGCCGACGCCTGACCTATGTATCATTTGAAAAAGACAACCCCATCGTCTATGTACAAGATGTAGCGACAGGTCGTAGACAAGTTGTGAGCAACTCTTCTGGCCTTAACAGCGCACCATCTTGGTCTCCTGACGGCAATCGTCTAGCACTAGTACTAACAAAGACAGGTGCTCCTAAGATTTTCGTGATGGACCTTAACACAAATACGTCAATGCAAGTGACAGATGGAGCAGCTATTGATACGGAGCCGGTTTGGTCGGCTGATGGAAGGTCCATACTCTTCACCTCGAACCGAGGGGGAAATCCACAGGTTTACCGCGTTGATTTATCCAGCAAAGCGGTACAACGCGTAACTTTCCAGGGTAACTACAACGCCAGTCCATCACTATCTCCTAATGGCCAAGTGCTAGCGGTATTACATGGTGGCGAAAATGGATTTAATGTTGGCGTGCAGGATATGTCTTCTGGACGCTTTAACGTCGTAACTCGTTCGGGCGGCACGCAGGCACCGAGCATTGCACCTAATGGCAGAATGATTGTGTATGCCATGGGCGCCACTGGACGTGGTGTTTTGGGAATGGTTTCTTCAGATGGTCGGGTGACGCTGGTATTACCTTCTCGAGAAGGTGATGTCAGAGAGCCTGCTTGGGGACCTTTCGCTAATAAACCTGTATGATTTTAAAGACTAATTTTTCTCACACAAGAGGCACTAAAATGAAAATCAACAATATAATGAAAGGCATTATTCTCGCTGTATCTATCATCACACTCGCAGCCTGTTCGTCTACTAAAGGAGGCGCAGGTGGCGCAGGCGGAGGCTATGGCAATGGCGGCGCTTATGGTGCAGGAGGACAAGAAGCTTATGGTCAAGGCTCAGGTGGGAGCTTTTACGGCGGAGCAAATTGTGATGCTCCGCAGAATGCAGACGCTTATTATTTCGATTTTGATAGCAATGCAGTTCATCCAGAAGATAGAGAGCGCCTACAGGCAGCGGCTCGTAATGCGTTAAACAGTCACTCAAAGGTTCGCGTCGTTGGCAACACAGATAATCGTGGTAGCCGTGAATACAATGTTGCACTTGGCTGGCGCCGTGCTGACGCTGTTTCATCCGCGCTCGAACAATATGGCGTGAGCAAGCAGCAAGTTGCTACAACCAGTAATGGCGCAGAAAAACCCGTTGCTTACGGAAATTCTGAGCAAGACTACCAATGCAATCGAAGAGTAGACGTTAAAGCTGGAAATTGAGGATAAGCACTTGAATCTAAGACAGACCATTATTGTATCTCTTACTGCTCTGAACCTTTTAATGGTGCAGCCTGTGTTCGCTCAGGCGCCTGTTGTAGATCTCAATCAATCGCGACAACCGGGGGCTGTGACTTACCCAGCCCCTATACAATCTACTTCTTCTTACCCGGGAGGAGCTGCTGAACCTGCTCTGCCTCCAGGGGATGAGCTCAGGCTTTTGAGACAGCAAGTTAATAACATTACACAGCTAGACCTGCCTGGAAAGATAGATGCCCTACAGCAACAGATTCAAGAGCTGAATGGTCGTCTAGAACTGCAAGCGCATCAGATTGAAACTCTGACAACGCAACAGAAAAGCTTTTATGAAGATTTGAATCAACGTTTAACAGCTTCATCTGGCAGCTCTCAAGCTTCCAAGGGGGTACTGGAAACGCCAGGAAATGATATCCGCCAAGATGGTGATCAGCCTGTTAGTGACATCCCCACTGTTGCAACTCCCTCTGCAACAAGTGCCGAGGCAGAGGAAAAGGCTTATCAAGCGGCTTTTGCCCTTCTGACAAAAAAGCAAAACACCGCTGCCATCAGCGCATTTAATAACTTGTTAACCACTTACCCTAAAGGGAAACGTACGCCTAGTGCGTATTATTGGCTGGGCGAATTGTACAGTGGTAGCAACAAGCCTGACTTGGCTGCCAAACAACTGAACCTTCTGATTACAGAGTACCCTAATGATGAAAAAGTACCCGATGCCATGCTTAAGTTGGCTATCATTGATGACAATAACGGTCAACGAGAGAAAGCACGTCAAACCTTAACAAAAATCGTTCAGAAATATCCAAATTCGAGCGCAGCCAGATTAGCAAGCATGAGATTGCAGCGTAAGTAATGCCCAGCCCCAAAACACTCCGCATCACAGAAATTTTCTACTCTCTTCAAGGTGAAACCAAGACGGTTGGATTGCCGACGGTATTTGTTCGGCTGACAGGCTGTCCTCTCCGTTGCACTTACTGTGATACAACTTATGCTTTTCAAGGAGGCGCCACAAAAACGCTTACAGAAATTCTAGAAACAGTTGCGGCTTTAGGTGCGCATTATGTTACGGTAACAGGTGGTGAACCACTGGCCCAAAAAAATTGCTTGGATTTACTGAAACAACTGTGCGATGTAGGCTATCGAGTTTCCTTGGAAACCAGTGGAGCTCTAGATATCTCATCCGTCGATAGCCGGGTCATCAAAGTCGTCGACATTAAAACCCCTGGCTCAAAGGAATCGAATAAGAACCGCTGGGAAAATCTTCTTTTTCTGCAAAAACAAGATGAAGTGAAATTTGTTATTTGTGATAGAGAAGATTATGAATGGGCAAAAAGCATTTGCACTACATATAATTTGACTGCTTTAGGGAGTGAAATTTTGTTTTCTCCTAGCTATGAACAGCTCAGCCCTCGAGATTTAGCCGATTGGATCATTGCAGACAAGCTCTCCTACGTTCGCTTTCAAATTCAGTTGCATAAGCATATTTGGGGCGATGTTCCCGGCGTATAGAAAATAGAGAATTTATTATGCCATATAATTTTACATTTTTTGTTCCGGCAATAGCTGGAGCAGCTATAAGTTGGCGTCGCTCGGCGACAGCTCCTGTTGAGATGAACCCTGTTGAGCAACAAACACCATTAATTTTTGCTGGCCTTATTTTCTATTTCGCAGGCGTTGCCATGGAAAGTGACCCAATGAGAGGAGCTAGCCTTGGTATGGCTTGCACGTCCCTGCTAATATCTGCATCTTATATAGCACGTACAGCGTATAACGCTCTTGATAACCAAGCTCAGATTTTTAGAACGTGACGCCATTTTAGCCTCGCAGCTGCGGTGTAAGCGATGAAGCGTTTTCTTACGTTTCGAAGTAAGAGGTTTGACGGGAGAACCCAAAAATTATGTTATTTTTTCTGGATTGCAGAAAAGCTATCGCTCCTCACAAAGACTCCGGTTGTAAAAAACTTCGGTAGTGATCCAACAGGAAAAACTCCGAACTTACCCAAGTTTTAGATGAAGTGCTAAAAGAAGTTATTCCGGGCGCGTTGCGAAAACTTGCCATTTTCTGACAAACCAGTATCATAGCCCGCTCTTTTTATAGACGACAGGGTCGTTAGCTCAGTTGGTAGAGCACCGGACTTTTAATCCGATGGTCCCGCGTTCGAGTCGCGGACGACCCACCATTTATTTCTGTTTATAAAACTCTATCGCAATTTTTTCCTGTTTGTCCCCTTTATTAACCCGCCACAAAACCACATTCAGCTATCAAACCGACAAAAGACTACTTTTTTGGTGTTAAATATACTGTCTAATGCCGCCTGTCATGGATATGGCACAGGAATAACCCCAGGTCTTCATGGATGGAGATGCACGGACCGATACTCATGTTAGAGGGATTTTTTCGACCACACTGGGGCTCCTCATTTTTATTGTATCTTCCTTATTTAATTGCTTCCCGTTTCTGTTTCCACACAATTCCCCATCTTTACCTCCCTCTATTCGCTTCAAAGCACCTGCACGTATAACGCTTGCGCAAAAAGAGCATGCTTTTATCCCATAAAACTTGTAGAATCCACCGCTTTATGTCCGGCTGCCGGAGGCTTCGCTGTTTGGCGCCTGTTTTTAGCTTGGATTTGATGAACATGCCAGGTTAGGCTCTTTTGATGACGAGCGAGATAACCTGGTCCATCCAAGGGGAGGCTACGCTCTCCCCTTTGGAGAAAACCCCTCATACGCTAGAGCCCACTTAAGGTGCTGATTCAGTATTTTGAGTGGCGATAAGTGTAGTTGCACACGATATTGGAGAGACCCAAATGACAGATTCCGTTGACTTATCAGTAGCCTTACGACAAGGCTCAGGCACCAGTGAAAGCCGCCGATTACGCCGGCTAGAAGACAAAGTGCCTGCCATCATTTACGGTGCTGGCAAAGCGCCTACCGCCATCACAATAGAACACCGCCATATTTCAAAGGCGCTAGAATCTGAATCTTTTTACTCACAGATTTTGACGCTCGATGTTGATGGCATGAGAGAAAAAGTAGTAATAAAAGCATTACAACGCCACCCTAGCAAACCAAAAATCATGCATGCTGACTTCTTACGTGTGGATGCAAAAGAAAAGATTTCTATGATAGTTCCCATCCACTTCCTGAATGCTGATACTGCACCAGGCGTTAAGCTTCAAGGTGGCGTGGTTTCTCATTTAGCCAACGAAGTAGAAATTCGTTGTTTGCCTGGTAACCTTCCTGAATTTATCGAGGTTGATTTAGGGCAATTAAAACTAGATGAATCTATTCATCTTTCACAGGTAAGCGCGCCTAAAGGTGTCGAATTTGCGGCTTTGATTCGCGAAGATGATCCTGCCTTGGTACGCATTCATGCAGCACAAGTTGCACAGGAATCTGGGTTAAGTGGAGGTGCGCCATCAGCAGCTGAAGTGCCCGTTATAGGCAAAAAAGAATCAGATGCTAAAGAGGGCAAATAAAGACCATGGCAATTCGCTAAGGCGAGGTGAAATGTATCGAGCCTTAGCGCGCCCACCGTCGCAAAGCCTATCATATCGCAATAGATCACATCCCTGCCAAGATTGGCACAAATAGTCAGGATCCAATCGTCTTTGCGAGCCGATCTATTCTCACGAATAGCAATAGATCACCCCTAGGCAGTATTTTCTCAACTCATTGAAAATACTCTGGAACCTGTTGAGGCTATGCTTGAAAACGCCCAAATCTGTTCCAGACAGATCTTCGGCTCAAGATGGGCAAAAGGTGGCCTTTTCTACTAGAGGCTGACCTGCGCTTGTTTAGAGCCTAGTGATGCAACTTATCCAGGAGGATGATAAACACAGTATGAGCCAACAATCCCCAAAGAGGAGCTAGAAGTTTTGCGAGTCCCCATACAACTAATTGTGGGCCTTGGTAATCCCGGCGAGGCTTATGCCGATACCCGACATAATGTTGGCGCGTGGTTTACGCAACGTCTCGCTGAGCAAGACAATGCGCCGCTTCAAACCGAACCTAAATTCCACGGGCGCACCTGCCTCATACAATCTGACACACACAAAATTAGGTTGCTCATTCCCACCACCTTTATGAATAACAGCGGTCGCGCTGTCCGCGCTATGGCGCAATTCTACCAAATACCACTTGAATCTATTTTAGTTGCGCACGACGAGCTAGACTTTCCTGCGGGCATTGTCCGACTAAAGAAAGATGGCGGTCATGGCGGGCATAATGGGCTTCGCGACATCGTGCAGCACTTAGGCCCAAATTTTTATCGACTGCGAATTGGGATTGGACATCCAGGGCACAGCAGCCAAGTATCTGACTATGTATTAAGCCGGCCCTCAAAAGAGGATTATGCCTTAATTACATATGCAATTGAGCAAGCTATCCGCATATTACCCGAACTGGTATTAGGCGATGCACAAAAGGCGATGCAACAGTTACATACAGATGAGACATAACAGGCCAGCCCTTTAGATGATAAAAGCTGACCATCTTTTACCGAATCACCCTTTTGAACTGCTATTTGCTGAAGCTATGCTAAGCTGTAGAACAGCCCCTAGCAGAAATAAGCTATAGTGGCGAATTGTTACTTACCACAACCTCAAGGAGCATTTATATGAAGGATTTCACAAAAACGATTATCAGTACTTTGTTGCTTTCTGTAGCCAGCGTGGCATCTGCTGCAGATCGTCCCTCAAAGGCTATTGCTGTTTTAATCCCAACACAAGGCCAGCAGGCTTCAGGCACAGTACTCTTCACGCAAACTGATAAAGGCGTAGAAGTTGTTGCGGATATTAATGGTTTAAAGCCAGGCGATCATGGCTTCCATATACATGAATACGGCGATTGTAGTGCACCAGATGGCACGTCCGCGGGAGAGCATTTCAATCCCAAGGACAAACATCATGCGAGCCCCCAGAATAATGACCGGCACGCTGGTGATTTAGGCAACATAAAAGCCGACGATAAAGGCAAAGCACATTACACTACGCTAGACAAATTCATTTCTCTGAAAGGCACGAAGAATATTATCGGTCGTTCAGTGATTGTTCACGCGGATCAAGATGATCTAAAAACTCAACCCAGCGGTAATGCAGGAGCGCGTATCGCCTGTGGTGTCATAGGTATTGCTACACCATGATAGAAAAATCTGCCTCATCGACAAACCAACATACTCCTTTGGTGCTTATTATTTTGGATGGCTGGGGGCATTGTGACCAAGTGGAATACAATGCCATTGCTGCCGCACACGCGCCATTTTGGCAGCATCTCTGGAAGACCTACCCGCATACGCTGGCTGAAGCTTCTGGCCCCGCAGTTGGTTTGCCCGATGGGCAGATGGGAAATTCTGAAGTGGGCCATCTCCACATGGGCACAGGTCGCTTGGTAGAGCAGGATTTAACGCGCATTAATAACGACATTGCCTCTGGCGGATTCCATCAGAATGCTGCGTTCGTAGACGCCATTGACCACTTAATTGCAAAAAATCACGCACTGCATATTTTAGGGTTACTATCCCCAGGCGGCGTACATAGTCAAGAAAACCATATTTTTGAAGTAATTAAAATTGCCGCCGAGCGCGGGTTAAAAAAGATCTATTTACATGCATTTTTGGACGGCAGGGATACGCCACCACGATCAGCTAAAGAAAGCATTGATGATGCTGAAAAATTATTTCAATCCATACACTGTGGCAAAATCGCTTCCATTATAGGGCGTTACTATGCAATGGACAGGGATAAACGTTGGAAAAGAACAGAGCGCGCTTATGATTTGCTCACACAAGGTGATGCAGCACACCGCGCTACTTCTGCCATTGATGGCTTACGACAAGCCTATGATAGAGGCGAAAGTGATGAATTTGTTTTACCTACAGCAATTTGCGCAGAAAATGAAAATCCTGTTGTTCTTGAGGATGGCGATGCCATTATCTTTATGAATTTTCGAGCGGATCGCGCCAGACAATTAACCCATGCATTAACGGATAAAACGTTTAGCGCTTTTTCAAGGAAACGTTTTCCTGTGCTTTCTTCATTTATTACCCTGACAGAATATGCCACAGACATCTTAGCCAAACCCGCTTATCCCCGCCTATCATTCGCTAATTTTTTTGGAGAATATATCTCTAAGCTAGGCTACCAACAGCTACGCATTGCCGAAACAGAAAAATATGCACACGTCACTTTTTTCTTTAATGGTGGTGAAGAAACGCCTTGCCTAGGGGAAGATCGCATATTAATCCCTTCACCCAAGGTTGCGACCTACGACCTCCAACCTGAAATGAGTGCACCAGAATTAACTGATCGTCTCATCGAAGCAATTAAAAGCAAGCGGTACGATGCCATTATCTGTAATTTTGCAAACCCAGATATGGTGGGTCACACTGGTGACTTTATTGCAACGATTAAAGCCATAGAAGTGATCAGTGAATCATTGGAAAGAATTGTGCGGGTTTTAGAAAGTGAAGGTGGAGAAGCTTTAATCACTGCCGATCATGGCAACGCAGAATGCATGTTTGATGTGGATACTCGACAACCGCATACAGCACATACGACAAATTTGGTCCCCGTAGTTTACGTGGGAAGAAAAGCCATTCCCACAACAGAAAAAGGCGTGCTATATGATATTGCACCGACGCTAGTTTATCTAATGGGATTGGAGCAGCCGGCAGAAATGACAGGGCGTTCATTGTTCAAAAAAACATTTCTATCTAGGGACTGATCTGTTACGAAGATTCCTTATATCCTGGCACTTTAGACATAACCCAGTGTAATGAAATCCTATGCCTAAAAAGAATAGCGCAATTATTTATTGTTTCACCATTATTATATTTTTCTACGCTCCTTTTTCCGCAGGCGCTAAACCTTCCCTCTCTGATATTCAGAAAGAAATCAAAACCGTTCAAAAAGATCTAGAAGAGCAACAAACTTCCCGCACACTATTACAAAAAAAATTAAAAATTTCAGAAGAACATTTAAGTCAATTTAAAACAAAGCAGCAAAAAACAAAAAAACAACTACAAAAACAGGCAGAGCAATTAAATAATTTACACGAAGAAAAAATAAATAACGAAAAAAAACTAGCCATTCAACAGCAAGCTTTAAGCGATCAAATTCGCACTGCTTATATGTCAGAAAATGGAGGATTTTTAAAGATTTTGCTCAGTCAAAAAAATATCACCGATGCGCAAAAAAACCTTGTTTACTACCGTTACGTACTTAAAAAGCGTTCAGATCTGATCGCTGCGTTACATCAAACCATGGAAAAATTAGAACAAAACACACAAGCAATTGAAGAAAAACGCAAAGTACTTTCGGAACTTCAAGCACAGCATCAATCAGAAATCAACGGCATACAAGATGCACAAGCACAACGAGCACAGGTGCTTGAAAAAACTGAAGCAACTATTACATCTAATAACGAACGTTTAATTGTTTTACAACAAAATAGAGAGGCGCTTGAAGCAGTACTGAGGCAATTAAAAGCAAAAGCTGCTACAACGAATGCCGTATCGCAATCCTCATCACGCCCTACAATCAATATTCCAACGAAAGATAAAGGGAAAATGAGTTGGCCTACCAAAGGAAAAGTTGCTGTCAAATATGGCTCAGCCATTCAAGGCAGCGAGCTAAAACTAAATGGCATATTAATAGAGGCGCCTCTAGGTGAAAACGTGAGAGCCGCTGCATCTGGTCGTATCGTCTTTTCTCAATGGATGGCAGGTTATGGTTTGCTGGTGATCGTTGACCATGGAAATAGTTATATGACGCTTTATGGTCAAAATGATGTGGTCTATCGCAAAATTGGAGATAGCGTATCGGCGGGAGATGTTTTAGCAACTGTTGGCAAGAGCGGAGGCCATAAAACCCCCGCCTTATATTTTGCTGTCAGAAAAGATGGGAAACCAGTTGATCCTTGTCTCATGCTGCCATCGTGCTCAACCTAAATCTCTCTAAGGGACTGAGCTGCTACGATTTTTTGTAGCTTCTATCCTATCGACACGTGGCGTATCGCCTCGGGAGATACGCCCAAAAATTGGTTGACCATTCTGACAAAAGTGGGAGCCAAGTCGGTAACATAGCATTCAATTTGGCGTTCTTTGTAAGCATTCTGTGAAGCATACTGCTGGATGATTTGCACAGTTTGTTTAGTTGCCTCTTCTGCCGGATCAATTAGGACAACACCAGGCATGATCTCCTCAATCACTTTCCTTAATAAGGGGTAATGCGTACAACCCAAAATCAACGCATCAATTTTTTCTTCTTTTAAAGGCCGCAAATATTTTTCCGCTACGGGATAAATAAACGGATCTTCATGCCAACCTTCTTCAATGAGTGGGACAAAAAGTGGGCAAGCCTGAGCGTATATTAAAAGTCCAGCCTGACCATGAATTTTATAAATTTCATGTTCATACGAGCGACTTTGCACTGTAACCCTGGTGCCTATGATGCCAATTTTTTTATATCCTGGCGTGAGTAAAACGGCAGAAACTGCTGATACAGCAGGCTTAATCACGCCTATGACTGGCACCGGTGAAATTTTTTCTATTTCTGACAGTGCAATCGCCGAAACTGTATTACACGCAACCACGATCAATTTAACAGAATGATCGAGTAGAAATTGTACACATTCTCTAGCGTAATTTTTTACAATTTCAGGAGAGCGGTCACCGTAAGGAACGCGTGCAGTATCGCCTAGATATACTAAATCTTCTTGCGGTAGTGCTTTTGCTAAAGCAGTTAGGGCAATTAAACCGCCTATACCGGAATCGAAAACGCCTATGGGACGGTTATCTTCTTTTTGAGGTAAAATTTTTGGGGTCATTTTAATATATGTATGTAACGTACTATAAAATGCATAGGATGATATTTGAATTGTCCGAAATAATAACCCAGCTTAAGCTTAGTCTAGTTTTCTCAAGGAGATGCTTATGGAATTCGTCAACATTCACGAAGCCAAAACTCATTTATCTAAGTATATAGAACGAGTTAATAAAAACCACGAAATAATCGTGATATGGAAAAATGGCGTGCCTGTTGGCCAGCAGTGGTTTTTCCCGCGCCATTGGGACCAGCAATCATGATTACACTTGGTTTTCCCTCAAAAACCTCACTCATCCGTCACACAACCTAAGCTAGCAGAGGAAACATTTTTAATATATTTGCGTAATGTACCACGCTGCGCCTTATAAGATGGCATAACCCACATTTCTTTACGCTTAGCCAACACATCTTCTGTTAAATCTACAGAGATACTATTTTCTTCCACATTGATAGTAATGTGGTCTCCATTTTGCAGTAGCGCAATAGGCCCTCCTTCTTGGGCCTCTGGTGTGATGTGACCAATGATAAATCCATGAGACCCGCCAGAAAACCGACCATCTGTGATCAATGCGACATCTTTACCTAACCCTGCTCCCATAATCAGAGAAGTTGGCTTTAGCATTTCTGGCATACCGGGACCACCTTTGGGCCCGACATAACGAATGACAATAACATCGCCGGGTTTAACTTGATGATTTTCGACTGCAGATACCATCTCATCTTCTGAATCGAAAACGATGGCTGGACCACTAAAATGCGACCCTTCTTTTCCTGTAATTTTAGCGACTGCGCCATCTGGTGCAAGGTTGCCTTTAAGCATTTGGAGATGACCGGTTGTCTTCAATGGATTATGGATTGAGTGAACAATGGATTGCCCCTTAGTTAATCCGGGTAACGATTTTAAATTTTCTTCTATGGTTAATCCGGTTACGGTTAAACAACTGCCATCTAAATAGCCTTCTTCTAATAACATCTTCATTACAGCTGGTGTGCCGCCACAATGATGTAAATCCGCCATTTCAAATTTTCCACTGGGTTTGAAATCTGCTAATAATGGCACGCGATTACTAACGGCTTGAAAATCTTCTAACGTAAGTGACACACCTACTGAATGCGCCATAGCAATTAGGTGGATAACGGCATTGGTCGAACCGCCCAAAGCAACTACCATGACCATAGCATTTTCAAAAGCTGCCCTAGTCATGATATCTCTGGGTTTAATATCCTGTTCTAATATTTTTCGGATAGCTGCACCTGCAATGATACATTCTTGTTGTTTGTCAGGATGCATGGCGGGTGTAGAGGAACTATAAGGCAGACTCATACCTAAAGCTTCAATCGCAGATGCCATGGTGTTAGCTGTATACATACCCCCACATGCGCCCGCACCAGGACAAGCATGCCGCACGATATCTTTTCGCTGTTGATCATCAATAGCGCCTGTCAGATATTCACCATAACTTTGAAAAGCTGAAACAATATCAATGGTCCTTCCTTCACATTTTCCAGGTTGAATAGTTCCTCCGTATACCATGATGGCAGGACGATTTAACCGACCCATAGCGATCAAGCACCCTGGCATATTCTTATCACAACCCGGCAGAGCAACTAATGCGTCATACCATTGCGCGCTCATCACTGTTTCAATGGAATCAGCAATAATGTCGCGTGATTGCAGCGAATATCGCATACCTTCTGTACCCATAGAAATGCCATCACTAACGCCTATGGTGTTAAATCGCATGCCAACCAGATCTGCTTTTTTAACGCCTTCTCTAACATGACCCGCCAAATCTAATAGGTGCATATTGCAGGGATTCCCTTCAAACCAAACACTGGCAATACCCACTTGAGCTTTATTTAAATCTTCTTCATTAAGCCCTGTGGCGTATAGCATAGCTTGTGAGGCCCCTTGAGAACGAGGCTGCGTGATATTAGAACTGAACTTGTTTAATTTTTGGGCCAAAGTATTCTCCTGGAATAGGTCATATGCATACGATTCACCTTTTACTTGTGTTTACAGATAATATTTCCTTAAGCTTAGGGTGTCATAATATGTATATGTAGCATACAAAACTAACAAAATAGAAGTATAAACCCGACCCATTGGAGCAAAACATGTCAGGAGAAGCAAAAAATTCAAGCCAGTATAAAGCGATTAATCAGTTTCTACGGAATTCTAAATCTGTAGATCGTAATGCTTTCGCAAAGGCTGAAGAAAACTACAAGCAGGCAAAAGAAAAAAAGGGAAATAAACAATTTATTAATGAAGCACAGCTTAAATGGGACAGAGCCTATGCTAATTTGAGATCTTATGGGAATAAAAAGTTAGGAGAGGAAGATCCTTATCGTCAAGCATATAGACAGTCGTTTAGAGAATACCAAGCTGCAATAAATCCAGATCAAACTATTACTGCTGCAGAAAAAGCCTATATAGCTGCGCGTCATGATCATGAAAATCAAGTTGCCGCATGTAACATACGTGATGGATTTATAAAGACATTGGAAAAACTTGGTGTTCTGGCAAAAGACGGTTCTATACTGCCCCAGAACAAGTGGGGTAATAGCCAGTTCCAGGGTCAAGAAAGGCAAGCTATGCTTAGCCAGCTTGAGGAATTTGCCCAAAAAATAAATGACAAGTCTCAAAATGGTTTTAAAGCAGATAACTTGTATATATTGGCTGCAAAATTTAATGACGAAATCAATAACAATCGCTTAGGGCTAGGAAGCGATGCCAGAGTATTCCTAAAAACGGTAGCAGGAGGAATGGTAGCAGGAGCGGTCCCTGTTGTTCTTGCCTGTCTACTTGCAAGTCCATCAACAATCGGAGCAGGTGCAGCAGCAGCATTTTGCCTAGGTGTAGCCAGTTTAATATTAATAACCAGTAGCCTGGCTTACCGCTCTGCACAATCAGATCGATATGAATACGGATCTCAGATATCAGAAGCAGCAACACAGCGAGGCTGGTTTGCAGTTAAAAATAATGCGCCTGCTATTGCAGCGGCTCCTGCCGCCAATCATAGTAGCCTTGAACCAAGGTTGAGGTTGCTGGATGGTGCGCAGCAACGACGGCTGAGCCTAAATTTTTCTCCTATATAATGTGGATAAACTGTTGCTTATAAAAGTGTTCATGCCTTTTTTAGATTTAGCACAGGTAAAATAGATCACCCTCTTGCCGAGAATGGGGAAAATGGTCAGCTTTTAGACCGTCTTTGCGAGGAGTGCAACGCACGACGTGGCAATCTAGAAAAAAATCTAACACCCCGTAGGACCCTTCGGGAATATCTAATTCCTGGATTGCTTCGCAAAATTGCTCGCAACGACAGGTAAAAAGTTCGCTTTAAGACATAGTTGATCCAGAAGCGCAGCATACACGTAGTATGCCAGCACTCTGAGCGCATTTTTCGTCCAAGATCGGCAAAAGATGGCCGGTTTCTATCTAAGAGGCTGGGCCATTACCATATCATAGCCCGACGAGGTTGAAGGAGGAATTTTCTCACCCTAACCCGCTATGCATATGCATTCCCATGAAAGATCAGGGGAATGCATATTTTGCTTCTGCTATTTCCTAAATTTTTACCATACTGGAAAAAAATCATTAAGAAGAAAATCCATTATATGCCACTTCAAACGCCTCTATAGAAGCCTGAATAATATCAGGCGAAGTACCACGGCCTAATGAAGAAAAGTTATTTTTCGTTAATTTCAGCTCCACATAAACCACGGCATCAACACCTTGGTGGCGTATATCCACTTTGTAATCCGTTAATTTAAAATTTATTTGTTCATCACACGCCTGCCGCAACGCATTAATCACTGCATCCACTGGCCCAACACCTGTACCATGCGCCTCTTTTTTTGTATCGCCTATTTTTATTTTTACAGTTGCATTCGATGAGCGATCTTTTTCTGCTGTAACACTAAAATCATAAACGGAAAAAATTTCGTGTAGGGGATGACGTGGCTTTTCCAAAGCGTCTTGTATACTGTCTTGAAAATCAGAAATGGTGATGTGTTTTCCTTTTTGCAAAATCTTGTAAAGGATAGATTGAATTTTCAACAGATAATCATCATCGTACTCTGCATTCAGCAATTTATTGAGCTGCTCTTTAATTTGTACGATACTGGGCTTTTCTTGAAAGAGAATTTTACTCTTATCAGAAAAAATCATATTTTTTCCATTGAAAAAATTACTCTGATAAAGCTGTAAAAATTCTTTTTCATCTGGATAAATAGTAGGCGGCTTAATGGCTGCTTTTAAAACAATACTCGAATCTTTTAATCCATCACCAGTTAACACGCAAATGACAGTTTTGTTTCTCAGTCCGGTCAGCTGTGGTGTTTTAATTAATGCGGCAACAGTTGCAGCGGCAGATCCTTCTACAAACAAACTTTCTTCATGAGATAATAAATATTGTGCTTGTAATATTTCTTCATCGCTGACAGATACAGCGGAGCCTTTAGTACTGTAAATAGCATGTAACGCCTTGATACCATCTATGGGGTTAGGTACAGCAATAGCAGAAGCAATGGTGTCTGCACTTTCGAGAGGTGTAATAGTATTTTTTCTTTCATTGTAACTGTTAACAACCGCAGCAGCATTTTGTGCTTGCACCCCCATTAATTGAGGCATTGTATTAAGTAACCCTAATTCGCGATATTCCTCAAAGCCTTTAGCATAAGCGGTGATGTTAGTGCCACATCCAATGGGGATGACAACCATATCAGGCGCTTGAAATAATAATTGATCAATGATTTCAAACGCAGCCGTTTTTTGTCCTTCAACACGATACGCATAGTCTCCTGCCAAATAAAAACCTTTTTTTTCTGCGATGGTTTTCGCTAATTCCGCCGCGTCATTATAGGTTCCTTTGACTTGTATAATGTGCCCACCAAATGCAATGACTTGTGCAAGTTTGGCAACAGGAACACCTTCAGGCACTAAAACATAACACGGCATTTTGGCAGCCGCCGCATAACATGCGCAGGAAGCGGCCATATTTCCAGTGGATGCCAAAATAATTGCTTTAGCGCCTAGTTCCTTGGCGACTGAAATATCAATAGCAGAACCTCTATCTTTAAATGATCCCGTGGGATTTTTTGATTCAATTTTAAAATATAGGTTTAAACCAAGACGTTCTCCCAGTGTTTTGCTTTTGACGAGAGGTGTTGCCACCTCTCTTAATGAGACAAATTCAGAAATCTTTTGGATAGGCATTAAAGGTAGATATTTTAAAAGACAAGGAGGTGTCGTTTTAAAATACTCTAAATTAAGTTTGGCCTTAATTACCGCCAAATCCATTAAAATTTCCCAGGGATTGTTTTCCCCTGCAAATACCAAACCATTAGGTTTAACGGGTAGTTTGGTTGTGAAATCTATGATGTTATACATAAAGTTTCCTATTTATTCTCCCGACTGTTCAGGTCTCAATTTTCTAACCTGATAACCCACTTGCCAAATTTCTTCTTTGCGCATGGTATCTAGTTCTACTGCAAGGTTTTCTTTGTAATCTTCACGACCGTTTGCATTGATCACAACCTCTGCCTCTTTTCCGTTAGCTACACTTTGATAAAGTGAATCGAACACTGGTAGCACTGCATCTCTAAAACGTGGCAACCAATCCAATGCGCCGCGTTGTGCAGTGGTTGAGCAATTACCAAACATCCAGTCCATACCATTTTCTGCAATTAAAGGGACCAAGCTTTGTGTTAGCTCTTCGACGGTTTCATTAAATGCTTCGCTAGGTGAATGCCCGTGGTCTCTTAATACTTGGTATTGCGCCGAGATAATGCCAGCCAGTGCGCCCATTAAAACACCACGCTCACCGACTAAGTCGCTATATACTTCTTTTTTAAATGTGGTTTCAAATAAATATCCAGAGCCTACACCTATTCCCAGTGCTAATACTTTTTCTTTGGCATGACCAGAATTATCTTGATGAATCGCAAAGCTAGAATTAATGCCTTTTTTCTGTAGAAATAACTTACGAACGCTACGCCCAGATCCTTTAGGCGCAACCAGTATCACATCAATATCAGCAGGAGGAATAACGCCTGTTTTATCAGCATATGTGACGGAAAAGCCATGAGAAAAGCATAACGTTTTTCCGGGAGAGAGATATTTTTTTACAGTTGGCCATAGCTGCATTTGTGCGGCATCTGATAACAAATAACAAATGATGCTCGCTTTTTCACAAGCTTGCTCAATGGGAAATAAATTTTCATTGGGTATCCACCCATCCTTAATGGCTTTTTCCCATGAGGATGAGTCTGGCCTTTGCCCTACGATCACATTAAATCCGTTATCTTTTAAGTTGAGTGCTTGTGCTGGACCTTGTACGCCATAACCAATAACCGCAATGGTTTCATTTTTTAAAACTTCTCTGGCCTTAGTGAGCGGAAATTCATCCCGAGTGATGACTTGTTCATCGATTAGTCCAAATTTCATGACTGGCATATCATATTTCTCCTAACGTTAAATTTTAGCTAGCGTTTCTCGGAAGAGAATTGCTGAATTTAAGGGAACTGCTGAATTTTAGGTGCTTGATTACTGACATTAATTTCTAACAATTCAATCATTCGTTTTAATTGCTGCACAACACGCATTGTCGTTTTTTCTTCACTTTCAAATGTAAGGCTCAATTGAGATGTTTCCTCTCCGCTCATTTCTTGAACGTTCATATGAATAATATTTAAGCGATTACGAGCGAGTATGCCAGCAATGCGCTGTAAAACACGAATTTTATTTTCTGTCACCATCGAAATCATATAAGTGTCTTTCATTACCTATTCCTCATGACAAACGTATTTCGCCCACTGACGCTCCGGTGGGAACCATAGGGAAAACTTTTCCGTGCGTTTCCACAAGCACTTCAAGTAAATAAGGATGCTTTGCCTCTAACAAAGTTGTAAGTGCATGATCTAATTCTGACCGTTCAGTGACACGGCGGCCTTCAATGCCATAACCTTCAGCAATTTTAATAAAATCAGGATTTTTTAATTTCGTAAATGAATATCGCTCTTCAAAAAATAGTTCTTGCCATTGCCTAACCATTCCCAAATATTCATTATTTAAAATAATGATTTTTACGGGCAAATCTTCCTGCGCGATCACACCTAATTCTTGAATACTCATTTGAAACCCGCCATCACCAATAATCGCGATCACTTCTCGTTCAGGCGCAGCGAGTTTAGCGCCAATCGCAGCGGGCAGTGCAAAACCCATGGTCCCCAGTCCACCTGAAGTGACATGTGAATTGTTATGTTCAAACTGATAATAACGCGCGGCTATCATTTGGTGTTGCCCAACGTCAGACACGATAATCGCCTTTCCTGCTGTTTTATCAGACAGTTGATGAATGACTTCTGCCATTTTTAGTTTGGCATCCGTAGGATGAATTTCATCTTCAATCACTTGATCATATTCTTCTGCATAGCATGATTTAAATCTATTTAACCAATCTTCGTGGTGATTAATCTCTACGTATGACAGCAATTGCTGTAACACTACTTTTGCATCTCCTATCAATGCAACGTCAGTAGGAACATTTTTGCCGATTTCAGAGGCATCTATATCAATGTGTATAATTTTAGCTTGTGTGGCGTATTTGCTGAGATTACCTGTCACTCTATCATCAAATCTCATGCCGATTGCAATCAGCAGATCCGCTTCATTCGTGAGTAAGTTAGTACCATAGTTGCCGTGCATACCAAGCATCCCAACATATAAAGGGTGATTCGTTGGTAATACGGACAACCCAAGCAAAGTGCAAGCGACGGGAATATTTGTTTTCTCCGCAAACTGTAATAGCTCGTCTTCCGCCTGTGCAATTAAGACGCCATGTCCGACCAAAAGATAAGGTTTTTTAGCTTGATTAATCAATTCCGCCGCTGCTTTTAGTTCATTTACATCTAATAATGAAGAGTGCGGTGCTAAGGATTTTGTGGGGGTATGTTTTTGATAGTGAAAATCTATATATTGAAGCTGCGCATCTTTTGTAATGTCTATCAGTACAGGTCCTGGCCTGCCCGTTTGAGCGACATAAAATGCCTTAGCCATGATGGAGGGAATTTCTTCAGCACGTGTGATTTGATAGTTCCATTTTGTAACAGGAACAGTCATTCCGATAATATCTGATTCTTGAAAAGCATCTGTCCCCAATAAGCTGCTAGGTACCTGACCCGTGATGCAAACCAATGGGATAGAGTCTAACATCGCATCAGCTATACCAGTAATGAGATTAGTTGCACCAGGACCTGAAGTTGCAACACAGACACCAACTTTGTTGGTAATGCGAGCATAACCTTCTGCCGCATGCGCTGCGCCTTGTTCGTGCCTCACAAGTATATGCCTTAAGCCCTCATATTCATGTAATGCATCATAGAAGGGCATGATGGCGCCGCCAGGATACCCAAATAAAAGATTCACATCCTCATGCAGCAGACATTCTAAAATAGCTTGTGCGCCTGTTATTTTCATAAACACCCCCGTAAAAAAACGTCATAGCTCACTCTTCTAGATTTAGCACAAACGGCCAGATTCTAGACCGTCTTCGCGATAATAGATCATACCTCCCCGTTAAATTTGGTATAAATGGTCAGAGCCCGGCCGTATCTGCGAGGAGCGTAGCGACGCAGCAATCTAGGAGAAAGTGCAACATACACGTAGTGATGAACACTTTGACAGATTTTCGCTGCAAGATCGGCAAAATATGACCGCTTCCATCTAGAGGCTGGTCTGTTACAAAAAACTGGCGTAAAAAAAAACCCCGCGGTCCTTAGGAGGTGCGGGGTTTATGGTTTGTCTCATTTTGCCTAAGACGTAGGCCCGCGCCCCCAGGTGACTGTAATCACCAAGACAATAATGTTCATGAGGCGCAACACTGTATTCTTAGACATTTGATTTCCTAGATAACAATTTAAAACTGGCCGAACGGTATCATCTCAAACCAAATCTTGTCAAGGGCATTAACGGTAAGGGCCCCTAAGATTTTGGATGAAAAGTAGTCGAATTTTAATTATGTGTTTTCTGCTGCTGATGTTGTTGTACGTTCCGAGCACCAGGCTGAGGATCAACACCTACCGACCTATGACCACCACCTTGGGAATTGCTATGGAACCCTGCTCCCCAGTTCGAAGCGAGAACATTGGATGGTCCAGCCCCATGTTCAGCTACTGGAGCTAAAACCTGATGAAACTGGCCACCCCATTGTTGCACTGGTGGTAGCAATGGTTCTTCAGATTCAGGTCCATATCTCCCTCCGTATCCATCTCCCCCATAGTTCGCCTGCGGATTATTTATCTGTGCTATAGTTATTTCATATGCCTGTTCTATATTTCTTAACTGTGGTCCTGATAAAGTAAAACTAGCATTATAAGGCCGCTCTGGATCTCGACCTTGGCCTACATTTGTATAAAGCTGCATTCTACCAATAGAAGAATCACTCTGAATGCCAAAATTTTGTGCTCCCATTCCAAATAACTCCTGCAACCCTTCCTTAAATTTTTCTGCGTCTTCTAAATCTCTAGTCTCATCACCCGAATCAAAATAGACTCTAAAAAATCCAGGATTTCTTTCATGTGGCACTGCCACAATAGGCTTTATCAGTCTTCCCCTAGCATCAAATTCTACTCTTCCCATACGATCGGCAAACTCTAAAACATCTTTCCTTGGACCATCATATGATTTAAGCCCTTCGCGCGAGGGTATCGCCTGCGTAAATTCCTTCAATTTCTTCTCATTTCCAACACCGCAGTCTAAAGCAACCTGAATAGCTGCCATAACTATCCAAGGATCACCTTCAGATGTCTCGATTATGTGAGCCAACCGCAGGGCAAGCGTATCGTGTACTCTTGATCTTTGTCCTACCAAAAGGATGGGTTTATCAAAAAGAGCGAGCTTGATATCCTGCATTATTTCTCTGCTCACTTTTGCAATATTTTCGCTGTTCGGAGCGATTTCCCCTTCTCGGAGCTGTAAGCATTGCAGGCTGAAGAGAGAAAAACTAGGCTTCGCATGAGCCCATATCAACGCATCATCACCTAAAACTTTAGTCATCACCAGCGCATATTCCGTCATCTCTTTTATTTTCTTTTGTTCACCAACAAGCAAACCTGTTCGAGTAAACATCAAAAGATTTGGATTACCAGGGTGAGGAACAACGTCTATATTCCCTTTTTTAATTTGCTCAAAAAACTCTTGTAGCTTTTTCTCATCATCAGCATTCAGTTTCGCGAACCTCTGGTCTGAAGAAAATTTCTGCTCCCGGGCTGGGGGTCCTAGGTCTACGCTAGAAAGTCTGCGATTTCTATTAAAGGCTCCATCGCTAGCATCACTCTGTCCTCGTCTACCGGGAGGCAGGGATACTGGACCTTCGTCGTCTTCCGACAAAGAAGCTTTTTCCTCTTGTTGCGTAGGTGCTACTACTGGTGGCTGGCTAGATTGAGGAAAAAGCTTAGCAGGAGGTTTCAGCCCTATTTCTACACACCTAGCCCTGTAATGCTCCTCAGGTTCATAAAAATAACTATCTGGACCGTCAGGTTGAGCTCCACATCCCTTTATTTGCTTCTCAAACATATAATCGGCTAAATCTCTTGAAACAATTCCTAGCATATCTGACATATTATAAAGCTCTACTCCCATTAATTTAGCCAAATCCTGCTCTAAGGATACTTCTGTATTGTCAGGCTTAATAAGATTCCACCCAAGATCTCCTAGCTCCCAACGATAACCCTGGGGTAAAGTAAACTTCCATTTCCCACCTTCTCGCTTAATACTATAGCGCTCTGGAAAAGTTGCAATTTCTCCTAAACCACTAGCTTTTGCAGCCTCAATTTTTTGTTTCACTGTTTTTCCTCTTTGTTAGGTACGGGATGCGTATCACTCTAGAATTCATTTAAGATACGCGGGTGATGTCGGGAGTACTTGACCAGCATACAGAGGCTAACTTAAGAAAATATTAAAGGGTCTAAAGCACGATAATATCGACCCTGTACAGTGGATTCACCTACACGGCAAAAATAGATACCAAATAAAAGAAGTGGCAAAAATAAATATAATTGCTATAAATTACGGCAAAAACGGCATAGAAAAATCTGCCTGTAACAGGTTTGGGGCTTGCAAGCTCCTCACAAGGGCATTTTGAGAATAAAAAATAGGAAAACACTATGGTCAAAAAAGAAGAACCAACCAAACTTGAAGGCCCAGTCGGACAGCTTGAGGCATTACTTACCTTTCCTCAAGACCCCTCCAGTCAAACGACAGTTATCATCTGTCATCCTCACCCATTATATGGTGGGACGATGAGCAACAAGGTTGTGACAACTTTAGCCAGAACTTTCGACGAAATGGGGTACCAGACGGTTCGTTTTAATTTTCGCGGAGTGGGTAAAAGTGAAGGAATATACGGTGAAGCCATCGGTGAAATCGATGATTTGTTAGCGGTTTTGAGTTGGGTAAGACAGCGTTTCCCCGAACATAAAGTTTGGCTGGCAGGTTTCTCATTCGGGTCACACATTACCGCACAAGTTGCTGCAAGAGATCATAGGATAGAACAGCTGGTTAGCATTGCTCCTCCCGTCAATCATTTTAATTTTCAAAATACGAATGACGTCTCTTGTCCGTGGTTGGTGGTGATGGGAGAGGAAGATGAAGTGGTACCAGTTGAAGATGTCAGAAAGTGGCTGACAACAGCAAAACCTCCTATCCAGTCGGTGTTTCTACCAGGAGTAACGCATTTTTTTCACGGGAGATTGGTGGAGCTGAGGGAGGTCATTCAGGCCGCTGTTGTAAGAGATCAGCTCCTATAATGTAGCGTTATAAAAGCTGATCTATTACATTCGTGGGGATAGATCAGCTCGCAAAGACGGTCAAAACTCTAACCATTTATACCAAATTCAAAATGACGCCAATTCCTAGAAATACACCGCTATTCGGGCAAATACGGTGTTCTCCGTAGTACCAGGCACAGCAGGCAATAGGCAAATGTTACCAATATCTCCAGGAGCGCAAGCACTGATACTACCGGCCGTATCGGTTGCAGCGTAATTTACGTCGTGTCTAAACTCTAATGTCTGGACCGTGTTTTTCCAAATAGACGTACTAAACGTTGCTGTGTAACTGTGCTTAGGAAGGTTCATACCTAACGCTTCCCATGTTTGTCCGTAAGCCAAGCTGACATTGGAAGGCTTCTTCATGATATCAAAGGAATAAGCCCCTTCTATGTGCGCAGCCTTGGGCGATGCACCCTCGCCATTAAAGCTCAAATCCGTAACAGCATAGCTTGTTGTTGCCGCAACTAATTCTGAGAAAAAGCTAAAGGGGCCTTTGCTCATACCCATGTGTGCGTTAACGCCAGGCACGTAATGCTGCAGCTGTTCCGTAGCAGCACTATTAGAAAATCCTCCGCCATCAGGTAATTGTGCGAATTGTGAGTCAGACAAGTTATTAATGTAACCTAAGCCAAAAATACCAGTAGTGTTATTTGTCGTGTTTGAAAATTGATAGCCTGCATTCGCGCCCCAACCTCCCAAACCGGACTGACCGACATTTACAGCCCCATCAAATGCATAAACCGAAAAGTATGGGTTCCCGCTGTTGTAACCCAATAAGGCAGCATTTACATTCGTTCGACCAAGTAAGTTGGTGACAGGGTTAGAATACATGTTGCTCATGTAACGGCCGAAAGGAACGAACATACGCCCAGCAGAGAAATAGACTGGTGTTTTGTTGAGATCACCAATCGTGACAAAACCTCTATCCACAAATAATCTGCCATTATTAGCTGGATTCCCTGAACCTATGAGCGCAGGATCTAAGTTAGTGCCATCGAATACAATCGACATAAACCCGTTAGCCCACGGGCTAACATTGGCATATACATCTAACTCAGCTTGCGTAAGCTCTAAGCTATTTGCTGTGGGGCCAGGACCATAAGGATCTTGATAAATAAATGCTGCCTCAATCACACCACTCAATGCGAGTATGGGGCGTTTTTGTGAAGGCAAATTTTCATATCCAATGGTATCAGCGAGTAATTTTTGCTGCTGGAGCAGGAATAAATCTTCGTTAATCCCCGGGTAGTTAACGATGAGGTCACCCGCGTTAAATTGAGAGTAGACGTTCAAAATAGGAGAGCTCATCACAGGAGTACCAACGATATAGTTGATAAATTCAGCTTTTTCCTGAGCAGCTTCTTGAGCTGGGGTGTTCAGCGCAACGAATCGTGTTTCTGCAGTTAAATTATTCTCGGTTGCAAGAGAAGATGGAGGTTCCGCCACAACTTTATTAGGCAATACAGCCTTCTTTTTGCTCCCTTGCTTAACCTGGTTAAGTTCACTTCTCAGCGACTTAACTTCTTTTTGTAATGCTTTAGTTTGCTCCATTAATTCTTGTATGGTCTGCGCGAGTTTCTCATCGGAGGTTTCCGCAAATGCAGGCGATGCTGAAAATAGGCAAGCTCCTGCGAACAGGTGTAATATCTTTTTACGCATGTGATCCTTTTCCTCTGATCGTGTTAAATACTAAAACTGCTCTGAAAATACCCGTTTAAAAAAAATATATCAACCTGTAAAGTAATAGGCACGAATGATGTCGTTTTCGATATTGGACTATCAAAGCGTTACGAGTGATTTTTTATGAAAAAAATAAAACTAATTAAACCTGATGATATGCACTTGCATTTACGAGATGCGATATATCTCAAACAAACTGTACCGGATGCAGCTAAACGTTTTGCCAGAGCAATCATCATGCCAAATCTTAAACCGCCAGTAACTAGCCTGTCGGCGGTCATGGCATACAAACAACGCATTTTAGCGGAAGTCCCGGAAGGAACGTATTTTGAACCATTAATGACACTCTATTTAACTGAGGAAATGACGCCAGAGATCATCCGAGAAGGCAGAGCATCAGGGCTAGTATCTGCCGCTAAACTCTATCCTGCAGGTGTGACAACCAATGCTGAGTCTGGTGTCAAGAGCATAGAGCGCATGATGCCTATTTTTCGTGAAATGGAAGCTTGTGGCTTACTGTTGTTAGTCCACGGTGAAACAAGTGATCCCACTATCGATATTTTCGATAGGGAAAAAATCTTTCTCGAGGAATTGTCTAAACTCGTGGCAGCTTGTCCTAATCTGCGCATTGTTTTGGAGCACATCACCACTAGAGATGCTGTCGATTTTGTCATATCACATCCTAAAAACATGGCCGCAACCATCACAGTGCATCATTTATTGTTAAATCGAAATGATTTACTTTCTGGTGGCGTTAAGCCTCATTACTACTGTCTACCTATTCTCAAAAGACAGGTACATCAGCAAGCGCTCATTACTGCTGCAATAAGTGGCGATCCACGGTTCTTTTTAGGAACAGATAGCGCCCCTCATGCTATTTCTCAGAAAGAATGCGCCTCTGGCTGCGCAGGCATTTATTCAGCACATGCTGCCATTGAGCTCTATGCCCAAGTGTTCGAAGCACATAATGCCTTAGACAAGCTCGAAAATTTCGCCAGTCGATACGGCGCGGCTTTTTATGGACTACCTGAAAATAAGGAAATAATTACTTTAGTGAAGCGGCCGTGGCGGGTACCAAAACATATGATATTTGGAGAAGCATCATTGGTGCCACTATATGCAGATCAGGAGATTGGCTGGTCGTTGGCGACTGATTTGGAAGAGTGATATGCTTCGCCGGTCCTATCTACGGTTCTTAAATTTGCAAGCTAATAACTTCCAGGAGAATAATATGAAAAAAATATCGAGCACTGCTTTTATCATCGTCAGCTGTTTAGGATTTTCCATGGGAATTTCAGCACAAACGAATACTGTTCCTGCTGCTCCTCCAGGGACTACCCAAGCTGCTTCCCCACTAGAAGCTCAGAAAGATGAAAAACTAGATGCCTTAACAAAAGAATACAGGAGCGCAACAACTCCTGAACAAAAACAAGCCATACGAGAAAAGCTACAAAAAGAAATGACGCCAGCGCAGAAAGAAGCAATAAAAAAGAAAATGCGGGAAAGATGGGATGCCATGACACCAGAACAAAAACAGCAAGTCCGCGATAGTCTTGAGAAAAATTTGACGCCTGAACAGAAGGCAGCCATGCGTACCAAGGCAAAAGAGCAACTGGAAAAAATGACGCCAGAAGAAAGGCGCGCGCTCGCCAAAGAAGTCAAAAAGAACAAAACAGTGGATGCCGCAAAATCAAAGCAAGTGCCCGTTGATACTCCGCCGTCAGATTGAGGTTATATCATGGTTACAGAAAGTCTCTGTGTTGTTCTTCTCTGTACACGAAAAAAATAGAGGCTGAATAAAAGAAGTGGCAAAAAGAAAGATTATCGCTGCTATGATACACAGCGATGACCTTTCATCAAATTTTTGTCGTGCATATAGGCTGTTCTTCAAAGTATTCAATTTTTCCTAGATTGCTTAGTCGCAAGCTCCTCGCAGCTGACGATTCAGCACGTTCAAGCTATTAACAAGAGGTTCACATGGGATTTAAATGCGGCATAGTAGGTTTGCCCAATGTTGGAAAATCTACCCTATTCAATGCCATCACCAAAGCAGGTATAGAAGCAGCGAATTATCCTTTTTGCACGATCAAGCCAAATGTTGGCATCGTACCTTTACCTGATACTCGTTTAAACAAACTCGCGGAAATTGTTAAGCCACAAAATGTGGTGCCTACAACCATGGAGTTTGTGGACATTGCTGGCCTTGTAGCAGGCGCCTCTAAAGGTGAAGGCTTAGGGAATCAATTTTTAGCGAATATTCGCGAAACACAGGCGATCGCACATGTCGTACGTTGTTTTGAAAATGATGATATCGTGCATGTAGCCGGCAGAGTGAACCCCGTTGCTGACGTGGAAGTAGTCAACACAGAACTGGCACTTGCTGATCTTGAAGCCATTGAAAAGGCTTTACTGAAAGCAGCTAAATTGGCGAAAACTGGTGACAAAGCCGGAAAAGCAGAGGAGGCTTTACTCAGTAAGGTAAGAGAGCATTTAAATTCCGGCAAGCTGATTCGCTTGTTAGCAATGGATGAAGCCGAGTCAGAAATATTACGCCGCTTTCAGCTGCTCACCGATAAACCAACACTATATATCGCTAACGTCGCTGAAGATGGATTTCAAAATAACCCTGCACTAGATGCCTTAATTGCCTTGGCTGAATCAGAAGGCACAACTGTGGTGCCTGTCTGTGCTGCTTTAGAGTCTGAAATTGCTGAGCTAAGGGATGAAGAGAAGCTTGATTTTCTTGAGAGCCTGGGGCTGAGCGAGCCAGGCCTAGATAGAGTTGTCCATGCGGGATATAAACTATTGTCGCTACAAACCTATTTTACAGCAGGTGTTAAGGAAGTCCGCGCTTGGACTATTCCCACAGGTTATACGGCGCCACAAGCTGCTGGCGTTATTCATACCGATTTTGAACGCGGTTTCATTCGCGCAGAAGTGGTGTCTTATGAGGACTTTGTGAAATACAACGGAGAACAAGGTGCTAAAGATGCAGGGAAGTTACGTTCAGAGGGCAAGGTGTATGTCATGCAAGATGGGGATGTAGTGCATTTTAGGTTTAATGTTTAATGTACGTTATGTTATGGCCACTATAGCCAGGACAAGCCCATCTAAACTCAAGGTAACAGCTCAGGCCCTAGATAGAAACGGCCATTTTTTGCCGATCTTGGACTAAAAATGTCCTCAGAGTGCTCTCATACTATATGTATGCTGGGCTTCTGGACAAAATTGCCGCGTCGCTATCGCTCCTCGCAAAGACGATTTATAAAGTCTCTAGCCTGTCTTTGTGAGCCCCTTAGCTCGTCTTTGCGAGCGCTTTTTGCGAAGCAATCCAGGAAATATATATCTTCGAAGAGTCGTTAGATTTCTTCCTAGATTGCGGTGCGCTACCGCCCCCCTCGCATAAACGGTCTAAAAACTGACCATTTTTCCCGCGCTTGCCAAGGGGCTGATCTATTACAACTCAAGTTAATCTACAATTTTTAAATTTGGCCTGCCCTTTTGAGGCGGAGCTTCCTGTGAAGGTGGTGGTAGGTCTTCCTCTTCAGGAAAAGACATCCCTTGCCCATTTTCTTGGGCATAAATTGCACTGACTGCATAGATGGGAATATAGATATCTGTAATCTTCCCTGAAAATCTCGCTTTAAACTCAATCACTTCATTGCCAAGCATCAAGCCTTTGGTCGCAGTCATGGAAATATCCAGCACAATCTCTCCATTTTTTACAAACTCCCTGGGGACCATGCAATTAGGTTTGTCAGCCTTTACAAGCACATAGGGAGTAAGGGCGTTATCTGCCATCCACTCATATAAAGCTCGAATTAAATAAGGTTTACTAGAGGTCGTCATAATGATCAGCCCTAGGTGAAAACGGCCATCTTTTGCCGAATTTAGTGAAAGAATGAGCTGTTACAAATCGTCTTTGGGCTTTAGCTCCATTTCTAATTCCGTCATGCTCAATTGAAAAGGCTCAC
>JAQSWO010000026.1 GCA_029266595.1 Gammaproteobacteria bacterium
AAAGCAGCGCATGAGGCCATGGCTAAAACAAAACCATCGGATCCTATAAGAACAGGGGCATGGATAGGTATGCAATGCGATACAGAAGTCGCGCGCTCAGGGTTTGGTTGTCGTTTGGCAGAAACTTTCCCCCAAGCAGATGAGGCTTGGCTCACAGCAGCGAGAGTAGCCATTCGTCCTCCGTTGATGCCAGCTGATGTTATTGGTGCTATGCCCAATATTGTGGCTAATAGGTTAAATGCAGAATTTGACCTTAAGGCGCCGAGTCATGTAGTTTCGGCGGAAGAGGGTTCAGGGCTAATTGCCTTAGATTTGGGTGTGCAGTATTTAAGAGATAGTGTAGTGGATTGTGCCATCGTAGGTGCGGTAGATATGTGCTGTGAAATTGGTCATCGTGCGGCAGCATCCAATGTTTTCAAGGTGACTAGGCAGATTCCGGGTGATGCGGCAGTTGTGTTGGTGTTGAAGCGCTTAGCGGATGCAAAGAGAGATAAGGATACGGTGTATGCTTTGATTGCTGATAAGGGGGAGCAAGGCGACGAGCTGCTTACACTAGAAAATAGTGGTATCACACGACAGTTTGGCCATGCGCATGCAGCTTCTGGATTACTACATGTTGCGGCTGCAGCATTAAAATTGCGTGAAAATCAGTCGGATAGTACTGCCCACGTTATGGTGGATAGTTATGGAGGTCAGGTGTTTTCAGTTTGTTTGCATAGTGCGTAGTGATAAATGAAGAGCCGAGATATTATAAAAATACTTGAAGATGATGGATGGTTTAAACATACCCAAAAGGGTTAGTCACTGCCAATTTAAACATCCGACAAAAAAAGGAAAAGTTACTGTGCCTCATCCTAAAAAAGATTTGCCTTTGAAAACATTTCAAAGCATTTTGAAGCAAGCCGAACTTAAAGTGAGGTGATATATGCAATATTTAATTTTTATTCATAAAGATGATGAGAGTGATTACGGTGTCATCGTACCCGATCTGCCTGGGTGTTATTCTGCAGGTAAGAGTATTGAAGAAGCTATTCATAATACGCATGAAGCAATAGAGTGTCATTTAGAAGGTTTATTATTAGATGGTGACGTTATTCCATTGAAACAATCATTCGAGCAGCACTTGGATAATCCGGAACTGCAAGATGGAGTATTAGCAGTAGTAGAGATTGATCTATCAAAAATTTCCGGAAAGTCTCGAAGGATTAATATTACAGTGCCTGAGAGATTCTTAGAGCAAATTGATCAATATACAAAAGAACATGGTAGTAACCGTTCTGCTTTTTTATTGGATGCTGCAATGAGCTTTATGGCAGAACATGGAAGAGTGAGTAGTTAATTTTAAAGAGCAAAAAAATGACCACAAATTCAACACCAGAACAATCCTATTGGACCAATCTCGTTGAAAAAACGCGAGAGACCCTACACATTCTGAAAAACCAACAAACCGGTCAATTACAAGTCCTGAATGATGCGTTATATACCCAGTGGGTGAATAGCAATGATGCGGCCTTATGGCAGCATATAGGGTTATTGCCGCCGGCCTATCCAGAGTGGTTGGGTTCGCAAACATTCACTGCGGCACATCGTACACGTTTCCCTTATATTGTCGGTGAAATGGCTAATGGCATTGCAACAGCAGAAATGGTCATCGCATCGGTGAAGGCAGGTATGATGGGATTTTTCGGCGCGGCGGGATTAATGCCTGCGGTGATAGAAAAAAATATTCATGTGATTAATAACGCGCTGGGCCACAATGCAGACGCTTGGGGTTCGAATTTAATTCATTCTCCTCAAGAACCACACTTAGAAGAAAAAGCTGTCGACTTATATTTGCATTACGGTGTGCGACGTGTTTCAACTTCTGCTTATATGTCCCTCAATCCCAATGTTGTTTACTACGCATGCAAAGGCCTTACCGCAACGCCGGAAGGCGAGATAGTGCGTCAAAACTTTATTCTAGCCAAAATCTCCCGGCCAGAAATCGCAAAGTTATTTATGTCACCTGCGCCTCAGAAAATACTTTCTGATTTAGTGGCAGCAAAAAAACTCACGCCAGAAGAAGCCGCATTAGCAGCACATATTCCATTGGCAGAAGATATTACAGTAGAAGGTGATTCAGGGGGGCATACAGATAACCGACCATTAACCGCACTGTTTCCAACTATTTACAAATTGGCTGAACAACTCACGCAACAATATGGTTATCGCACACCGATACGTGTAGGTGCAGCTGGAGGATTGGGTACCCCTAGTGCTATAGCAGCAGCTTTTTCTATGGGTGCGGCTTACGTGTTAACGGGATCAGTAAATCACATTGCTGTAGAGTCTGGTTTGTCCGAGGAAGGGAAACAAATGCTGGCTCAAGCTGGTATCGCAGATGTTGCAATGGCAGCAGCAGCAGATATGTTTGAAATGGGTGTCAAATTGCAAGTGTTAAAGCGTGGCACATTATTCAGTGGTCGTGCAAATAAGCTGTATGATATTTATTCGCAAAATAAAAGTTTAGAAGCGATTTCTGACGAACAGAAAAAAATCCTAGAAACACAAATTCTCAATCGTAGTTTAGACAGCATTTGGGAAGAAACCATGGCGTTTTTTAAAGATAGAGATCCTGCGCAATTAAGTAAAGCAGAAAAAGATGCCAAACATAAAATGGCTTTAGTATTTCGTTGGTATTTAGGTTTATCTAGTCGTTGGGCGATTGCAGGAGACTCCTCGCGTAAATCGGATTATCAAATATGGTGTGGCCCAGCCATGGGCGCGTTTAATGATTGGGTAAGGGGTTCTTTTTTAGAAGCTTTGTCTGAAAGAACAGTAGAACAAATTGGCAAGAATTTATTAGAGGGTGCCGCTGTTATCTTAAGAGCACAACAGCTTCGTAGTTATGGATTTCAATTGCCAGCAGAAACATTTGATTATTCTCCTAGGCGGTTGGCATGAAAAAAATTAAAAATTTCCTCATTTTCTGGAGAGGCTTCCCGGTATTATTCATGTGTATGCTTGTCGTTATTCGGCATAGTCTGTATATCACTTTTTTAGCAAAAAAAAAGCGGCTGACGCGCGCTGTAGTGAATCAACGATTAAATAAAGGCGCAAGACAAATTTTGGCATTAATAGGAGCGAATCATAGTATTCGTTTTATGCCAGGATTTAAAATGGACAGTAAAACGCCTTATATTTTCATGGCTAATCATGCCAGCTTATTTGACTTGCCATTACTCTACGCAAATATGTCAGGCACCATACGTTTTTTGGTGAAAAAAAGTTTATTTGACATGCCGTTTTTTGGCGATGCCATTACACAGACAGAATTTCTACCCATAGATATGCGAAACCCTGATAGCATGCAAGCGTTGTTTAATCAGATAAAAGAAAAACTAAAAAGCGGTGTAAGGATTTTTATATTTCCAGAAGGCGGGCGTACTCGAACAGAAGAAATGCTGTCATTCAAGCCAGGTGGTTTTCGTTTAGCGAGAGAAACTGGTGCGCATATTATTCCTGTGGGTATCACAGGTACGCGTGAAGCAATGCCAGCCAAAACTTTTTTATTAAAGCGTGGTGTGCCTTTATCTTTGTGTGTAGGACATCCCATAGACACAGCGCCATTTCAAAAAATAGAGTCGCAGAAATCATTAATGGAAAAAGTAGAAAAGGAGATTCGCGCTTTGATGCAGTGTTGTAAGGAAATAAACCAAAAGCACAATACCCAAAACGGATAGCGTCTCATGAAAAAATCAATTGAATATGAGCTACATTTTAAGCCGATTGTTTTTCCTGCTTTATCTGAGCCAGAAAAAATAGTGTCTTCTGACTATCCTCCTCAGGTAATGGCGCCGCCCAGTACTGCGTCTGCTACAACCATTACGCTCAATACACCTACACCGTTGGCTCAAACTTCCGCGGAATCTTTAGCGTCGACACTATCACAAATGCATATGCAATTTTTAACGCGGCAAATGCAGTTGTACCAGCATCATCAGGGGTTACAGCAGTTCTTGTTCCAGAATATTTTACAACTGGCTTCAGCAACCGTGGCTGATTTACCTATTCCCGAGTCTCCTGCTCAAGAAACAGTAGCGGTATCACAGCCTTCTTTACCTGGTCCTAAATTCTCTCGTGAAGATTTGGAGCACCTAGCGTCTGGCAATATCTCAGAATTATTTGGAGATTGGTTTAAGCCCTTGGATCAGTACGACAGACTAATTCGTATGCCGGAACCTCCTTTGTTATTGGCGGACCGAGTGACAGGTATAAGAGGTGAGCCCAATTCAAAAGGGACGGGGACAATCTGGACAGAAACAGATGTGCGCGAAGATGCTTGGTATCTACATAATGGTCGTATGCCTATGGGCATCACCATAGAAGCGGGACAAGCAGATTTATTGCTGGCGTCGTGGTTGGGCTTTGATTTCGATAACAAGGGTGAGCGTATTTATCGGCTCTTAGGATGTGAGATGAGTTTGCATGGAGAGCGTCCTAAACCAGGTGATACTTTGTGCTTTGATATACATATTGATGGGCAAGCCAAACAAGGCAATATCCGGTTATTTTTCTTTCATTATGATTGTCACATCAATGGCAAATTATGCTTAAAAGTGAGGCATGGTCAGGCGGGATTTTTCACGGATCAAGAATTAGCAGATTCGGGCGGTGTCTTATGGGATGCGGCAGAAGAAAAAATAGATCCATCTTTGCCATTAGATCCTCCTTATAGGCTCACACAAAACCGTACTTTTTCGAAAGAGCAGTTAGTCGCCTTTTCTGAAGGAGATGCGTTTGCTTGTTTTGGTCCAGGCTTTGAGCGTACGCAAGCACATACGCAGACGCCTTCTATTAGTAATAAAAAGATGTTATTTCTGGATGAGATCACTGACTTTGATCCTCAGGGAGGACCTGGTGGTAGAGGTTACATGCGAGGGATACAGAACATCTCGCCAGATGATTGGTTTTTCAAGGGCCATTTTAAAAATGACCCCTGCATGCCAGGCACGCTGATGTTGGAAGGAGGCTTGCAGGTGGCCATCGCTTACTTAACTGCCCTAGGTTATACCATTAATAGAGATGGTTGGCGTTTTGAACCTGTGACGGATCAGGTTTGCAAGCTACGTTGCCGTGGGCAGGTGCAACCGAGCTCTAAGCAAGTCGTCTATGAGATTTTTGTTTACAGCATTGTGTCAGAGCCTTATCCAACCTTATACGCTGATTTGTTGGGAACGGCTGATGGCTTAAAGGCGTTTCATACTAAGATTGGTTTGCGATTGGTGCCAGATTGGCCGCTCACAGACCGTCATCCGCTTCTGTTAAATCACGTGGAGAAGACGGTCCCACCAGTTGTCAATGGCTTCGCTTTTGACTTTCGTTCATTATTGGCCTGCGCTTGGGGGAAACCTTCAGAAGCTTTTGGTGCTTTATATCAACCCTTTGATAGTCATAGGACAGTGGCTAGGTTGCCTGGGCCGCCCTATCACTTTATAACGCGTGTCCTAGATATCAATGCCAATATAGGGGCCTTTCAAAAAGGGGGAGAGGTTGTTTTCGAGTACGATGTGCCGTTGGATGCATGGTATTTCTCTGAAAACGGATACCCGACCATGCCTTTCTGTGTCATGTTAGAAGCCGCTTTACAGCCTTGCGGTTGGTTTGCTTCTTACGTGGGCAGTGCTTTACGCTCTTCTAAGGATTTATTATTCCGGAATTTAGATGGTACAGCGACCTGGAAAAAAGAAGTCTTGCCATCTTCTGGAACATTGCGTACACAGGTGAAGCTGAAAAACCTCTCAGAATCAGCGGGTATGATGATCGAGTCGTTCGATGTTAACTGTACTATTAACGATGAATGCGTTTATAGCATGGATACGGTATTTGGATTCTTCCCTCATGATGCATTTGAGAACCAGGCGGGCTTAGTGCCACCATCTTATGAAGAGAATGTATTGCAAAGAGCTTCGGACTACTTTGTCGATTTAACCACACAGCCTGAGCAATATTTCCTGCAAGCGCCAAATCTAATGCCTAAACCTATGCTCTTAATGATAGATAGAGTGACAGGTTATTGGGAGGAATCTGGGACATATTGTGCACAGTTGCGTGCAGAGAAGACAGTGGACCCAGGTGAATGGTTTTTCAAAGCGCATTTTATGGGAGACCCTGTTCAGCCAGGTTCACTGGGTGTAGAGGCAATGATTCAGTTGTTGCAGTTTTATATGCTGAAGAAGGGGATGCATAAAGGCCTTAAGCAACCGCACTTTGAACCGTTGGCAATGAATTGCCCACTGACCTGGAAGTATCGTGGCCAGATTATCCCTGAAAATAAGATTATCAGTACAGTAGTCAATATAAGAGAGACTGGCCAAGATGATCATGGTGTATATGCGATCGCGGAGGCGTCTTTGTGGGTGGATGGTAAGCGTGTGTATGAGGCTAAAAATCTAGGAATGAGACTGGTGGAAAGTTAAAAATTTCTCTGTTCAGGCTGCTCGTTCTTGTGGAATTTTTTATTGTGCTGGCAATATAATCGGTATTACCAGCACAATAAACAAAGAGTTTGTATTATTGTGCTGATAATACTAGGATTAATCGCAGCACAATATGACAGGAAATCAAGCATGTCAAACTCGGAAAAAATAGTTGGAAGACAAGCAGAATTGGCAATATTAGAAAAATTCTTCAGTTCTCGCAAAGCAGAATTCTTGGGTATTTATGGGCGACGTAGAGTAGGAAAAACATACCTTATTCGTAATTTCTTCAAAAAAAAAACGCGCTATTTCTTTAACTCTACTGGAATCTATAATGCGCCTATAGAACGTCAATTAGCTGAGTTTGTAAAAGAAATTAGTCGAGTTTTCTATAAGGAAATAGAATTAAAAGAAAAGAATAATTGGTTTGATGCTTTTGAGTTACTGACTGCAAGTCTTCAGAAACAAGTACCTAAAGATAAGAAAATTATTTTATTTTTTGATGAGTTTCCGTGGATGGCGACCCACCGCTCCAAATTGCTACAAGCGTTAGATTTTTACTGGAACCGATATTGGTCGCAAGATAAAAGAATAAAGTTGATTATTTGTGGGTCCGCTGCCTCCTGGATTATTAAAAATATCATCAATAATAAAGGCGGGTTGCATAACCGCCTGACTCGCACCATGAAATTAGATCCTATGGATTTAGGCCAGACAAAAGCATTTCTGCATAATTCTGGGATAAAGTTAAATTTCAATCACATTGTTCAAATTTATATGGTGACTGGCGGTATCCCATATTATCTATCACGTATCGATCCTGGCTTATCTGCAACCCAAGCAATTGAAGCATTGGCTTTTACTAAAAGTAGTTTTCTTTTAAATGAATTTGACAATTTATATTCATCTTTATTTGACGATTCTGAAATATATATTGAAATAGTGAGAGCAATTGCTAAGAAAAAATATGGCCTTGGTCAAGAAGAATTATTTAATCAAATAGAAAATTTATCCAAAGGCGGTACGGTTATTGAAAAGTTAAAAGAGCTGGAAGACGCTGGCTTTTTGATAAGTTTTAAACCTTATGGTCACAAGAAAAAAGGTATTTATTACCGTGTCATTGATGAATACAGCTTATTTTATTTTGACTGGATTGAGCCCATCAAAAAAACACTACTTTCCAAAAGTTTGCAAAAAGGGTATTGGCAAAAAATTCAAAAAACAGCAAATTGGCACAATTGGGCAGGCTATGCCTTTGAAGCAATCTGTTATAAACATTTGGTTCAGATCAGCAAAGCGCTTTCTTTAAGTCCTACAGCAATACCTAATGCATGGCGTCACAGTCCCGTCAAGAATTCAGGAGAACGAGGTGCGCAGATCGATTTGTTATTTGATCGAGATGATGATGCCATTACCATAGGTGAAATTAAGTATACCGAGCAGCCATTTGTGATTGATAAACAATATGCAGAAACACTGAAACAGAAAATTGAGATTTTTAGCAAAATTACCAGGGTACGTAAGCAAATTTTTTTAGCAATGATTTCTGCAAATGGCCTAAAAGATACCGTATATTCTGAAGAAATGGTGAGCGGTGTGGTGACTTTGGAAGACTTATTTAAAAGTGAGTAGCTTTCAATAATATTCTACTCAGCCACTAAGGCTGAAGCGAAGGAGGAGGCATTAAATTTTCCTCATCTGCCGTCATCGCCTCCAAAGGCGCTTCTCCTGACTTCTCGTCATTCACAATCTCTTTCTCGAGTGCTCCTGTACATGCTTTTAAATATCCGCTAGCTGTGCGGGCAGCGCCCATAATGGGAAAGGCAGGGGCAATAACTGGGAAGAAATACCCAACAGCAGCTCCGGGAGCCATTTTTGTACCCACCTTTGTGCCTACCTCACCAGCGGTTTTGGCAGTTCTGCATAAGCCTTGTGCCAGTGTTTCTGCACTTCTTATATTGCTGAGATGGTTTGTAGCGGTTTCTATGAAGGCGTTTCCAGTATTTATGATGGGAGCGACCGCAGCGTTCAATACATCGGCTGGGCTGCTAGCGCGTACAGCGGTTGTGGCATCGAATGCAGCATTAAGCAAATCTTTCCCGATGGTTACCGGATTCATTTGCCTCGCCTGATTCTCTAAAAATGCATAGCAACATTGGAAGTAAGAGCTGCTATCATCCTTGGTATCACTGTTTTTCCGACTACGGGTGCCATTGCTTGTTATTTTTGTTGGTTGTGGCATAAAAACCTCTTTTGTCAGTTCAAACCCGTAGCATAACGTATTGAACTTAAGGTTTTATGAAGGTAAAAAAATTATTCTTCTCCATGTAGCGCATCATATAAGCGCTTCGCCAGTTCTGACTGCATCCCTTCGACTTTAGCTAAATCCTCAATACTAGCGTTTTTAACACCTTGTAAACCGCCAAAATGTTGTAAGAGCTGTTTACGCCTTTTAGGTCCGATACTCGGGATATCCTCTAATTGTGATGTAATACGTGCCTTGGCGCGTTGTTGTCTATGCCCCATGATAGCGAAACGATGTGCTTCGTCTCTGATTTGCTGGATAAGATGGAGCACGGGTGAATCTTCGGGTAATTTGATGGGGGTTGTGTCGTCAGATAAAAATAGCTTTTCTAGACCAGGTTTTCTTCCTTGGCCTTTGGCCACGCCTAATAAAGTAATTGGGTCTACCTGTAACTCTTTTAATACTTTTCTAGCTTGGCCTAACTGACCTTTTCCGCCGTCTATCACTAATATATCTGGAAGTGCAGCTCCTTTTTCCTTGAGGCGTGCGTAACGCCGCGTTAACACTTGGTTCATGGCAGCATAGTCATCGCCTGGAGTGATATTTGTGATGTTAAATCGACGATAGTCTGATCGAATGGGGCCTTCTTTACCAAAGACAACGCAGGAAGCAACGGTCGCTTCACCCATAGTGTGACTGATATCAAAGCATTCCAGACGTTCGGGCAGTTCAGGCAATTTAAATGCAGTTTGTAGAGCGGATAGCCGTTTTTCATAATTCATGCGGCTGGATAAATGACTTGCTAAAGTATGGCGTGCATTAACTGATGCTAGGTTAAGCCAGATTAAGGGCTGGCCTTTTTTAGGGTGAGACAGGCTAATTTTATATCCAATATTTTCAGATAAAGCATTTTCTATCCAGTCCTGATCAGGCAATGTGTGGTTAATAAGGATTTTTTTGGGGTGGGAGTAATGACGATTTTTATTGAGATAGTATTGTGGTAAGAATTCAGTGAGTATATCTGTTTCATTGACGTCTCTGGGGATTTTGGGGAAAAACGATTTATTCCCCATCAGTCGTCCATTACGAATATAAAGTATATCTATACACGCGCATGCATCTTTTTGTGCGATAGCAAGGACATCAATGTCCCCCTTTTTTCCGACAATATATTGGTTTTGTTGAATCTTCCGTAGTTGAATAATCTGATCACGATAGCGCGCAGCTTCCTCAAAGAAAAGTTGCTCGGCGGCAATTTCCATTTTATTCGTTAGCAGCTTAATCACTTCATCGTTTTTGCCTTTTAAAAACAAAAGCGTATGTAAAATGTTTTCACCATACTTTTCTTCATCAATATAACCAACACAAGGCGCTGTGCAGCGTTTGATTTGATATTGTAGGCAAGGACGTGTCCGGTTTTTGAAAAAATTATCGTCACATTGTCGAATTTTGAATAGCTTTTGCAGCAGGTCTAGGCTTTGGTGAACGGCGCCAGCGTTAGGAAATGGGCCAAAATACTCGCCTTTTTCACGTGGTGTACCTCGATGAAAGCTAAGTCGTGGAAAACGAGCGTGTGTCGATAGAAAGAGGTAAGGATAGGATTTATCATCCTTTAATAAAATATTGTAGCGAGGTTTGAATTTTTTAATGAGGTCGCTTTCAAGTAAGAGCGCCTCATTTTCTGTTTGGGTGATAGTGATGGAGATATCGCGAACTTGCAGCATCAGTGCTTGGGTTTTTTGATCTTTAGGTTGGGCCCGAAAATAGCTCGAGACCCGATTTTTAAGATTGCGAGCTTTACCGATGTATAAAACTTGGGCCTTATCGTCCAGCATTTGATAGATGCCTGGTCGAGTGGTGAGTGAGTTTAGAAAGGTTTTAGAATCAAATGGCATTTGGGTAGACATGGTTGCTGTTGGTAGCTATGAGATAGGGGCTGGGAAGAAATCCCAATTCTCCTCCGACACTAAAAAATCATTATACAAGTAAAAATTTATTTCTCTGTGGCGTTAATTTCTAGTTGAATGGTCGAGCCATCTGGGTTTGTGATTAAGGCCTGATCATAGTGAGGCAAATCCGGAAAAGCCCATTTGCCTTGGAAATAAATAGCTGAGCATGCTCCTCTTTGTTTCATTAAAGCTATGGAATCATTTTTTGTCTTATGTTCATATATCCCTCTATTTAATAGATTGTTTGCGTAACCTCTGACACCTATATTTGATAAAAGAACTGAGCAATCGATATTTGCCTTTTTTGAAATTAAGTTTAGAAGCGCTTTATTTTCTATATCTACTGCTGCCCATGAGCTGTAGTTAAACAAATCAGTTTTATAACTCTTGTATCCTTGAAAAGATGCAAAAACTAGCGCAAGAGACAAAACAAGCCTATAAAAATTGGAACATCTGGCAAAGGATAGGGAAATTATTAAGGCTGCTGGAAATATAAATTTTAATCTATCAAAAGAAAATTGTGTGGCGTGCTGGAGCATGATGAAATTTTCAACAAGAGGAATGCTTGCTGCAAAAAACAAAAAAGCTAGTTTTTTTTTCGTTTCAGCATTTTATTTTTGATTGCTATCTATCGAAAAAAAAGAAGGAATAAGTGCTGCACACGTGATCAAAATAAAGAAGCCGAATGATAGTGCATAGCCATCCAATAAGTCGATTAGATTTCCAGAGGCAGTATTCCGTGCTAAAAATCTTCCAATAAATGCCTTTATTGCTGGATCAAACCCTACTGCCAGTCCGTAGTGAAGAAGTGTTAAAAGACCTGCCACTACCATAGTTGCAATTAATTGGAGAGACAGTATTTTTTTAGGTCGCTCAATCAAGACGCCGAACCAAAATAGAGCGGCAAGGCCAACCCCAAAAACATATCCGGACCATTCTGTCCATGCCCCCAAAAACACGCTAACAATTAAGCATATCGTATACTTTTTGCTGTTGTTTTTATTAACCAGGTACATAAACAAAAAGCAAAGGGCAGAAATTAAAATTAATTGAAAAAAACTTTGACTCCAATAGACAAGACCATGTGACTGCAATGACTCCTTGCTGAAAATAGAAACTACAGTTCCCAAAACTGCTCCACCAACTGCGACTCGGCGACTATAGCCACTATATTCCAATATTTTGAGTAAAAATATGAATAAGACGAGAGAGACTGCAGAACCTAGTAGAAAGTTAAAATATGCTAGACTTTTTTCAGATGGTTCTAAATTAAAAAGTTCAAAAGCTAAATAAGGAGCTAAAAAACCTGGTGAAGTAAAACTTGTATAGATGTAATCCCCTGTTTTTGTTGGGACTGTTGCACCCCAGGGAATATATTTATCTTCATTTTTACCCAGCGTTACCGTTGGCAAATACCAGTGATTTTCTATGGGACTGCTTTTGAATGCTTTGATTGTTAATATTGTATGGTAGGTAGCTTCAAGATTTTGAGACCCTGTAACCTGTTTAAAATCTTTATGTTTAATTTCAAAGGAAATTAACAGTAACAAAATCAAAATTACAAAGCCTATCCAGACCGAGTGATTGCTAAAATTTTTGAATGTGTTTCTCATCGTGGAAAATGCCGGGTCGTGTTTGCCAATCGCCTGAGTAGGGAGCCCTCTCGTATATTGTCAAAAATCATGCCATTTTAATCTTCGAAACTAGATTGCTAGGTTTTGCTTGTGTGCTACGTCGCTGATGGGTTTGATAGGGTTGCTGATGGTTGCCTTGCTTGTTATAAGCACAAGTTGACGTCTATATTTTGGATAGCTAAAAAAATGGCCCCATATACAGGAGCCAGTTTTCGTATGGCGGAAGCGGTGAGATTCGAACTCACGGTGGACTTGCGCCCACGTCGGTTTTCAAGACCGATCCATTCAACCACTCTGGCACGCTTCCAAAATTGACTTTATCGCTCCTCTAAGAGTTTACTCTTCCCAGAGGAGCGAGAGTATATAACGCTTAAACAATATTGTCTGCTTTTCGTTTCTCGTTTCTGTGCTCTTTGTGGCAATGCAGAGGCGATATTTAGAGAAAAAAATAATAGATCACCTCTCTGCTAGGATAGCAAAAGATGGCTGTTTCTATCTAGGGCTGGCCTGCTACAAGAAAAATATTTCAAGAAAAGCCAGTACATCTCTTACTGTTTTCTTAAGTCCACTAATAGAGAAGCATGCTAAATTGTTTATTTTATTTGCAAAAAAGTATCAATAATATACGATCCTAATGTTAAGAAAATCTTAAATGGATAAAAATTGACCATTTGAACCAATTTTAATAGAAATTGATCTATAAAATAATTATGGACCTGTTCTTGCTAGTCTAACTCTTGCAAGAATTTGCAAAATTGCAATGTATGGAATCAATAAAATAAAGTGCTTCATATACAGGAGAAAATAATGCCTATCAAACGTTTGGTTGCCGCATTAAGTGGCATTGCTGCAGTCACTCAAGCAAATTCATCTATAGCAGATCAAGTGAGCGTTCCATCTTTACCGGACGTAAACAATAATACTAACGTTTGGAGTAGCAATAGTGTCCTTCGTGCACTAAGCAGGCAGTCAGAAACAGCAATAGAAGAACCTATTTACCCGGAATTTGTTTCATCTGAAGTGTTAGAAGAAGATAAAAGTGAAATTGATAATAGACGACGGGTCGTTTTTACGGCTGGGAATGATACAGGCACTCTATATGTTGCTGAGCCCCGTTACGTTGATGCAGGATACATAGAAGCTTTTTTTAGCAAATTAGGACCTAAATATGGTCTTACGCCTACAAATCATTCTGTCAATTTAACAGATGTTCAAAGAAGAGACTCGGTGTATCTTTATAACTCTAACACTTTTGCTCCTCCTTTTTTCACATGTGTGGTTGTGACAATTCTTTCGTTATCAAAAGACCCTACACCGCTTGTCTTAAGCCTAAAATCTGAGAGTACTTCTTTTTGCACTGATACCGGCTATACGTTAAGCGCTGTAGGTGCAGCGATAGGAGTGGCGGGAATGGTTAGTTTAGTTGGCTATATAAATCATAAACGCAGCTCTGAGCGTCAGTCATTACCCAATCGTCAAGAGCCTTTAGTAAGTCTTGTCGAGAATGAGGGAGGAGACTCGCTGGAGGCTACGCAGACAACGACGTCGCTCACCTCGCTTACTAGGTAGATAATTTTTATCATAGGAAAGCATGTTTTTTCATGCTTTCCTTTCTCTACTAGTAGGTTTGGGTGGCGGTGTACTGTTCCTCTTCTTTAGAAGCTACTGGATAATCTTTACTCCATCCATATATGGCTGTAGCGCTTCGGGCACGTGGATGCGCCCTTCACTATCTTGATAATTCTCAATAACCGCTACTAAGGTTCTACCCACTGCAAGGCCAGATCCGTTTAAGGTATGCACGGGTTCAGGCTTTTTGGTTTCAGGGTTACGCCATCGCGCTTGCATACGTCTAGCTTGAAAGGCTTCAAAACAGCTACAGGATGAAATTTCTCTGTATTGGTTTTGACTAGGTAGCCAGACTTCTAGGTCGTAGGTTTTGGCAGAGGAGAATCCCATATCACCTGTACAAAGTGCCATGACACGATAGGGAAGTTTTAAGCGTTGAAGGATAGTTTCGGCATGCGAGGTCAATGCTTCAAGCGCTGTATACGCGTCTTGCGGTTTGACGATTTGTACTAGCTCAACTTTTTCAAATTGGTGATTGCGAATCATGCCGCGTGTATCTTTGCCGTAAGAACCAGCTTCGCTTCTAAAACAAGGGGTGTGTGCCACGAATTTTAAGGGAAGATTTTGTGCTTCTATGATCTCATCTCTGACTAAGTTGGTGACGGGAACTTCGGCAGTTGGAATTAGAGTAAGAGCATTATCACCGGCAATAGAGAACTGATCTTCACGGAATTTGGGTAGTTGTCCTGTGCCGTATAGGCTTTTTTCATTAACCAGAAAAGGAACGTAAACTTCGTTGTAGCCGTGTTCTTTGGTGTGAATGTCCAGCATAAATTGTGTGAGCGCACGTTGCATGCGTGCTAGTTGTCCGCGTAATACGACAAAGCGGGAGCCGGAAATTTTAGCTGCAGCTGCAAAATCCATCAGCCCTAAGCCTTCACCTAGATCTATGTGATCTTTAGGGCCAAAGGCGAGCTGTGCAGGTTCTCCCCACCGACGAATCTCAACATTCTCTTCTTCGCTTTTCCCAACAGGTACACTGTCGTGAGGTAGGTTAGGGATGTCTAAGTAGTGCTTTTCCAGCTCAGCCTGTACTTGTATTAGCTGACTTTCTTTGTCAGAAAGTGCTTGGTTGATGTTTGAAGCTTCAGCGAGTAGATCGTCGACATTTTCTTTCTTAGCTTTTTTCTGACCAATTTGTTTGGCTAGGTCATTGCGCGTGCTTTGGAGGGTTTGTGCATCGACTTGGAGTAGTTTTCGTGTGGATTCAAGTGCCGTTAGTTTCGCAACATTTAAAGAATAGCCGCGTGTGGCGAGTCTTTGGGCTGTTTGTTCTATGTGATCTCTGAGGTCTTTGATATCCAGCATGGGCAAAATCTCCTAAATGGCAATTAGCTGGATCGTATCAAAGTTAATTGCCATAAGCCAATTTGCTATCTGTGTCGCCACGTGGCAGCGCATTAATAATTTATGCCACACATGTGGCGGTTTTTTCGGTGAATTTCGTTTCTACTACCTTTTTATTGCCTGTGTTTGGTTGATCCTGTTGTTGTGTTTCTGCTTCAACACTTCTTACTTCCTCTGCTCGTAATCCACATTGCGTTATTAGCGCTGCGTTGGAGAGAGCATCACTAACGCTTCCTTTAGGCGATACACTAGGCATTGTGACTTTGGTCAGTGCGTTTCCTGTAGTTTGTTGATGGTGAGAACCATTAGAAGCTTCAGATGAGTTTGAGTGTGGTGGTGAAGGTTGAACTTTAAGGTATTCCGATGCCATACGAGCAAAAAATAATAGAGAAACGATGATTAAAACTGGCCATGTAAACGAAATAACACCAAAGATAGGAGGGATGAGGGGTGTTTGCATAGATGGTAAGTAGATGGCTAAAACAACACATGCGAGCATGCCTATTACCTTTGCGGTGTTGATCAAAGTTATAGCTATTTCTTGGGCTGTATGTTTTTTGTAAAACTCTTTAAGAAACTCAATAGATTCGGGAATTCCTGTATAAACCGCATTAAATACCAACATGCTTATGCCTACCAGAATGATGATCGCTGGTACTGATATAGGTAGAAACGCTATTGATGGTATAAGCTTTAATAAATCCAAAGCAGCACCCATGATTACGAATGATATACCTCCCATCTTTCGCCACCATTTAGAATCACGTTGCTCCCATAATTCAGACAGGTTTTCTATTTCACTAATCTCCCCGTCGATCTGACCAAGCAGTACAGATGAGACAACGATCAGGACAGGTATTGGGAAGGAGATGCCTACAATCGAAAAAAGAGGTACCTCCATTACAGTCAGAGAACAAATGCCCAAGGCAATACCAACTGTAACACCTATGCGTCCAAGTAATTGGTTAAATGCGTGTATAGTGTCTTTTCCTGTTGCTAAATCTTGGCGCCATTTAGAAAATGTTTCTATCGCTGTTATCAGAAAGATAATAGCTAAATAACCGTAGGCAATCGGAGATAACAGATCAATGGCAATGCTAGGTAAGATTAGAACATGCATAGAGCTGAGAATGAGCAGAGATCCAGCTATTATCCCCAAAGATGAGAGAAGCATGATCAAAAGATTCTTTTTTCTATCTTTGATTTTTTTGGGATCATAGTAGTCAAGATAGGCTTGGTAAAATTGAGCGTTAAAAAAAATAATTAGTTGTGACGACTGTAAGGGATAATACGTGAATTTTCTTAAAGCGCAAATGAAAATCATTCCTATTTGAAATGTAATTTCAAATTAGCCAAATTTAATTGAAGATAAAAAATTTTTTATCAGTTTCGTATATATGCGCTTCTAAGTGGGAGTTGTGGAAATATAAAAGAAAGGAGCCGCTACTCATTTTTGTTGTTATTGCGGAAGTTACTTCTTAGTCGTTAGATTTTCTCAGAGAGGCTTAATATCTGTCTGAAAACTAGAAAATAATGGACAGTCTATATGCAGAAATAGTTGACCCGAGAAAATTCACATATGCCGAAGAATAATGCACAAAATACAGCAACGAAGAATTGTTAATTTATAATGACCTCTACTCCCTTAGGTACCTTAAAGGTAAATAGGCTTGCGTTCAAAGTTGGGTTAATTCGTACATTTGAAAAATCAAAAACACTCAACGTACCTAGTTTGTCGTTGAGCTTCATACTAGAAAGCTTGCCGTCTGCAAACCCCAGTTCAATCCATTGGAACATATCACTATCATCTTTAGGTACAAGCCTAAACCATTGTATTTTTCCAGGTTTTTGAATAGTAGATACCTCAAAGCGGCGTTCTATATCTTTGATAGAACCACTCAATAAAGAAGCAGGATTATTCTGATTGCCAGTATCTGCTTTTTGTTTGGTTGCCTGTTCTAGATCTATATCATAGATCCATACATAATTGCCGTCTGTCAAAAGCAGCTGGGGAGTAGGCTGCTTAGTTTCCCACCGAAATTGTCCTGGGCGCTTAAGTGCCATATTCCCCATACTCTTTTGAAGAGGTTTTTGATTTTGGTCGTAAATTGTCTGTTTAAAATCTGCCTGCATGGACTGAAAATTGGTGAGTAGTTGGGATAGATCTTCCGCAGTGCTTGCATTTGCATTGGTGAGAGATAACACGAGAATAAATAATGCGATAATTTTTGTATATATATAGTGCATTTTGTGTCCTTGAATAGACGGGTATATGGGAAAATCGAGATGTGATTATAATGACCATGTTACATGACAGCAATTATATAGAATAGCAGTGATGAGGAGATATTTATGAGGCAAGTTGTTCTAGATACTGAAACAACAGGATTATTGGTGGCAGATGGGCATAGAATTATAGAAATTGGGTGCATCGAATTAGTCGATAGAGAACGTACGGGACGCCATTTTCACACCTATCTTCAACCCCAGCGAGAAGTTGATCCGGGTGCGTTTGCTGTGCATGGCATCAGTGATAAGTTTTTGGCAGATAAGCCCTTATTTGCTCACGTAAGCGAAGACTTTATTCGTTATATAGAGGGTGCGGAACTCATTATACATAATGCGCCCTTTGATATTGGTTTCCTGGATAGTGAATTGGCGCGCTTGAAGCTAGGTACGATTGCTGAGCGTTGTACTGTATTGGATACCTTGGTGCTTGCACGAACTAAGCATCCTGGGCAGCAAAACAGTTTGGATGCTTTATGTAAGCGTTACGGTATCAGCCTGAGTGAGCGTAGTTTGCACGGCGCTTTGCTGGATGCTGAGTTATTGGCTTCTGTCTATCTAGCGATGACAGGCGGCCAGACCAGCTTGTTCGATGTGCTTGAGTTTGGGCCATCAGTTGTTGACAAGGGTAATGCGACACTTGTTTCAGAAGCTGTCATTGAGGAGGTTGTGGCTAATCTCAAGGTTATTTTTGCTAAGCCAGAGGAATTGGCATTACACGAGGCGCAATTAGCTGATATTCAAAAAGTAAGCGGATCGTGTATTTGGAGCGAGTAGCCGCCACCTTGCCGATTTAATCTCGCACTGGTACCCTAGCCAGGTTTTTCAGTAAGCTGATGATTTTGGACATGTTTCCTCCTAAGGTATATGAGGGTTTATGGATTTGAGTAAGACAAGTAAGCAATTGCCTCGTCCGATAAAGGCAATTGTAGAATTTATGCGTTTGGAATCAAGCAGCGGTATTATGCTTTTTGTGATGGCAGTGCTAGCGTTAGTAGTTGCAAATTCGCCGTGGCATGACGGTTATCATGAGATTTTTCACTATCCTATTGCCTTTCAGATTGGGCAGTGGCACGCAAGTACGACGTTGATTTTTTGGATTAATGACTTGCTGATGGCCATCTTCTTTTTTCTCGTCGGTTTGGAAATCAAGCGAGAGATACTCCAGGGAGAGCTCAATAGTATCGCGCGCGTCAGCTTACCTGCGATTGCCGCGCTGGGTGGCATCGTTATGCCGGCTATAATTTATGTGGCACTGAACTGGCATGATGGGGTGGCGATGAGAGGTTGGGCCATCCCAACTGCGACGGATATTGCTTTTGCTTTGGGTATTATGGTCCTGCTGGGCGATCGCGTTCCTATTACGGCAAAGCTTTTTTTAATGGCTTTGGCCATTTTCGATGATATTGCCGCTATCGTTATCATCGCGTTATTTTATACGGCAGACCTTTCATGGCTGGCAATGAGTGGTGCGTTCATCGCATTATTGGTGGCATTTGCGATGAATCGTTGGCAGGTGACGCGTCTTTTCCCTTATATTGTCGTCGGTATGGCGATGTGGGGGTTGTTGCTGGTATCGGGGATACACCCCACCATTGGCGGTGTATTGTTGGCTCTCGCCATTCCTCTGGGGAATCAAGGACCTGAGCGTTCTCCTTTGCTGTATCTTGAGAAGACGCTACACCCTTGGGTTGCTTATGCCATACTCCCCGTGTTTTGTTTTGCCAACGCGGGCGTCTCTTTTGCCGGTATGCCATTAGATGAACTTTTCAGCCATGTGCCTTTGGGAATTATTTTAGGTTTATTTGTTGGAAAACAGTTGGGTATTTTTTCTGCCACTTGGTTGGCGGTTAAATTAGGCTGGGCACCTATGCCTAAGGGAACGAATTGGATGGTGTTGTATGGCGTGGCGTTAGTGTGTGGTGTCGGTTTTACCATGAGTTTATTTATTGGTAATTTGGCGTTTACAGACCCTACTTCAGACTATCCTGCTTTAGTGAGATTTGGTGTTTTTCTGGGCTCATCAATTTCTGGTGTGGTGGGATATTTGTTTATCCGATTTGGGCATAGAAGTAGGTGACGAACTTTATAATAAAAACTGAGTAATCAAGGAGTTGCCATATTATGGATACCCCCCCCCCTCAAGAACATCGTCTGGCAGATTACACGCCCAGTGAATTTTTGATAGATGCCGTTTTTTTGCACTTTGATCTTCACGAAACACATACACGGGTCAAGACTGTTTTAAAAATAAGGCGTCGCTCATCAGAAGCGAAATCCCTGTCGCCGTTAGTATTAGATGGTGTGAACCTTAAACTTATCAACATTGCGTTAGATACCACGCCGCTTTCTCCCCAAGACTTTACAATAGATGATCAATCTTTGACTGTGTTCGTCGTGCCTAATGCTTTTACGCTTGAAACAGAGGTAGAGATTAATCCACAAGAAAACAAAGCACTCTCTGGGCTTTATCTCAGCGGAAAGATTTTCTGCACACAATGTGAATCTCAGGGCTTCAGGCGCATTACTTATTTCCTTGATAGACCCGATATACTCACCCATTTCACTACAACAATAACGGCTCATAAAGCAAGCTATCCTGTGTTGTTGGCTAATGGAAATCTCACAGACAGCCAAACGCTCTCAGATAATAGACAATGGGTGAAGTGGGAAGATCCCACACTAAAGCCATGTTATCTGTTTGCGTTGGTCGCGGGTAATTTGGATAGCATTGAGGATACGTTTATCACGCAATCTAATCGCAGTATTAAGCTCAATGTTTACGTGGAGCCAGGTAAGCGTGAACAAGCCACTTACGCCATGTCTTCACTTAAAGAAGCTATGCGATGGGATGAAGTGAATTATGGTCGCGAGTATGATTTAGCCATGTACATGATTGTGGCTGTGGGGGACTTTAATTTTGGCGCAATGGAGAATAAGGGTCTCAATATTTTCAACGACAAATATATTTTTGCCAAACAAGAAACTGCGACGGATGATGATTTTCTTAATGTTAAGCTGGTAGTGGGTCACGAGTATTTCCACAACTGGTCGGGTAACCGTGTGACTGTGAGGGATTGGTTTCAGATTACCCTCAAAGAGGGTTTGACCGTATTTAGAGAGCAACAATTTACAGCGGATAACACATCTTCAGTAGTTGCACGAATACGACAAGTAAAGCATTTGAAAGAGCATCAATTTCCAGAAGATGCAGGCCCTATGGCGCATCCTATTTACCCAGATTCATATATGGAAATTAACAATTTTTATACGCAAACTGTGTATGAAAAGGGCGCAGAAGTGATACGTATGATACACACGATGCTAGGTCGTGAACGTTTTCGGTTAGCGATGGACTTGTATTTCAGTCGCAATGATGGTCACGCAGTTACGGTGGAAGATTTTGTGAAGGCTATGGAGGATGGAGGCGGTATTGATCTCACTCAATTTAGACGTTGGTATAAGCAAGCTGGTACGCCTGTTTTGACGATCACAGATGCCTATCTTCCTAAAGAGCAAATCTATCTCTTAACCGTGACACAAGATTGCGCGCCTACTCAGGGACAAGCGGTCAAAGAGTTATTTCATATTCCTTTATCAGTTGGCCTATTGGATTCGAGCGGTTGTGCAATGGATGTTGAGTTGCAAGGAGAAACCGTGGCCGCAGCGTGTGATAATGTTGTACTGAATGTCACAGAAAAGAGCCAAACCTTCAAATTTGTGAACGTCGCCTCAAAGCCTATTCCCTCATTACTCCGGGATTTTTCCGCGCCAGTTAAATTGGTGCATGACTATTCAGATAAAACACTCATCTTTTTAATGGCGCATGACACGAATTTATTTAATCGATGGCAAGCAGGGCAAATGCTGACTACACGTATCCTTGTGCAGCTGGTGAAATACTACCAAGAAGAGCGAATTTTTGAGGCACCTACATTTTTCTATCAGGCACTTGCCAGTTTATTTGATGGAGAAGTAAAGGACCCTGCATTTGTGGCCGAAATGTTAACCTTGCCGACAGAAGCGGCCTTGGGTATGGAGTTTGAAACAATTGATGTAGAAGCCATTCATGCTGCGCATCAGTGGCTGAAGCGAGAAATTGCGATGCAGCTTTTATCGGAATTCATGCGTTATTATCGCGAACATCAGGGATCTATCGCTTATCCATTGGATCCTATTTCCATGGGACAACGCCGATTAAAGAATTTACTGCTGAGTTATATGGCCACTTTGGGTGATAGGGATGTTTATCGGTTGTGTTGGCAGCAATTTGAAACAGCTCATAATATGACTGACACCATAGGTGCCTTAACAGCGCTTAACCATGCAAATTGTGAGGAAAGAGAAGTCGCGTTGGGAGCCTTCTATCAGCATTGGCAGCATGAAACACTTATTGTTGATAAGTGGTTGAGCCTGCAGGCGCAGTCCACACTACCCAATACTTTGGCGCACGTGCGATCGCTGACCAAACATCCGGCCTTTGATGTTAAGAATCCTAACCGTGTGCGTTCTCTGCTGAGTTCGTTTGCCATTCATAATCCTGTTAGGTTTCACGATGCTAAGGGTGGATCATATAAGTTGATGGCTGATTTTGCGTTAGAGATTGACCAGTTTAATCCCAACCTCTCATCAAAAATGGCAGAACCGCTGGTGCATTGGAAAAAATACGATGATCAGCGCCAGGGTTTGATGAGAGCAGAATTAGAGCGTATTCGAGCATCGGGAAGATGTTCTACTAATTTGTACGAAATTGTTGAAAAAGGATTAAGGTAACCACTTTGTTAACAATGCCCAATTTTAAACCCAGCGCCTTCAAAGGCGAGCGATATAAAGGAAACACACTATGCTCAATTGCTACACTCACCAAAAAAATCAAAACGCTATTTCGCTGCTTGCTTTCAATCGACCACAATTGAATGATTGGTTGGTATCGCAAGATCAAACCATTAAAAACATGGTAGCTAGCTTGGGCTTTGTCGCGGACGTCGGTCAAACAGCCCTGCTATTTGATAAAGAAGGTAGTTTGACAAAGGTATTGGTTGGCATGGGCGATGAAAATGATCTCAGCGTTTTTGGCACTATGGCACGGCAGTTGCCTGAAGGCGTTTATGTTGCAGAAAACTTATCAGGAACAGATAGCTACCATGCTTATCTCTCATGGGGATTGGGAAACTATCAGTTTACAGCCTATAAAAAATCTAAACCGTTATTGGCCAAACTATATCTGCCAGAGAGCTATGCGCAGTATGGTTATCTGAAAGCCATACTAGACGCTACATATTTGGTGCGTGATTTAATTAACACACCTGCAAACGACATGATGCCATCAGATCTGACTGAAGCTGTAATGAACCTGGCAGAAAAATTTGGAGGCAAGGTTGAGACCACTATAGGAGATGACTTACTGGCAGCAAACTATCCAACCATACATACTGTCGGCCGGGCCAGTCATCATGCGCCACGATTGATTGATTTTCGTTGGGGAAATGAAGCCCATCCTAAGGTAACGCTAGTAGGAAAGGGTGTGTGTTTCGATTCAGGCGGCCTCGATCTCAAAACAGCATCAGGTATGTTGGGCATGAAAAAAGATATGGGTGGTGCGGCGCATGTGATTGGTTTGGCGTACATCATCATGTCTTTGGGATTGCCGATCCGTTTGCGTGTGTTGATTTCAGCTGTGGAAAATGCGGTGTCAGGTAATGCCTATCATCCGGGAGATATTATTGTGACACGGAAGGGGCTTTCCGTAGAAGTCACTAATACTGATGCAGAGGGACGTTTGATTTTATCTGATGCACTTTGTGAAGCTTCTACTGAGCATCCTGAATTGCTTTTAGATTTTGCTACGCTGACAGGCGCAGCACGTGTGGGTTTAGGTACAGATTTGGGTGGATTCTTCACAACAGATGATGATTTTGCGCAGAAAATGCATGAGATGAGTGAGCGTGAACATGATTATCTTTGGCGTTTGCCTTTGCATAAACCGTATAGAAGGGATTTGGATAGCAAAGTCGCTGACATAATGAATACGGTGTTAACCGGTTACGGGGGAGCGATCACTGCAGCTCTCTTTTTGAAGGAGTTTGTGGGTGAAGGAATTTGCTGGGGGCATTTCGACATCATGGCCGCGAATGTAAAGAATACTTCCACTGGTTTAGAGGGTGGTGAGGCCCATACTTTACGTGCAGTGGCACGTTATTTGTGTGAGAGGTTTCCGGCATAGTGCTCAAGGAGCGGCACATTAGCCGAAAGAAAATTAATTTATAGAAAGTTCTGATGTCTCGTTATCTTGATCCTAAATCTAATGTAGTGTTCAAAGAGATTTTTGGCAGTCGATGGAAAAGGGTATAGAAGAGGGCATGGGAAAAGAAAGAGCTGCTATCGCTTTGCCTAGGCGCATGCCTACAAGATTTCTGTTGCTTCAGGACTTTCCTTAGAGGCTTTAAAAGTACTTAAGAAGGATACTAAATCTTAAGGGATCTAAAAAATGTTACTGTTTCAAATTTTATTCTTATTAGTTCTGTCATTTGGACTAGCCTTTTTTAGGGTTTCCCCTAGAATTTGGGCGGTAGTTATGATGGCTGTATTATTTTGTTTTACCTTCCTTCTATTGTTCCCATTATTGCTCTCAATGATACTTTGGACAGTCTTCTTGAGCTTGGCACTTTTCTTCAATTTCTCAGCCATACGATCAGCTACATTCATGCCTTCCATTCTTGCCCGTTTTCACAGACTTCTGCCGCCTATCAGCCAGAACGAGCAAGTGGTATTGGACGCAGGGGATGTTTGGTGGGAAGGTGAGTTATTTCGAGGGCAGCCTAATTGGCGTCAGCTGTATGACATGCCTAAGCCGGTGCTCACAGTAGAGGAGAAGTCATTCTTAGATAATCAGGTTCAGACGCTATGTGCTATGTTAGACGATTGGAAGATAGTGAATGAAGATAGGGAAATTTCCCCAGAAGTGTGGGCGTATCTAAAGAAAGAGAAATTCTTAGGCTTGACGATTGATAAAGCCTATGGTGGTCTTGGTTTTTCGCCACTTGCACATTCTCACATCATTACTAGCATTAGTAGTCGAAGCAGCAGTGTAGGGATTAGTGTGATGGTACCCAATGCGCTAGGTGTGGGTGAGTTCATACAGCACCATGGCACAGAGGCGCAGAAGACGTATTACCTGCCTAAATTAGTAACGGGTGAAGAAATTCCTGCCTTTGCGTTAACTTCTACAACGGCCGGTTCTGATGCAGGCAATTTGCCAGATACTGGTATTGTCTGCAAAGGGGTATATGATGGGGTAGAGGTATTAGGCATTAAACTCAACTGGGAAAAGCGATATATCACTTTAGCGCCTATGGCTACTATCCTGGGGCTTGCTTTCAAACTATATGACCCTGATCACTTGCTGGGTAAGGCGCACAACGTAGGTATTACCTTATGTCTTATTCCCACACATCTCCCTGGTGTTGAGATAGGGAAGAGGCACTATCCAGCCGGCCTGGCTTTTTTAAATGGGCCGACATCTGGGAAAGATGTTTTTCTGCCACTGGACCTTGTTATCGGTGGGCCTGAAAACTGTGGCCGAGGATGGAAGGCTTTGATGGAAGGGCTGGCCGGTGGAAGAGGAATTTCATTGCCTGCATTTAGCACGGCGGGTGCAAAGGTTGCATTTAGGTCTACGGGCGCTTATGCAGCATTACGCCAACAATTTCAAACGCCCATAGGTGCATTTGAGGGGGTAATGGAAAGTCTGTCACGCATTGGTGGGCTGACTTATTTGTGTGAGGCAACACGATACTTCAACCTCATTGCGCTTTCTCAAGGCATCAGACCTGCTTTGGGCGCGGCCATCAGTAAATATCACATCACAGAAATGGCCAGACAAGTTGTCAATGACGCCATGGATATCCACGGTGGACGAGCCATACAATGGGGCCCTAGAAATTATTTGGCTTCGTGGTATCAGACACTGCCTGTCTCTATTACCGTTGAAGGTGCCAATATACTCACGCGGAATATGATTATCTTTGGTCAGGGCGCACTTCGTTGCCATCCCTTTATGAAGGATGAAATTGTAGCTGCTGCTGATTCAGATAAGGAACATGGTGCGCTACGATTCGATACCTTATTTTGTAAACATCTGGGCTACAGTATCAGTAATTTCGCTAGAACTTTTGTCTATGGTTTGACAGGAGGCCATTTCATATCTATACAAAAAATTGATTCTAGCCATGGGGTTTCCAAAGAGGGAGAAGCGCGGTCGTCTCCTTTAGTTAAAACAAATACAAGGACAAGCAACGACAAGCTATCTCCCTACTACAAACAGTTAACACGTATGAGCACTGCCTTAGCTTTTGCCACAGACGTAGTGTCAGCCTGTTTTGGTGGTCAGCTAAAGCGAAAAGAACAATTTTCTGCGCGCATAGGGGATGTATTGAGCCAGATTTATTTGGCTTCTGCGGTGATCAAATACTTTCATGACCAAGGAAGACCTGAGGAAGATATGCCATTCGTGGTTTGGTCATTGGAAAAATGCTTTTTTGCCATACAGACAGCCTTTGATGGATTATCGCAAAATCTTAGTCCTAGATGGTTAGGATGTCTTGTTTACCGTACCATCTTCCCTTGGGGTGCATCTTACTACCCACCTCAAGATATTTTGGGGCATGAGATTGCAGCGGCCATGCAAAAGACATCCGAGCAACGAGATCGTATTACTGAGTTTTGTGTGGTGGGTAAAGATAAGCATGATGCACTAAGGCGTATAGAAGATGCACTTAAAGCGTCGGAAGAAACTGCACTGCTGCGCCAAAGACTGCAAGAAATCGTTCAAGAGCTAGGTATCCCCAGACATGTAGTATTATCGGAGCAAATTGAGACAATTTCGAAGACAGAGGTATTTTCTGAGCAGGAACTCAGCGCACTACGCAGATTTGCGGCATTGCATGCAGATGCCATGAAAGTAGATGTTTTCGACAAGCTTTAATGGAGCTAACTTATGTCAACAACTAAACCAGCACATGCCTATCAACCACGTAAAGTCTATATCGTTGATGGTGCTCGCACTCCCTTCCTAAAGGCGCGTGGTAAGCCAGGAGAATTTTCAGCATCCGATTTAGCAGTAAGTGCTGGAAAAACACTGTTACTGCGTCAACCATTTTCTCCCAGTGACATAGACGAAGTCATTATGGGCTGCGTCATGCCCAGTGAAAATGAAGCGAATATTGCACGTATCATTTCATTACGGTTGGGCTGTGGGCGGACCGTGCCGGCTTGGACTGTGCAGCGTAATTGTGGTTCAGGTATGCAAGCCATTGATTGTGCTGTGCAGGATATTGCTACAGGTAGACACAATTTGGTTTTGGCTGGAGGAACGGAGGCGATGAGCCAAGCGCCTTTGCTATGGCGCCCTGATTTGGTGAGGTGGCTAGCTGATGTACGCATGTCTAAAGGATTCGCTCAAAAGTTAACAAGTATCGTAAGTTTCCGTCCTCAGTTTTTGAAGCCCATTATTGCGCTTATTCGAGGATTATCTGACCCAGTTGTTGGTTTAAATATGGGAGAGACGGCGGAAAATCTCGCTTATAAATTTAATATCACCCGAGAGCAGATGGACGCATTTTCCATACGTAGCCATCATCGTTTAGCGCGAGCTCAGGAAAATGGGGCTCTCAAGGAAGTGACACCAGTTTATTCGGTAGCAGGAAAAGCCTTTGAAAAAGATGATGGAGTTAGACCAGGTAGCAGCATGGCAGCTTTGGCAAAACTTCAACCTTATTTTGATAAGCGTTTTGGATCAGTGACAGCGGGAAATAGCTCTCAAGTGACAGATGGTGCGGCAATGCTGCTTTTGGCCAGTGAAGAGGCAATTGAATACTATAAGCTGCCGGTATTAGGGACGGTGGTCGACAGTTGTTGGCGTGCATTAGCGCCAGGAGAAATGGGGTTAGGGCCTGTTCATGCGACTACACCACTATTAACGCGCAATAACTTAAATTTATCCGACATCGATTATTGGGAAATTAACGAAGCCTTTGCTGCTCAGGTGTTAGCCTGTATAGCTGCATGGGAAGATAAGGATTACTGCCACCATTATCTTGGTTTAGATAAAGCCATGGGTTCTCTAGATCAAGAAAGGTTAAATGTGGATGGTGGTGCAATTGCATTAGGGCATCCTGTGGGTAGTAGTGGCGCGCGCATTGTGTTGCATTTGTTGGATGTGTTAAGGCGCAACCGGGCGAAACGTGGTATCGCCGCCCTGTGTATTGGGGGAGGTCAGGGCGGTGCGATTTTGATAGAAGTGTAGAGAGGTCTAGTTTGTTTAATATAAAAAGCTTAGATGATATCGCATTGCTA